>CAZMZG010000036.1:12365-17411 GCA_964570785.1 uncultured Atribacterota bacterium | reverse complement strand
CATCTACACCCTTAATAATCATGTCCTCAATTATGGAGATTTGTTTAGAAACTTCTTTTTGAGCTAATGCTGCCGTAGGTTCGTCCATGATCAAAATTTTGGCATTTAGAGATAATGCTTTAGCAATTTCCACAACCTGTTTTTTGGCGACTCCCAAATCCCGAACTTTAGTATCAACATCAATGTCTACATCTAAGAAATCCAGTAGTTTTTTGGCTTCCTTACGCATTTTGGACCAGTCTACTAAACCACGAGGCGTAAGAAAATGGTGGCCCATAAAAATGTTTTCAGCAACTGTAAGTGCAGGAATTAAGTTGAACTCCTGGTAGATTGCGGCGATGCCTTTGGCAAGGGCTTCGTGGGGAGTGTGAAAGTCCACTGGTTTTCCTTCGTAGTAGATCTCTCCAGAGGTTTTACGATGGACCCCGGTTACTATTTTTATCAACGTGGATTTGCCTGCTCCGTTTTCCCCCACCAGAGCATGTGCTTCGCCTTGTTTTACGTCAAAACTTACTTCATCGAGAGCCAAGACCCCAGGAAAACGTTTGCTTACTTTCTCGAAACGGAGGATTGCTTTTTCAGGCAAGTTACTAGACCTCCGGACCAAAATGCTTAAGCATTACCAAATTTTCTCTATCGCTTAAGTTGGTTATGGTTATTCCCTCTCGAGCAGCTTTGTAGGTAACGAACAATTCATCTTTAGTCATTTGTCCAAAACGGATTAACTGGGGCGACTCGATTTCCAGAGTGCCAAAACGACCATGGCCCTCAATTACGATTACTCCGTAAGGTCCATTCTCTTTGATGGTTATCGAACTTTTTGGAAATACGGTAAGTTCTTTTGCAGCAAAGAAGTCATTGTTATAGACTACCCAGTTTTCTTCATATCCTTCAGCATGCATTTCTTCAATTGGCTTTACCGGTTTAGGTGGTAGAAAGTGATCTTCAAAAAAGTTGGGGTTCAGGTTTGCTTCCCAATCGAGCAAGTCCACTATGTAGTCCAGGTCATTTTTGTGTTCTTCGGGAACATCTTTTACCAGGAGATCCCAAGAAAGATACTTATCCCACACAATGTTTTGGAACATAGCAAACACGTCTGAAGCTCTCTGTGGTTCGTAGGTTAAAAGCGAACCGGGCGCGTGAAGGATGCCGGGAGGAACATTCCAACCAGTTCCCAACTTGAGTTTGTAGGCTCTGGAGTAGTAGAGAATACCATTGTCTCCTTTATCCCAGTTTTTCAAACAGTTTACAATGTCCTCACGCTTGGTGCCAGGGTTAAGCCCGAAGAAGGTGTAGGGAAAGTAACCGCCGTGGTTGTTTAGCTGTTTTGGGAAGTAGTAACCTTCTGGTTTACCAAGCTGGCCCACTTTTGAGGCTTTTTCATCATCTAGGTGTACATGGTGAGGAAGAGGGTCCATGTTATCAAAGAATTTAGCAAACATGGTCCATCCGCCATGTTTTCGCATTATTTCCTCCCCAAGAATTTCTTTCCCCATAAGTTCTATTGCGTCTTTAAGAAGAACTTTATGTTCTTTGCTTCCATCCTCAAAGTAGATATAACTCAATCCTTCATCGGGAGGCGTTTCTGGGCCATTATCAGCTTTCACTGTGGAAGCGAACCATCGCTCGTCAATACCCCCGCGGTGAGCTCCAAGAGCATAGTAGTCATCGGGGTGTAACTTAAGTCTTTTTCCCGGAATGCAGAAGGCGCGGGGCACCCAGGTTGGAAAGAGACGAAACACTCCTTTACCTTGGAGGAGGGCATTTTCAATGATACTTTTTGCATTGTTCCCCATGTTAACAATCTCCTTTCTTTGATCAGAGCAAAGAGGGTAATTTGTTAACGTTTTCCTCAATATAACACAACGCAAAAATGTATGTCAAGTGCTAAAGGAATTGAAAATTATCCTGTAAACTGTTACGATATTTAAAAAAAGAGGATAACGTTTTCAAATGCCTTCCATCAAAGACGTCGCTAAGCTGGCGGGAGTATCTATTGCTACTGTATCCAGGGTTATAAATAACTCGGGAAGGGTTAGTCCGGAAAAGCGTTCCCGAGTTATGGAGGCTATTGAAAAACTAAATTATCAACCCAACCTTCTGGCTCGGGGGTTGCGCCAGCAAAAAACTCGCCTTGTGGGTTGCTTGGTTCCGGACGTGGAGAACCTCGTTTTTGCCAGGTTGGCCAAATATCTTGAAAAATTTCTATCCCTGCGTGGTTACAGTGTGATTCTTTGTAATACCAACAATGATAAAAACAAGGAGAGAGATTATCTTTTTGTTTTAGTTCAAAGAAAAGTAGACGGCATAATTTTCTCCAGAGTTTCTGATGAAAGTATTCTTTTTATGTCTTCTTATCTCAAGCGAATTCCTTACGTGGTTCTGGACAGGACTCTGGAAACGGAGTTTGCGCCAACAGTAAAGCTTGACAATTTTTTGGGAGGCTTCCTTGCTGCTCAACACCTTGTCGAAATGGGACACCGTCGCCTTGCCTGTATAACCGGTCCCTTGAAGATAGGGTTATGTAGAGAAAGGCTTGAGGGTTTTCGTGAAGGTCTTAGAAGAGCAGGAATTGATCTTCATAACGAATACATCTTTGAGAGTAATTTTAGAATTGATGGCGGTAGAGAAGCTGCTTTAAAAATGCTTTCGGCTAGTAGTTTGCCCACTGCTGTTTTTACTCATAATGATATGATGGCTTTTGGAGTTATACAGGTCTTCCGTAGCAAAGGATTGAATATCCCTGGAGATATTTCGGTGGTTGGTTTTGATAACGTGCCCATGTGTGAGGTAATTTCTCCTCCCCTTACTACAGTAGCGCAACCTTTTGAGGAAATAGCCCGTTTGGGAGTGGAAATGCTTGATAGCCTGATTAAAGGTAAAGAGATTGGCAAAAGGACAGTAGTAGTTAAACCTTACTTTGTGGCTCGTTCGTCTACTGCCCGGCCGCGTATTGGCTGAAAAGATAGAAGTTTTTCAGGTTTGGTTTTCTTTTTGAGTGAATTGCCAATCCCGCAGGGAGCAAGTCTTTATTTTAGACTTGCTCCCTGCGGGATTGTTTTAGTTAAATCACCCAAGTATTGCTTTCAAGTCTTCTTGGGGAGTAGTTATAGGGAGGAGGTTAAACTGGTCTTTAAGGACATTATATACTGCTGGTTTTACGAATGCTGGCATACTGGGGCCAAGACGAATGTCTCTTATGCCCAAGTGCAAAAGGGTTAAAAGAATTGCAACAGCTTTTTGCTCATACCACGAGAGAATGAGGGAAAGAGGTAATTCGTTTACTTCTACGCCAAAAGCTTCTGAAAGTGCCAGAGCAATCTGGATGGCAGAATAAGCATCATTACACTGCCCTACATCAAGCAAACGAGGAATACCTTCTACGGTACCAAAGTCGAGCTTGTTAAAACGGTATTTACCACAACCCAGAGTGAGAATCACGCAGTCTTGGGGAACCATTTGAGCGAGTTGGGTATAGTAGTTGCGTCCTGGTTTTGCTCCATCACACCCGCCTATTAAGAAAAAGTGCCTTATTTTGCCCTGCTTGACTGCTTCGATAACTTTTGGGGCAACACTCAGCACAGCATTTCTGGCAAAACCTACAGTGATTGATTTTTCGGGTTCATCTTTCTCGAATCCTGGCAAAGAGAGCGCCTTTTCAATAACCGGCGTAAAATCGCGATTTCTAATGTGCAAAACTCCCGGCCAGCCTACTGGTCCACAGGTAAAAATTCGGTCTTTGTAGCTTTCTCTCGGTTTTTGGATGCAGTTGGTGGTCATAAGAATGGCCCCCGGAAAGGCATCGAATTCTTTCTGCTGATTTTGCCATGCGCCTCCATAGTTGCCTACGAGATGCGGATACTTTTTCAGTCCGGGATAACCGTGAGCCGGTAGCATTTCGCCATGTGTATATATATTAATACCCTTGTCTTGGGTTTGTTGTAACAAGGCTTCGAGGTCAACCAGGTCGTGACCTGAAACTACAATAGCTTTGCCAGCCTTGGGGGTGATGCGTACTGGCGTCGGTTGAGGATGTCCAAAACGTTCAACGTGGCCATTGTCCAAGAGTTCCATGGCTTTTAGGTTCCAGCGACCTACTTCGAGTGCTCTGGAAAGCAGATCTTCGAGAGAATAATTTTCCTGAGCGAGAAAAGCTAAAGTTTCATAAAAGAAGTCGTATAGCTCCTGGTCCTCTTTACCAAGGATCTGAGCGTGGTGAGCGTAGGCTGCAACACCTTTCAGACCGTAAAGAACACAGTGTTTGGCTCCGGCAATTTCTTCGCCAAGACTTTCTATGTCTTTTTCGAGATTGACTTGCTCCCCTTGGCGGACCATTTCTGAAGTGTCCCAGCTTTCTTGAACCACGAATTGAGCTGGCCCTTCCATTTTTTCTGGAGTGATACCCTGTTTTTTGCAAGACTCTTCATAGAGTTTCCGTGCTCGCTCCTTTAGTGTGCCTGCTTTTTTGATTCTTTCCGCAAGTTGTTGGGGGTCAAAATCAACGTTGGTGAGGGTTGCAAAGAGTGCTTCTAAAGCAAAATGATCGATTTCCGGGTCTTGCAAACCGTTTTTTCGCGCTCTCGATACGTACTGCCCTATTCCTTCCAGTACATACACCAGCAAGTCCTGTAAGGCTGCTACTTCTGGATCTTTGCCACAAACACCAAACGCTGTGCATCCTGTACCTTGTGCTGTTTGTTCACATTGATAACAGAACAATTTTAATTCACCTCCTGTTATTTTTAGACCCAAAATCAGCGAGGGAGTGTGACGAGAAAAAATCACCAAAAATCCTTCCCATTTCGCTGATCAAGTTACCCATTATGCATTTTTTGAAGGGGCAATCCTTTTTGGACAATAAACAGATATTCGGGCTGAATTTACCCTCTATAGCCTCATATATTTCAAGGAGGCTTATTTCGTGAGGTCTTTTAGCGAGTGTTACCCCTCCATTTGGGCCTCGTTTTGAGAGGATAAGACCTGCTTTGTGAAGTCTTTGAAGTACTTTCGCCAGATGGTTTTTAGATACTCCTATTTCGGAAGCCA
>CAZMZG010000036.1:0-12265 GCA_964570785.1 uncultured Atribacterota bacterium | reverse complement strand
AGTCTTTGAAGTACTTTCGCCAGATGGTTTTTAGATACTCCTATTTCGGAAGCCAAATCAGCGGTTTGTTGTGGTTCTGGGTAAGCCCGGGCAATTTTAATCATGCTGTGCAAAGCTATTGAAGTTGCTTCTTGCATTTTGAAAGGATGCGCCACGTGCTTTCACCTCTTTTAAGTATTTTAATACTTAAATACTTAAATTACAAGATACTTTCAAAAGATTTTGAGTTTCTTACCGGGGTGGAGATGTCTTGACAAAGCTTTGTTCCGTGATATATTTATGAATGCGTGCCGAAGTGGCGGAAATGGCAGACGCGCTGGAATCAGGATCCAGTGGGTGAAAACCCGTGGGGGTTCAACTCCCCCCTTCGGCACCAACTAACGGTTTCTTTGAGAAATAAGCTCCGAGTTTTTAAAAAGCGTTCACTCAACTTCGGTTTCCTTTATCAGGGTTTTTCTTTGGATCAGATAGAACCTTTCAGGGTGCTTTTAGTCTTTGGGGCTTTGTAAAGGTTAGGGTTTTTACCTCTCAGCCTTTGGTGTATAATCTTCAAAAAATGCTGGGTTTTTCTCCGGAGGGCATATGAGAAAAGTTTTGTTCGCTATGGTCGTAGTTTTGTGTCTGGTGTTTTTGTCTGGTTGCAGGTGGTTTGCCGATAATCCAATGTTTCCCACGGCTAAGCTAAGCATCAAAATGGAAATTCTTGACGAAGATGGTTCCCCAATCTCAACAGGTTCGGTGGGTGTTATTTCGAGTACTACTATGGAATTTCAGAGCACTACTAGTTCCAGCTTTACCCAAAGTTCAAGTCAGGAAATGACCACGAGCACGCAGGAAGGAACCGAGGAAGAATCAACTGAATCCCAAGCTACTTCTTACACTGATACTTCTTCAGCTAATCAGGAGATATCGGTTGCTTTTGCTCGCTGGGTTAAATTCATTTTTTATCCCCTCAATAAGGTGGGCACTGAAATCACCAGATGCCGTATATACTATTATGACGCACAGGGCAACGTTATTCCCTCTTTGGAGCGTTCCTTTTTCGTTTATATCCTGGTTCCTCCCTTGCAGGATGAAGGCTCGGAAGGGGCATCATGGACTGTGGAAATTTTTTCAAGCGATGTACAGGATTATTTTTCCTCCCATGGTATAACTGTGGGTCAAGCCCTGGTTGTATTTGAGGGGGAAGACAGTGCCGGGCACGGGGTTTCTTACCGTGCGTCAGTCAATATTTCAGCAGCCATGCCTGATATTGAAGTGGAAGTTCCTGAAATCAACAATCCTTCCGCCTGTCAGAGCTGTCAATAAGATTAATCTTGAGCTTTTGGAAAGAACAATAATCAATCGCTCTTTGCTGTTGGGAGCTTTACGAAGCGATACTACAGAGGACTTTCTATACCAAAAGGCCTGGGTGACAACACCCAGGCCTTTTGACAATCAAGCTTTACCTGCGCTACCCAGTAACTCACATTTTCTTATATACATTTTTTTGAGTTCTTCTCTGGCTGCTCCAAGATATTTCCGAGGGTCAAACTCAGCCGGGTTTTCAGCAAGGTATTTGCGGACCATAGCCGTGAAGGCCAGGCGTCCGTCGGAATCGATGTTGATTTTGCAAACTGCTGATTGAGCTGCTCTCTTGATCTGGTCTTCGGGCACACCCACCGCGTTTTCAAGTTTACCGCCGTATTTGTTTATGATTTCTACATATTCTTTAAGCACAGATGAAGCTCCATGAAGGACAATAGGAAAGCCCGGGAGGCGTCTTTCTATTTCCTCAAGTATGTCAAAGCGCAACTCGGGAAGTGGTTCTCCTGGTTTCAGCTTAAACTTGTAGGCTCCGTGGGAGGTGCCTATAGAAATAGCCAGGCTATCTACACCGGTTCTGGAAACAAAATCTTCTACTTCCTCGGGTTTAGTGTAGTGACTTTTTTCCGAAGAAACGTGTTCTTCAATTCCCGCCAGTACTCCAAGTTCTCCTTCGACTGTAACATCATGTGGGTGGGCATATTCGACTACTTTTTTGGTGAGGGCTACATTTTCTTCATATGGCAAATGGGAACCATCGATCATGACGTTGGAAAAGCCGTTATCTACGCAGGCTTTGCAAAGCTCAAAAGAGTCGCCATGATCCAGGTTGAGGGCAATGGGAATGTTGCTGCCCATCTCCCGGGCCATCTGGACTGCTCCTGGTACCATGTGGCGCAATAGAGTTTGGTTAGCGTATTTGCGAGCACCCTTAGAAATTTGTAGTATAACTGGAGAGTTGCATTCCACACAGGCCATGATTATAGCCTGAAGCTGTTCCATGTTATTGAAGTTATAAGCTGGAACGGCATATTTACCTTCCATGGCCTTGCGGAACATGTCGCGGGTATTGACCAGACCGAGCTCACTGAAGTGCACTGCCATATCACATATCCCCTTTTCTATCAAGATTTCTCCCCTTTTGGGAGATAGCTGTTTGCAACACAGCATTTTATTTTACCATTTTGCGGTAGAAAGTCTACTTCCCGGTGCCTAAGCACTACTAAGTTTTACAGCTACTTTTACACTTTTTCTTAACTCTTTAAGCTGTGCTTAGTTGACATGGGTTAGGGAGTTGCATATAATGCTTACGGATGTTCAGTGCGCGGTTAACTCAGCGGTAGAGTGCCATCCTCACACGGTGGAAGTCGCTGGTTCGAATCCAGCACCGCGCACCATTTTCAATCCTGTTTCTTTTTTTCCGCTTTTTCAATTTCACGGTCTATCGCAACCCGCATAGCTTTGAGCAGTTCTACCCGCGCCTGGGAGAGATGTTTCTTCACCTCATCATCGACCAGGGGTCCAAAAAGCTTTTCAATCGGTCCAAAAAGTAGCTCTTCAAAAAGCTCTTTGTTCTTTCCCGACCGTTCTTCCATTTTTTACCCTCCTTTCTCTAAAGATGACGTTTCACCAGTTCTTCCGCTTCTTTCTGTCCTCTAATAGCTTCAAAATCGACCACGAAGGCACCCCGTGATTCCATGTGCCCCATAAGACGGCGCAGAGCCTTGTCGGTTCCAAAAAGCGCCGATTTTACGTAAGCAACCGATTTTTTGCCTTCCATTCCGTTAGCGCCCTGTAGAAACTTAACTACTTCCTGAGATATTTTGCCTCCAAAGAGGCTGGTTATCTTTGCTCCCACCAGCACAAGATCGAAGGGCCTAAAACTTATCGGTGAAGAAAGGTTTTCAACTTCTACAGCTTTTACCATATGACCGGACTTCTCGAAAAGAGCTATCATGTATTTGGTGATGTTCACAAGATCCTGGTCTTTGGTAGAATACACAAAAGCAACTCTCAACGCACAAACCACCTCACTGTTTGAGCCTTTACAATATTATAACCTACTTGCTATCGTTCGAGAAAACCATGGTTACCCAGCTGTCCTGAATGGCACAGTCTACTTCTTTAAAGCTTAAAGAATTAAGCTGGCGGCGCACTTTCTGCATGTCTTTTTCCTCAAAACCGGAAATTATGAGCAATCCTCCAGAAATAAGCTTTTCTCTAAAAAGACGTGCATTTTCGATAATAAAATCGGGACTTATGTTCACCACTAGGAGATCAAATTTACCCTTCGCATCGGTAATACTGCCCAGTTTAAAATCAATTTTCTGGGGATGAAGGTTATTCAAAGCACAGTTTCTCCGCAATTCTTTTTGAGCCAGAGGATCTATGTCCACGGCAACTATTTTGGAGGCTCCTATTTGGGAAGCAAATATGGAAAGTATCCCTGATCCCGTTCCCACATCAAGAAGAGTACTCCCTTTTTTGCAGTACTTTTTGAGCATCTTAATGCACCATAAAGTTGTAGGGTGATGCCCGGTACCAAAGGCGAGCCCTGGGTAGATGACCAAGTCTACATTGGCTCCAGTTGGTCCTATCCAGGGAGGGCGAAGAGAGATGTTTTTCTCAGCCCACACTACTGAGAAGCTCTTTTTCCAATTATTTTTCCAGTCACTTTCTACTTCCTCATCTTCTTCAAAGTAACTCACAAGGTGCAGTGGTAAATCATTCAGATTCTGCTCTTCTTCTAAATAAACAATTATTTTCTCTTCTTTTTCCCACAGACCAGCTACTTTTTTCCCCTGGAAGAAGAGATACAGAAGTTTACGAGAGGCTTCATCCTTTGGCAAAATAACAAACTTGCGCCACTTCACTGTTTTCTCTCTTTATTTCGATGAGCTATTACTAAGATTCCAGAAGCTGACCTGGCACCTATTCCCAGGACTTCGATTTGTGAGTCGTATTCCAGGGAAATTCTTAAAAACTCGCGGTATAGTTTTGAATTTTTAGATAGCTTGCGCAGTGTTTTTAAGGGCAACATACGGGCTAAGGTACCTGTGGCTACCAGGCGCTCGATTGTAAAACCATTGGCTTCTACCATACCAACTATTTCCTGAGGTAAAAATCCATGCAGGGGCGGAAAAACAAAATATGACAGGAACGGTATTTTAGCTTCCAGAGAACTTAAAAATGGTGGATGGTCCCAGTTGCCAGTCCTCAAAAAGTTCTTGCTGATTTCCAAAGATTTGTGGAAGCGAAGTTCTGTTTCCATAAATACTGGAAGCTGGCCCAGGCGGTTAACTACTGAAATAATGAGTGTTTGTTTGCTTACCCTGGTTAATTCTTCCAGGGCTTTTTCGTGTTGTGGATAGGCATAGGATACGGGTGCATCTAAAGAAACAACCAGATCAAACTTTTCGTCTTCGAAAAAGGAAAGGTCTCTTATATCACCCTCCACGAAGTGTATGTTGTTAACACTTTTCTTTCGAGCTTCGTCCTGGGCATACTTAAGCATTTGCTTCGAGATGTCAAGGTGGTAAACCTCGCAACCCCTTTCGGCGAGAAGCAGAGAATATCTTCCGTAACCTCCACCTGCATCCAGAACGGTCATGCCTTCTTGCAAAACTCTTTCTATCTCAAGCCATACTAAATCGGTATGGACCTTTTTCTCTAAATTTCTATCTCTTCGCTTTTCTTTGGCAACGTGGCGGTTCCAGAAATTTTTATGTAGCTCGGTTTGCCTCATGTTAATCCACTGATTTTTTATTTATTTCTTCCTGAATGTTTTCCATAAATCTTTCCAGGGTTAAACTTCCAACATCTCCTTCTTTTCTTTTGCGCACACTTACTTTTCCTTCCTGTTCTTCTTTATCGCCTACGATCAAGATATAAGGGATTTTACTATTTTGTGCTTTTCTTATTTTAGCCCCCAAAGTTGCATTTTCGTCATCCAGTTCAACCCTTATTTCCTTATCTAAGAGAATTTCTCTTACCTTTTTGGCATAGGAGATATGTCGTTCGGCTATTGGAAGCACTATAACCTGCACAGGTGCTAACCAGAGCGGGAAAGCTCCTGCAAAATGTTCAATAAGTATCCCCAGGAAACGCTCTATACTTCCCAATACGGTGCGATGTAACATAACAGGTCTGTGTCGGGCTCCATCTTTACCTATGTAAGAGAGGTCGAACTTTTCGGGCATCGAGAAATCAAGCTGAATGGTACCACATTGCCAGCGGCGACCCAGGCTGTCGCGCAAGTGGAAGTCGATTTTGGGGCCATAAAAAGCGCCCTCCCCTTCGTTGATGCGATAAGAAAGATGCAGCTCTTTAAGGGCACCTTCCAGAGAGGAAGTAGCCATTTCCCACATTTCTTCAGAACCCATTGCTTTTTCAGGACGGGTGCTCAACTCTACCTCGTAATCAAAATTGAAAAGCCTGTAAAAAAAGTCAGCAAGCTCTATTACCCCTATAATTTCATCCTTAACCTGGTGAGGTTCCATGTAAATATGTGCGTCATCTTGAGTGAAACAGCGAACACGCATAAGACCATGTAAAACTCCGGATAATTCATGTCTGTGTACCAAGCCGAGTTCTGCTATGCGTAAAGGAAATTCCTTGTAGCTGCGCAGGCGGGTTTGGTAAACAAGAATACCGCCAGGGCAATTCATCGGTTTTATGGCAAACTCCCGGTTTTCAATTTGAGTGAAGTACATATTTTCCCGGTAATGTTCCCAGTGTCCAGAGCGTTCCCAGAGCTTTTTATCTAGCATTATGGGAGTTCTAATCTCCTGATAACCCCGCTTTAGGTGCTCTTTACGCCAGAAGTCGACTAAAGTGTTTATAATGATCATGCCTTTGGGGTGAAAGAACGGGAAACCCGGGCCTTCTTCGTGGAGACTGAAAAGGTCTAGTTCTTTTCCCAAACGCCTGTGATCCCTTTTGCGAGCTTCTTGCAAGCGTTTTAAGTATGCTTGCAATTCCTCCTTACTTTCGAAAGAAATTCCGTATATCCGCTGCAACATGGGGTTCTCAGCTTTGCCCTTCCAGTAGGCTCCTGCGACGCTCAAAAGGGAAAATGCCTTTATGAACCCTGTAGAAGGCACGTGAGGCCCCCGACAAAGGTCTACAAATTCCCCATTTTGATATATGCTCACTTTATCTTCAGGTATCTCTTCAAGAATTTCCAGTTTGTATTTTTCTCCCCGCTCTTGAAAAATGTTTTTCGCCTCTTCTTTACTAACTTCCTTGCGGACAAAGGGCAGGTTTTCTTTAATAATTTTTTTCATCTCTTTTTCTATGTCTTTAAGGGCTGTTTCTTCGATGCCTCCTGGGATATCAAAATCATAGTAGAAGCCTTCTTCAATTGCTGGCCCGACACCCAGTTTGGCTTCTGGATATAACCTTTTCACTGCCTGCGCCATGATGTGGGCTGTGCTGTGCCAGTAGATTTTTTTGCCTTCCGGATCCTCGAAATAGATATACCGCTTAACTTCGTCGCTTTCTTTGACAAAGTTTAGATCTACAATTTTACCCTCTTTCAGAATAGCAGCTATTGCACGTTTTTCTTTGTTCATTGTTTTCCTCCCCTGCTTGTTCTATAAATGAAAAAGGCGCCACTTCTCAAGGTGGCGCCCCTCTTTTATGTGCTTTAATGGTGGGCGACACTGGACTCGAACCAGTGACCTCTTCCGCGTCAAGGAAGCGTTCTCCCTCTGAACTAGCCGCCCACACCAGACTTTTTCTGGAGGCGGCACCCGGACTCGAACCGGGGAATGAAGGATTTGCAATCCTCTGCCTTAGCCGCTTGGCTATGCCGCCACTGGAGCGGAAGACGGGATTTGAACCCGCGACCCCCACCTTGGCAAGGTGATGCTCTACCCCTGAGCTACTTCCGCTCGCTCAATGGTGCCGAGACCCAGAGTCGAACTGGGGACGCATGGATTTTCAGTCCATCGCTCTACCACCTGAGCTATCTCGGCACAAACCTCTGGCGGGGTCGACGGGATTTGAACCCGCGATCTTCAACGTGACAGGCTGACGTGTTAGGCCAGGCTACACCACGACCCCGCTCGAGCCAGTTAACATTTTAGCTACTTTGCTGCTCTTTGGCAAGTGGTTAGAGAGATTTTTGTAGATTTTTCTCTGACTTTATCGGATTATCTTTCAATGTGGTAGGTAGATGAAGGGGCGTACTTAGTTTGGAAAAGTTCCTCAGCTTTTTTCCTCTCGTCACTATTTATTTTTCCTTCAAACCAGCACATTTCAAGGATAAAAGCAAGGTGGTTAAGAAAGAAAAGGATGATTTTTTCTTTTTCTGGTGGTTGGGAAATCAATTCTTCAAGAGTAACGAAATTTGACCAGAGTTCCCGCTCAATTTTTTCATGGTTCAGGAAACAACTGGCTATTTCTTTACGGTTGCCAGAAATTACAAACGACCCCTGAAAAAGGACTCCCCTTTTTGCTTTTGCCTGGGCTATTCCAATTATTTTTTTTCCCTTAATGGTTATTTCATGTGCGGTATTTAGGGAAAAGCAATAAGGTGAAGAAAGATAGCTTTTTTTGGGGTTGCTCTGCAAATCCGGGAACAAACCGATCTCCTGTAGTGTCTTTAACCACGCTTCCTTAAGGCAGAGGTAAAGGGAAAGAGGATTTAGTGCTTCTCTGAAGAGAGGAAGGTATAAACTGAAAGTCACTTCATTGTCATGTAATATAGCTCTTCCTCCAGTAGGGCGCCTGACCAGGGGAATGCTTTTTTTTTAAGGTAGGAAAAATTAAGGTTATCCGTTCTTTGGAACCGCCCTACCGAAAGGGTTGGTTCTGTCCAGGAGAAAAACCGCAAAGTTGGGGGAAGGCAATCTTTCGTTTCTTCTCCCACTGTTAACAAAGCTTCGTCCTGAGCCATATTCCAGAAACCGGAGTGCCTACCGTCAAATATGGTTCTTAAAGCTGGCTCAATTTTCCTGGATAAACTTTTTATATTGCTCTGCAGTAAGCAGTTCTTCCAGTTCTTCTTCATTTTCTATTTTAATTTTCGCTATCCACCCTTCATAAGGTTTTTGGTTAATTGTTTCGGGTTTATCTTCCAAAGAAGTATTTACTTCAACGATCTCTCCCGAAACTGGAGCGTAGAGGTTGGACACGCTCTTAACTGACTCTACGCTGCCCATTTTCTGACCCTTTTTAAGTTTCTGACCAAGAGAAGGTAGTTCTATAAAGACTACATCACCCAGTTCACTTTGGGCATAATCAGTGATACCACAAATCACCGAATCTCCTTCTTTTTTGACCCATATATGGTCTTTGGTGTAAAGCAAGCTTTCTGGAATGTTCATTTTTCATTCCCCCTTCTTGGAAAAAGATATAATGAAAGGAATATCTATTATCCTGCCCTTTATTTTACCCCCTGGAGCCGAGATAACCAGCTCTCCGCTGGAAAAACAGTTCTGTCTGTCCAGGAAAGCAAGTCCCAGGATCTTCTTAAACAGGAAAGAATAGTTGCCACTGGTAATGTAACCACAGGGTAAGCTTTGAGAATTGTGGACAGGATAGCCGTAACGAGGTATTTTTCTGCCCTCAGTTATTTCTATACCTACCAGCTGTTTCTTGGGCCCAATTTTCTGCTCAAGACAGAGGGAGTTTTTGCCTATGAAGTTTTCTTTTTCCCATTCTATAAGGTGTTCTTTTTTGAGCTCAAGAGGAGTTACTGTTTCATCGATCTCCTGCCCATAAAGTGGTAGTGAGGCTTCGAAACGCAGAAGGTCCCGAACTCCAAAACCACAAGGACAGCCCCCCTCTTCAGTAATGTATTGGAGCAAAATTTCCCAGATTTCCCCATCATTTATCTCCCGGCACCACACTTCAAAACCATCTTCGTAAGAAAAGGCACTTCGCATAATCATTAAATCTTGGTCAGGCATTTTGAGCTCTTTCCAGCCAAAGCGAGGTAGCGAGTCTAAATCTTGAGAAAAAGCCCCTTTCACGACTGTCTGGCTTTTTGGTCCCTGTATAGAAAAAAGTAGGCTTCTTTCGGTGCAATCCTCAACGTCTATTTCAAAATGGTGCTGCTTTGCAATGTAACTTATCCATAAATAAAATTTTTCTCGGGCCCCAGCATTGGTGAATATCAGAAACTTTTTTTCTTTTACTTTGTAAACCAAGGACATATCCACAACGCCGCCTCTCACGTTCAAAAAAAAGCTCACTTTCCCTCGCGGGGAGACTCCTTCCGGAAAGCGACGAGTTGAGATAAGTTCCATAAAAGCTCCCGCATCTTTGCCCTTAACTACAAATTTTCCCAGATGTGAGATGTCGAAGAGACCACAGATGTTTTTACAAGTAAAATATTCTTCGCGAATGCTCTTATAAAAGATGGGAACTTCCCAACTCGCGAAAATCCCCATCCTCGCACCTATCTTAAGATGTTTTCTGGCAAGTGGAAGTTTTCTCAAGAGTTACCTCCGTTTATGAAAAGTGCAGTGGAGAACCGAAAACGGCCTCCGCTGCTTCCATAGTTGCTTCGGGAAGGGTTGGATGTGCGTGGATAGTTTCAGCAATTTCTTGAGGGGTGCACTCCAGAGCCATGGCCAGTGTGGCTTCTGCAATGAGCGAAGAAGCTTGTGGACCGATAATGTGTATTCCAAATATCTCTTTTGTTTTTTTGCAAGCAATAATTTTGACGAAACCCTCAGTTTCGCCTTCTATCAGGGCTTTCCCACAGCCCCGGAAAGGAAATTTACCAATGCTAACTTCAAGACCTTGCTGGACAGCTTCTTCCTCAGAAAGACCTACTGAAGCCACTTCAGGCGAGCAGAAGACACAATTAGGTACAGCTCGGTAATCCATATGTTTCCTTTCCCCCAACAGGTTGGCCACAGCTACCTCAGCTTCTTTGTAAGCGACATGAGCTAACATATGTTTTCCGTTTATGTCTCCTATCGCATAAATATGTGGTGTAGTGGTGCGCATTGTTGCATCAGTTTTGGGGGCTCCATTTTCGAGCTTCACACCGGTGGGTTTAATGTTCAAACCTTCTAAAAGAGGTTTTCTACCTGTTGCTATCAAAACCAAGTTGCCCTCTGCTTCTTTCTCCTGACCTTCTTTTTCAAAGATAACCTTGAGGTCATTTTCCTTTCGGATTTCTTTAACTCTGGCTTTAAGGTGTATTTTCATGCCCCTTTTTTCAACCATTTCGGTGAGCAAAGCAGTTACCTCACCATCGACTGGGGGTAGTATTTTGGGCATCATTTCTATTACTTCCACTTCAACGCCAAAAGTGTTAAAAATGCATGCCAATTCCATACCAATAACTCCTCCACCAATTACTACAAGCCGCTTAGGTAGAGAGGGTAAAGACAGTGCTTCTTCGCTGTCAATTACGCCTTCAAGTTCTATGCCCTTTATAGGCGGAAGAAAAGTCTTGGAGCCAGAAGCCAAGAAAATAAATTTTGCCTTCAAAACTTCTGTATTTTCATCTGTTCTGATAATTTCAACCCGATTTTCATCCACAAAGCGGGCTGTGCCCCGGATAACTTCTGCTCCAGCTTTGCGAAGCAAAAAACTTACTCCACCCGTTAGTCTTTTTACTATCTGATCTTTCCTTTTAAGAACTTGTTCCCAATCCAAACCCTCATAGCTCGCCTTAACCCCAAACTGGGCGGCGTTTCGAACGAGATGCAGAACTTCTTGAGCCTTAAACAAAGCTTTGGTAGGTATACAACCCCGGTTAAGACAAGTACCTCCCAACTCTCTTTTTTCTATTAACGCTACTTTTAATCCCTTCTGCGCTGCACGTATTGCTCCTGCATATCCAGCCGGACCACCACCGATTACCAAAAGGTCAAATTCACGCACTCTATTACCTCCATTGCAGAAATTTGTGTGGATCTTTCAGATAAAGGTCTATGGAACGGGCTGCACGTTTGCCTGCGCCCATCGCGGAAATTACAGTAGCTGCACCCGTGACAATGTCTCCACCTGCAAAAACCCCTGGCAAGGAGGTTGCACCAGTCTGGGGGTCTGCGGCAATATATCCTTTTTTATTGAGGGCAAGTCCCTCTATGGTTTCAAGGAGCAAGGGGTTAGGACCCTGACCTATGGCCACCACCACAGTATCTATGGGGATTACAAATTCAGATCCCGGGATGGGCACTGGCCTTCTCCTTCCTGACTCATCAGGCTCTCCCAGCTCCATTTGTATACATTCTATTCCGGTCACCCAACCATTCTCATTGCCTATAAATCTCACCGGGTTGGTTAAAATTATACAGTTTACTCCTTCTTCTTCGGCCCTTTCCACTTCTTCTACTCGGGCTGGCATCTCTTTTTTGGTCCTGCGGTACACTAAGCAAACTTCTCCTGCTCCAAGTCTCAGGGCACAGCGTGCAGCGTCCATGGCGACGTTTCCTCCTCCAATAACTGCCACTCTTCTGCCTATTTTCACCGGGGTGTCGAACTCTGGAAATAGGTAAGCCTTCATCAGGTTAGTTCTGGTTAAAAACTCATTGGCCGAGTATATGCCGTTAAGATTTTCGCCAGGAATGTTTAAAAAATAAGGCAAGCCAGCCCCGGTTCCAATAAAGAAAGCTTCATAACCCTCTTCTTTTAAATCATCAATGGTCAAGGTTTTTCCGACTACGCAGCTTAACTCTATTTCTACCCCAAGAGAACGCACGTAGTCAACCTCTTGAGCAACAATACTCTTGGGTAAACGGAATTCAGGTATTCCATAAACCAGAACCCCGCCTGGCGCGTGAAGGGCTTCAAAGATAGTAACCTGATAACCCATTTTTGCAAGGTCTCCGGCACAGGTTAAGCCAGCAGGACCCGAGCCAATAACGGCTACGCGATGTTCGTTCCAGAAAGGTACCGATGGTGAGCGGATTCCTTTTTCACGTTCATAATCGGCTACAAAACGCTCCAGGTAACCAATGGCAATGGGTTGTCCCTTTTTGCCGAGGACGCA
>CAZMZG010000035.1:0-18158 GCA_964570785.1 uncultured Atribacterota bacterium | reverse complement strand
TTATTATGGCGCTGCTGGTAGTTTCGTGAATTTTGCTTTCAAATCGAATGGAAGGATGGTTGCGAAATACCCGGGACATGTAGTTTATCGCTTCTTTTCCTGGCACAGAACAGTTGCTTTTAATCATGATCTCAAAGCCGGCATAGTCGGTAATCCGCAGAATAAGTTTCAGCTTTTTAAGGTCCTCTTCTTGAATTTCCTCATCTGCATCCATTACCAGAATCCAGTCTTTAGTAGCATATTTTAGCGATTCGTTTCTTGCAGCAGCAAAATCATCGCACCACTCAAAAAAATGCACTTTTGCTCCAAAGGAACGTGCTATCTCCACCGTACGGTCGCTGGATCCTGTATCCACCACGACTATCTCATCAACAATGTCTCTAACTGACGAGAGAGTACGGGGTAAGTTTTTCTCCTCGTTTTTTACAATCATGCACAAACTTATAGAAGGATAGTTTTCGCTACGGTAGTTACCGCCGGGGTTAAAAATCTTTTCCTCAAGCCATAAAAGCTGATTTACTGCGTCTTCAAGGTCAGGCTGAAGAAAAAGCGCCTTCTCAAGAGCAACCTTCGCCTCTGAATACCTCTGGCGAGCTATTAGCACTGCTCCCAAGTTGTTCCAGGCAGCCGCATAAAGAGGGTCAACTTCCACAGCCAGCTGGAACGCCCTTTCGGCTTTCTTAAAATCCCCCTTGCGATAAGCTACTATACCCAAGCCACTGTGAGCGGAAGGATGCCTTGGATCAATTGCAAGCATCTCTTGAAAGCACTTTTCGGCTCCTTCCAGATCTCCACCTAAAAGTCTTTCTTCGCCTTCTTTGAGCTTCTCATCAACACCCACAACAGGTTCTTTATCAAAACTTTTCTCAACTTCCATCTCCATCTTCTCAACCTCCACTTTAAATTATCGGCAAACAAACAAAAAACTTTAGAGGTTATTTCTTGACTTTAACTAATGTTATTTGCTTAGTTAGGTTTCTACAGAAACTTTCTTCAGGTCCTCGAATCTTTTTCCCAAATAAATCACCCACCTTCTCCAAGAATCTGGTAAATCCTGAAACCAGACCACCCTTTCTACTGCCTTGACAAAACAAGCCTGTTCGTTTTCACCAAGCCTTGCAGTAACCAGGAGAATATCCGGCGTTTTCTCAGGATCAAAACCAAGCTCTTCAATCACTCGAGAAACTCTCTGCAAAACTTCTTCCTCGTCACCCTCCTCATACAAAACCAGCGTTACGTCATCCTTTGAAGAGGAAGAAAGGACGCAAGTCAGCAAAGCCTTCTTGCCCTGCAACCTGTAGCGACCCAAACTCATAAATAGGCTCTTGAAGTGGCAAAACAGAAGCCGTAACCCGAACAAAGTCTTTAATTATTTCCCTCACAAACTTTAACCCCCAAGGCTTTTATCTTTTCAGAGATAAAAAACCTTGCCAGCTTATCCTAAGCCCCAGCACAAGCATCGACCACCAAAACCCCAACCAGCGTTACAATGAAAAGGGAGGCCCAACAAATGCTGCGAGAGAAATTCAAAGAGGAACCCCCCAAACAACACGATGTGGGCTGGTTGCTAATAGAGTATCAAGACCGCCTGCCTGAAGAGGTGTAAAGAGAAGTCCAAAGGCTGGCTGCTATTTCCAAGTGGCTCCGCAAAGAAAGAGAGTTTGCTTTTTATGGGGACATAGACTTCATTCCCGCCCTGGAGTATTCCCAGGAAGATGGAGAGAGAGCCCGGTAAGATGTTTGTTTTGTGGTAGAAATTGCCGAAAAGATGGTTTCTTCTCCATGGTGCGTTGACCTCTTGAAAATCAACCAATTTTTGCTATTATGCTGTCAACAGGTAAATATTAGCTCAACCCTTCGTGGTTGCTCTCAAAAGAGCTGAAAAGGGAAACCGGTGCGAATCCGGTGCGGACCCGCCGCTGTGAGAGGGAACGAAAGGTGCAAAAAGCCACTGGCTGAAAAAGCCGGGAAGGTGCACCAAGTAGGCTGAAGCCCTCAAGCCAGAAGACCTGCCACGAAAGGGACAGGCGAGGATGAAGGCAAAGTCCTCGGCTCAAAGTGCGCTTTGGGTCGAGGACTTTATTTTTAGATAAACAACAAATTCAGAGGAGGCTGGGATTATGTCCAGATCAGCTTACATTCAGTCAACAGCAGCTCGGCTGACCGTTGCGGGAACACTAATTGCCCTTTCAGTAGTGGGGTCTTACCTTAAAATACCTTCACCAACCGGGACAGTTGCTTTCGATTCGCTTCCCGGCTTTTTGGGGGCACTTCTTCTGGGCTATCCAGAAGGAGCAACCATTGGTTTCCTGGGCCACATCCTGACCTCACTAAACGTTGGATTTCCCCTGGGTTTACCAGTGCATCTTATTATTGCATGTGAAATGGCAATGACATGTGTACTTTTCAGGCTCCTTTACCGGAGAAATCGCATCCTGGCTATAATCTGCGGGGTTCTTCTCAACGGTGTTTTGGCTCCCCTGACTCTCGTTCCGGTCTTTGGATGGGGATTCTTTACAGGAATAGCAATTTCTCTGATTGTGGCCTCAGCAGTCAATATAATCCTTGCTTCCTTAATCTTTGAGGTCCTCAAGAGGCGATGAGCAGAAGTGACGTCCTGATTATAAAAGGAAGCGAAAAAGAGCTAAGGTTAATCGCCTGTGATTCCTTAGGGGGCATAGGCCCCAAACCTGGAGACCTTTTAAAGGTGGACATAGAAACCTGCACAAAGCATACTTTCCGGGTTGCCCTTTCTGAAATTCTGAGCCTGGGAGGAAACCCTATCGCTTTCTCGCTAACTCTTTCCACAGAACCTTATCCTTTCATCGAGCAGGCGCTATCGGCCATTCAGGAGGAACTTCAGGCTGCAAGCCTTGACCCCCTTCCTTTCGTAGTCTCCTCAGAAAAAAACTTTCCCACTCATCAAACCGGTCTGGGAGTGACTGTGATCGGCTCGGTAAAACCGGATGCGCTCATTCTTGGAAAAAGCCGTGAGGGCTTTTCCGTGTTTCTTCTGGGAAGGCCCGCTGTGGGGAAAGAAGTACTTGCCAAGCAGGGTGAAATTGCTGATTCCCGCGACATACTCATTTTGCGAGAAAACGCATATTGTGGAGACATTATCCCGGTGGGCTCCAAAGGGGTGTTCTGGGAATTAACCGCGCTCCTTCAAGACACCGGACTCAAAATACACCTTGAAAGCACCCTCCCGGTGCCGCTTTATCAGAGCTGTGGCCCTGCAACTGCAGTTCTTTTCACCACGCCGGAAGAAAAAGAAAAAATAAGCACCATCATAAAAAAGCCGCTCTTTCGGGTAGGAACGCTCAGAAGAGCCTAAATCTTAAGTACCGCGGAAGCACGGATTTTGCTTTCTTTAAGCAGCAAAAGTGCGCGGTTGGCCTCCTCAAGCGGGAATAATTCAATTTGCGTCCTGAATCTCAGTTTTTTAGCAAACTCGATAAGTTCCTGCACGTCTTTTCTGGTGCTGTTGGCCACACTCCGCAGGCAACGTTCCCCATAAATCAGCTGGTAGGAAATTTCTGGAATCGGAGTGGAATAAATGCCTGCTGTCACCACCCGTCCTCCCGGGCGGAGGTACTCAAGAGCAATCTTTACCAGATAACCAACCGGGGCAAAAATGATTGCCGCATCAAGCTTTTCAGGTGGTGCATCTTCAGCCCGACCCACAAAAGAAGCACCAAGCTCCCGAGCAAGTTCCTGGTGTTCTGGAGAGCGAGTGAAAACAAATACCCGAACACCTTCAAAAAGCGCCATCTGGGCAACTAAGTGTGCTGAAGAGCCAAATCCGAAGAGACCCAGCAGGTTTCCACTTTTCACACCACTTTTTCGGTAGGCTCGATAACCAATAACCCCACCGCAGAGAAGTGGCGTAAACTCTTCATCAGCATAACCATCAGGAAGCGGATAAACCGCACTTTCCTTGAAAACTGCAAACTCGGCATAACCCCCGTCCAGGTCGTAGCCAGTAAAAAGAGCATTTTCGCAGAGATTTTCCATGTCTTGCCTGCAGAAACGACACCTCCCGCATACCTGGTTTATCCAGGGCACTCCTACCCTCTGGCCCACATCAAGGTTTTTTACTCTTTTTCCTTTTTCAACCACCTTTCCCACTATTTGATGGCCGGGAATAAGAGGCAATTTGTGGGGCGGGAGTTCTCCTTCCACGATGTGCAGATCGGTGTGGCACACTCCACAGGCGCTGACTTTTATCAGAACTTCGTCCCTTTGAATGCCTCTTAAAACGACTTCTTTAAAAACAAGTGGAGAACTCTCTATAGAAGCTATTTTCTCAAGAACCATAGCCCGCATTTTGCATTTCACCCTCAAAAAAGCGAAAAGTTCTCTCAAGGCCCTCTGGAAAGCTTACTTCTGGCACCCAACCCAGAATTTTCCGCGCTTTCTCGCAGGAAAGCGCTATGCGGTTGATTTCTCCCTTGCGCTCCTCATCAAAGACAACTTCCACCTTTCTTCCTGAAACCCTCTCAAGCATTTCCACAATCTCAAGAACACTGGTTTCCTTGCCGGTCCCGATATTGTAAACACCAGAAGGTGCAAAGACAGCAAGGAGGTTGGCCCGAGCCACATCTTCAACATACACATAATCCCGGGTTTTCTTGCCATCACCAAAAATAACACAGGGCTTCCCCTCCAAAATTTTTCCGCAAAATATAGCCACCACTCCAGCTTCACCATAAGGGTCCTGACGTGGGCCATAAACGTTACCATAACGCAGGGCAACATACTCAAGCCCCCATACCCGGTAATAATATTCAAGATACATCTCTACACTTCTTTTAGCCACGCCGTAAGGGGAGAGTGGAGAAGTAGCAGACTCTTCTTTTACCGGTAAAGCACCCGGTTCTCCATAAATGGCTCCTCCGGTGGATGCAAAGATAAACTTTTCAACCCGGAACTGGCGGCTGAGCTCAATCAAGTTCAGGCTTCCCAGAACGTTAACCCGGGCGTCAAAAATCGGGTCTTCCACCGAGCGGCGAAGGTTAACCTGGGCTGCGTGGTGATTAACAAGGTCTGGTTTTTCTATTTCAAAAACCTTACGCAACGCAGCAGAGTCAGTTATATCCACCTGATAAAAAGAGGCATCAGGGCTCAGGTTGGACCGTTTTCCCGTGGAGAGATTATCAACCACCACAACCTGATAACCCGCAACAAGATAACCGTCAACCACATGGGAGCCGATGAAACCGGCTCCCCCAGAAACCAGCACCTTCAACAGAACATCAGCCTTTCACCGCACCCATGGTTAAACCTCGCACGATGTACTTTTGCACCATCAAAGCAAGGATTGCCGGTGGCAAAATGGCTAAAAGCAAGCGGGTAGAAACGTACCAGAACTGCACTCCCTGAGTATGTTCGGTACCAGCAATCACAATGGTCATAGGAATCGCCTGGCGATAAGTGAGAACCAGAGCAAAGAGAAACTCATTCCAGGTGAAAGCGAAGCAAATAATTGCTGTGGAAACCAGAGCAGGAGCAGCCAGAGGAAGAGCCACTCTCAAAAAAGCCGTCCAGCGGGAGCAACCATCTACCAGGGCCGCTTCTTCAAGCTCAACAGGGAGCTCCTTAAACATATCCCTCATAATCAAAACCGCAAAAGGCATGGTAAAGGTGGTATTAACTAGAATGAGTGCCAAACGAGTGTCCAGAAGACCCAGGCTTTTTATAATCAGGAAGAAAGGAATTACCGTAGCCGCAGGGGGAAGAAAACGCTGAGAAAGAAACCACAGTGCCATATCCCGGTTTTTCCACTTGCGAAATCTGAAACGTGCTAAGCCATAACCGGCAAGAGAACCCAGAGCAATGGCCAACAAAGCCGCAAAAACCGAAATAACGATGCTGTTGGTTATTCCCTTCATAATTTCGGGACCGCGCTGTGTAAACTCCATATACCAGTTGTCAAGGGTGGGTTTAAACTGTAACCAGGGTATAATCGAAAGCCTGAAAACATCAAAAGGTTTTTTGAAAGAAGTGATAAGTGCCCAGTAAAAAGGGGTAATCACCCACACAAAGGTTATAGCGATCACAACCCAAATCAGAATATCCACGACACTGAGTTTCTTCTTCTTTCTCACTTTATCACCTCATTCATACAGACTGCGGTATCTGCGGAAGAAAAAGATACCCACCGCTAAAGACATAAACATGAGGAAATAAGCCATCGCCGAAGCATAACCCAGGTCAAAGTTCCTCAATCCCTGAGTATAAACATAAAAGGTGAGAGTCCGGGTGGCAGTACCTGGTCCTCCGCTGGTAAGCGCAAAAGGAATATCAAATACTTTAAAGGCATCGACCAGGCGCAGCATGATTACAGTCCCCAGTACCGGAGAAATCATAGGAAAAGTAATGTATCGGAATACATCCCAGCCAGAAGAGGTATCCAGTACCGCGGCTTCATAAACTTCATCAGGCAAAGATTGCAAACCAGCTAACAAAATGATAAAGGCAAAAGGCGTCCATTGCCAGACATCAACTATAACAACCGCGGCTCGTGCCCAGAAAATATCTGAAAGCCAGGGGATTTTGCCAAAACCAAATGTTTGAAGCAAAATGTTAATCGGTCCATTCTCTTCGTAAAACATCATGACTCCCAGATAGCCCAGGGCAACCGGAGCCGTAAAAAGAGGGGTAGTCATTAAAGCCCTGAAAAAGCGCAGTCCACGCATTTTGCGGTTAAAAACCAGAGCCAGAAGCAAACCCAGGGAAACGGTGATAGCAACACTTAAAACAACAAAGATGAGAGTAAAACCAAGAACACCCCAGAAACGATAGTCATGAAACATGCGGACATAATTAGCAAAACCCGCAAAACCAGTTATCCTTCCATAAGCAACCCGGGAAAGACTTACCCGAAAAGAATACACCAGAGGAAAAATGGTGAAAAGAAGAACCCACGTAACCCCTGGGATAACAAAAAAGCTTCCTCGTTCTTTCATCTTCTCTCTCCCCCGAGTCGCAGGGGCCTCAGGGAAGGTGAGGCCCCTGCTTGATCTCAAATATCCTCAGCTATTTTTCTGGAACGTACCCGATAGCTTCCTGGTAGATCTTCTTCTGCTTCTCTCTGCCCAGACGATCAGTAATGGCGTTCCAATCTTCTTTGGTCCTGCGCAGCGCCTCTTCAGGAGATGTCTGTCCAACCACTGCTTCCGAAAGATGAATGTCCCACACTTCCCAGTACTCAGGGGCGCCAGGAATACGCAGATAAGCCTGGCGCAGAGGATACTTGTACCACATTTCCTCATAGGCGGTTACGAACTGGCGAGCATCTTCTGCATCGTATCCAGTCTGTGCATACTCCTCGATATCGGCATACCCAGTGGGCTTGAGAAGGTCATAGAGAGTTCCTGGATCGATGCCCGTCCAGCCCCAGACCACGTTCCAGTGGTTGATTTCAGGAGTAGCCTGCCAGGAAAGGAAGTAGGCAGCGAGATCCTGTTTCTCGGAAAACTTGGAAATTACTCCATGCCAGGAGGCTCCCACTGTATTAGCAACAAAGTTCCTTTGACTAATCCACTGTTTGGTCTCAAGATCGTAGTATTTTTCACTACCTGGAATAGGAGCAACTCCAAGCTTACCTTTAATGTCGGATCTTTCAGGAAGCTGGGATAACGAACCTACGTCACCCCAGGAGAAAGTCAAAACAGCTTTGCCTCTCAAGAAAGCATCCCAGGCCTCACCAAGGCTCCAGCCCCACATTGCCGATGGACCGGTCTTGGAAAGCTTAAGAAGCATCTTCAGTGCCTCAACAAAACCTGGGGTATCCACCAGGGGCTCCATGGTTTCCGGGTCAAACCAGTAAACGTTGTGATAACGAGTTACTTTGGTGGGGTCATCTCCCGGAGCCGGTGAAACCACGTAAGGAGCAGAAAGTGCCATGAAATGGAAGAAGCCCTGCCCGCCAACTTTTAAGTGCATGGTAATGCCGTAATCTTTTTCGCCATCACCGTTCCAGTCTTTGCCGTTGAAGAAGTCGCAAACGTCATAGACTTCTTCCCAGGTGCGCGGAGGAACTGGCAAATCGTATCCTTTCTCTTGTTTAAAGAGTTCTTGCCATTTGGGGTCGGTTAAGATATCTCGACGGTAGTAAAGCACCTGACCATCATGATCGTTGTTAAAACCGTACCAGGTGCCCTTCCACTGCAAGAGCTCTCTGATGGGAAGCAAAACGGAATCCCTATCCCACTTGGGCATGCGAGGATCATCGAAATACTTATCAATGGGTACGATCCAGCCATTGGACACATAATCACCGTAAAACCAGCTGGGACCAATTATCACATCATAATATCCAGTTCCGGTCATCAAATCGGTGAAAATCTTTTCGCGAAGCTCACCAAAGGGAATTTCCACTATATCGTAAGTTGCTCCAGTAAGTTTTTCAAAGAAAGGACGCCAGAAATAAAGAGGTCCAGAAATTGCACCGCGAGGTCCTGCCGAATACACTCCTATAGTGAACTTCTGCCCTTGCCAGGCGGGATCGGGATTGCCCTTGTCGGCAGCCTGGAAGGCAGCTTCTGCAGTTTTAAGCTCCAACTCCGAAGTTGCTTCCTGAGCTAGACTCAGAGAACCCCAAGCCAAAACAAGCACTAAAGCCAAAACCAAAACTAACCACACTGAAGAACACTTCATGCAACAAACCCCCCCTCTCGAAACTTTACATGCAACAAAAACCCAACACCAAAAGCAAATTCTCCACTAAAGCAGCACTTTGATCCCCATTTCTCACCTCCCCACTCTTCTTTATGACTTGTTTTTAATTTTACTACATTATTTTACCACATCCCACTCAACACGGAAGCTACTCTATCACACATTGTTGCCGGAAGGCGAAGAGTTTTCCTGGTTCAGTTCCTCCTCCATTTTTAAAAATACGGCCTCCAGCTCTTTTTCCACCTCTCGCAGGCGACTTTTACAAAAGGAACACAAAAAAGCTGCTCGTTTTACCTTCTCAAGCAGAGAATCGAGATCCAGCTCTCCCTTTTCAAGCTCACTAACAATCAATTGCAATTCTTCGATCGCCTGTCGGTAATCAATCTTCTCTTCGCTCATGGCTTTCCTCCACCCTGCTAATCAGTTTACCATCAAAAAGCCAGCTCTCAATGCGTTGCCCCGGAACAACCTCTCCCGCGTGTTTCAAAATTTTACCCTCCAGAAAGGTGATGCTGTACCCTCTCCTCAGGGCATTCTGAGGATCCAGAAGACGCACCATGTTTTCACTATACTCGATTTGTTTCCAGAATTCCCGCCACAAAGCTCTCGAAACATATTGAATCCTCTGGGCAAATTCTCCGAGAACCCTTGCTTCTTTCCCCAAAGAATTAACGCAAAAAGCCTCTATTTCTCGAAAGCTTTCCTTTAGCATATAGCGACCTTTGCCTATTTCACGCTCGCCAAGGCGTACCAGGCGCTCTTTCAAAAGCTCAAGAATCGTCTTGGTCTCATTCACAAAGCCCTCTGCCTTTCTTTTAACTCGTTTTTCAAGCTCCAACAAAGACAACTCAAAGTTCCGGGCATGAGCAATGATAAATTCAGCCACAGCAGTCGGTGTTTTCAGGGAAGTATGTGCCACCATATCCAGGACTGACTGGTCTCGCTGATGACCTATGCCGGTAATCACCGGGATCGGAAAATTAGCCACCTTTTTGGCCAGAAGGTAGCTATCAAAGGAACTCAAATCAGTGCGTGACCCACCCCCACGAATAACAACCACCACGTCAAAATAACTGGTTCTCTTTTCCACTTCCTCAAGTGCCTGAATTAAAGAAATCTCTGCTTCTTCTCCCTGAACAAAAGCCGGAAAAAGACAGCATAAAAAACGGTACCCGAAAGCGTTATCTTGCAAATGATGGACGAAGTCCCCCCATCCAGCCGCCTGAGGAGAAGAGACAACTGCAATGCGCTGAATGACCGGAGGAAGCAACAAAGAAGCATTTTTCTCGAGCAATCCTTCCCCAGATAAGCGGGCGATTATTTCATGACGCCGGCGCATCATCTCCCCCAGAGAAAAACTGGGATCTATATCAATTATCTCTAATCTTAAACCATGTACAGAGTGAAAAATTAACTTGCCCAAAAGAAGCACCTTCAGTCCTTCTCTCAGGGTTTCACCAGTTGTTTCTTCAAAGAAAACGCGAATTCTGCTAAAACTATCCCGCCACATTAAAGCTTCCACTTTCGCTCTAAGTACTTCTCCCTCTTTTTCCACAAGCTCCATAAAGCAATGACCATTACGGCTAACCTTCAAGGCAGCAATTTCAGCAACCACCCACATCTCAGCGGAAAAAGCCTCTTCCAGGCATGTTTTTACTAGCTGAGTAAGCTGGGAAAGGGTAAGATACTTTGAGTTCCTGTCTAAAGAAGTGAAAAAATCAAAGACTTCCATTTCACCCCATGGAAACTCAAACTCCAAGAGCAGAACCTCCTTTACCCTCCCTTCAGATTAAAATATAATGCTTGAAAAAGCAAATAAGGAAGGAGGCAAAAAATGAAAAACTACCACATCGGTGTAATCCCTGGAGACGGCACTGGGCCGGAAGTGGTGCGCGAGGGATTAAAGATACTGGAAGCAGCAGCCAGCAAATACGGCTTTAAATATGAAACCATCGTTTATCCCTTCGGAGGAGAGCACTACAAGAAAACCGGCGAGACATTGTCAGATTCAGCCATCGAAGAATTCAAAAAGCTTAATGCACTGTATCTTGGCGCCATAGGCCATCCTGACGTAAAACCTGGAATACTGGAACAGGGAATTCTACTCAAAATACGCTTTTCACTGGACCAGTACATAAATCTCCGTCCTGTAAAGCTCTATCCAAACGTGTGGACCCCCATAAAAGACAAGGGTCCTGAGGATATCGACTTCGTGGTGGTGCGCGAAAATACCGAAGGCCTGTATGTAGGGGCGGGTGGGTTCCTGCGCAAGGGAACTCCTTTTGAAGTAGCCATTCAGGAGTCAATCAATACTCGCAAGGGCGTGGAGCGTTGTATACGCTTTGCTTTCGAATATACCATGAAGCGTAACAAAAAGAAAAAGTTGACTCTGTGCGGCAAAACCAACGTCCTCACCTACGCCTTTGACCTCTGGGAACGGACCTTTTACGAAGTGGCTAAGGAATACCCGGAAGTGCAAACTGACTACGCACACGTGGATGCCACCACCATGTGGATGGTCAAAAATCCGGAATGGTTTGATGTTATTGTAACCGATAATATGTTTGGCGATATCATCACTGACCTTGGAGCTATGATCCAGGGAGGTATGGGCGTTGCGGCAGGCGGAAATATTAACCCCGAAGGGGTTTCCATGTTTGAACCCATTGGCGGTTCAGCACCCAAATATACAGGTCAAAATGTGATTAACCCCATAGCTGCCATCTGCGCCATGGGCATGCTCCTTGACAACATTGGGGAAAGCGAAGCATCTCAGGCGGTAGAAAATGCAGTTATAAAAGCCCTGGAAACAGGAAAAATCAAAAGCATGAGCGCCGGTAAAATGGGAATGAGCACTCAGGAAGTAGGAGATTTAATCGCCTCCTTCATATAAAGACAAAGAAAGACAAAGGGCAGGTTATTCCGCCCTTTGTCTTTCACTTACTCAAGAGGAACGCCTCCTTCTTGAGTGGGAGGACCCGAAGATGCATTACTCCCCTCAAGAGGAGCTCCGCCTTCCTGGGTAGGCGTACCCGAAGATGTAATTCCCGGAGAACTGATAACTACTCCTTCTCCTCCCTCTACGTTCGGCTTTTGCCTGGAAGAGGCGATGAGGTTTTTAACTTCCATTTCCACCAGGCTTAAGTGGTCATACTTACTCACAGCATCCTTAAGCACTGCCGCCACTCGCGAGGGGTCGATCCCTTCCCTGCGCGCTCTTTCCAGGAGCTTGGTAAGTTTCTTAAGCTCAGAAGGAGTAGCTCCCTTCCGAACGACTCCTGCAACCACCAGGCCAGCCTGATCCGGCTCAAAGCCCAGTTCAACAAAAGCAGCCAGCGAGTCGATAACTGATTCCAGACGCTTACCGTCTTTGCGTAGCACATCTCCCAGCACTTTTTGCAATTCCTCGGGAGATGCCGCAGACTCAAAAACCAGCGCAAGGTTGTAAAGCAAATCCTCTTTCCTGGCTACCCGAGCATCAACTCTCTGGAGAGCTTTTTTGGCAAGAAGCAAGCTATCTTTCTTGCGCTCCAGGGTTTTAACCAAGTTATAAGGAAGAACCTGCTTTCTTAAGCCTTCCCCCAGTTTCAGTATCAAGGGTTCGGGGGATATCCCCTCCTGGCTAACCTCTTCCAGTATCTCGGGCACTCTTCGCAAGAGGTACTCTTTATCTTCTTCCGCATAAAAAGAAGGAGCATTCTGGATGAGAGAAACAACATCTCCAGCAGCAAAAGCTGAAAAACTCAAAAAACTACACAGAAAGAAAAGAACAAAAAAAAAGAACCTGCGCATATCAACCCCCGTTTACCACCAGAACCGAGTTGAAGCCACCAAACCCATCAGAAACTCTGCGCGGAGAAGAAGGATCTGGAATCCATTCCTTGCCGTCAATAACAAAAGCATATTGATACTTACCAGGTTTTAAGCGAACGGTTATCTTCCAGCAATTATCCTTGACCTTTCGCATGGTTAAAGCATCCCAGTTAGTAAAATCTCCAGCTACAGCTACAGTACGAGGGCTCTTTGAAGGGGGATAAAATATCAGTTCTACCGTCCTGTATCCTGCAAAGCTGGTAACCTGGAACTCTGGAAGTAAGGGCAAGTTGGTCAAAAAGACAAGCAAAAGAAAAACCCCCGCCAGCGCAAAAACAGCAAACTTCTTAGCTCTGCGGTACCCGGCCAGAATAGCTTCCCTTTTATAAATTTTCTCCATTACCCGGTCGCCCAAATCCCCGTTGGGCTCAAAACGAGGAAGGCAACTCAGATAATGTTCCAAATCTTTTCTTTCGGGCATACCAATCACCTTCATTTATATATACGTCTTTTATCCCCTTCAGGTTTCAGAAGCTCCCGGGTCAAAATATTCTCTCAACCACTCCTTTAATTTCTTGCGTGCCCGGTGGAGATAGGTCTTCACCGTCCCAAGTGGCAAGCCTGTAATTCTGGCAATCTCTTCGTAAGAAAGATTTTCAACGTGTCTTAAAACAATGACTTCCCTCAATTTAAGGGGAAGCCGGGCGATTGCTTTCTCCATTTCCAGAACCATTTCCTTATCGAGCAACACTCCATCGGGATCGGAAAAAGAGCTCTGTTCAACAAGCTGCTCCAGCTCCTCTTCGCCTCCTTCCCCTACAGGTTGGGAAAGCGAAAGAAAGGAAAACTTGCGGCGACGAAAAAAGTCTCTACACAAATTGAGGGCTATTTTGAAAATCCAGGTAGAAAACTCGTACGAAGAATCATACTTGCGCAAAGCGCAAAAAGCTCTTACAAAAGCTTCCTGGGTAAGATCTTCGGCTTCCTCTCGCTGGCGCACCATACGAAAGACATAGTTGAAAACCGCTCGCTCATATTTTTGCACCAGGAGACGAAAAAGCTCTGTGTTACCCCGTAGTACTTCCTGAATTATTTCCCGGTCGTTTTTTTTTAAAGACATAAAATCAGAAAATGTTCTGGTTGAGCCAGTCGATGCGAAAACGGACGCTCCTTATAAGCGAAGAACCATCAGCCCATTTAGCTCCAGGATAATTCTTAATGATGTAAAGATAAGTTTCATACGCTTCAGCATATCTTTGCAAGCGTTCAAGACAAAGACCCTTGTGGAAAAGAGCAGCTGGAGCAATCGCAATACCATTGTACCAGGTACCCTGGGGATATTTCTTTACACAATCTTCAAAAGCAAGCAAAGCTTCCGAAAAACGTTCTGCTCGATAAAGCGAAGCGCCTTCAAAGTACTGAGCATCATCGGAAAGGTCCGTGTTGGGGTAATGATTGACATACTCATCAAAATACCGCGCAGCTTCGAGAAAATCGTTTAACTTATACATGCAGTGACCCATGGCATAGATAGATTTTCTTTCCAGTTCTCCACCAAATTCCTGAGCCTGTTGATAAGACTGGTAAGCATTAAAATAATCGCCAAGGATATAATAACAATCTCCAATCTCGTAATAAGCAGCGCCCACCAGGTCGCTCTGGGGATATTGCTCGATAAGGTGGCGATATTCGCTTATCGCCCGGTAATAATCACCGTAACCCTCACCATAGCTTTTGGCAAGAAGATATTGGGCATCATCTGCAAATTCGCTACCCGGATAGTTACTGGTCACTGCGCCAAGGTCAGCAATTGACTTTGCATACTCTTCAAGATAGTAAAAGGAAGCCCCTCTTGTAAAAATAATATCTCCCTGCAGGGGATCCTGAGGATAAAGGGCAAGAAAGCTGTTTGCCTCATCAACAACTCTTTCATAAAAACCCAGCTGATAAATTTCGAATATAAAATCCCTCTGGGTTTGAGGAGTTTTTTCAGCCAGGTAAACTACACCTTCTGGATTAACATCACAAACTACATCCGCAGCAATTTCGACTTCTAAAACCTTCCCAGCGTAATTCGAGTGTGAGAAAAATACGTAACGCTTTCCGGTAGGTACCTTATCAATCAAAAAGCTGCCATCTGCCAGAGTCAGGGTAGAGCGATTGTCAACCTCTACCAGTACACCACCCAGAAACTCTCCAGATACACTCAAAACTCTGCCCCTGAGAGAGCCATATTGCAGAAAACCGCCATTAAGACACCCTGTCAAAAATGCAACCCAAAAGATGCCAGCTATTAAACATAAACCGAGCTTGCTTTTAACCTTCATTTTTTTCCTCCAACCTGACCAGTTCCTTTTTTGCTTCTTGATGCAAGGAAGAGCTCTTAGGCAAATTCTCTACAATCCACGAGAAACTTGCTTTTGCCTGCTCGATGTTCCCAGCCTTGAGATCCAAAAGAGCAAGATAATACCTAGCATAACCACTGGAGGGCTGCATCTCGATAACCCTCTCAAAAGCTTTTCTGGCTTCCCCTACGTCTTCTATTTTATAACAAACATAGCCAAGATGCAGCAAATAAAGGGAGTTGTTTTCGGAAAGCTCTAAGGCCTTTTCAAGCGCTTCCCGGGCTCTTTTCCACTCATCAATCGAGGGCACTTCGCTGCGCAACTCATATATGTAGGCCAGGCGAAACCAGCTTTGATGGTCCTCTGGATGTTTTGCAAGGTGTGTCTTGAAAGCACGAATCGCTTTTTTGGAAATGCGAAAGGCTTTGAGATACTCTCCTTCTCTGTAATAGATAAGCCCCATTTCAAAATAAGCATCGTGGGGTCTTATTTCCCTTTCCACACATTCTTTAAAAAGTTTCAGCGCTCGCTCCGTATCACCGCTCCAGAGGGCTTTTTGAGCCTCTTTAAAAAGATCCTGGGGATCCTCTGCGGCAAAGGCAACGCTTAACACAACAAATACCAAACCAATCAGAAAGCACCAGAAAAATTTTTTCATCGTCGATCCACACTCCAAAAAAGAATTAACCCCATTAATCCAAATATTATATCCGGCATCCAGGCAGCAAGGGCTGGCTCCATAACTCCTCCTCGGCCCAAAGAGCGAAAAATGGAAAGCAACATATAGTAAGCAAAAGCCAGAATTACCGTTACAATAACCCCCAAACCCTTGGTGTCTCGGGTACGCTGAATACCCAGCGGCATACCCGCCAGAACAAAAACCAGTGCTGAAAAAGGAATGGAAAATTTTAGAAAGTAAGCAACTTCCATTTTCTCGGTTTTCGCTCCCGCTTTTTTGAGAATCTGGATCTGTTTTCTCAACTGGCGGGAAGACATTTCTTCCGGGGTGCGCTGCTTTTCAAAAAACTCCTTGAGTTCTTTCCGCATGTCAATTTCCATTTCGGAAAACTCGATTTCTCTAACCAGTTTCCCTTCCTCGTCAAACTGATGTACTACTCCGTCTTTGATCAACCATTTATCCTCCAACCAGAAAGCTGTCTTAGCAACTATTACCTCCGGGTACTCATGATTGCTTTCCAGAAAATAGATAATTACTCTTTTCATTTCCCAGGTGCGGGTATCAACTTCGTTGACATAGAAATATCGATTTTCTTCGTCCCGGAAAAATACATTCTGTTCTATCTGAGGGGGGCTCTCTTTGTAGACATAATAGCGCACCAGACTCTGGGCACGATGGTTGGTTTCGGGAACCACAAAATCATTTAGCAGAAAGGAACCCAGGGCCACAAGAAGTGCCAAAAAAAGATAAGGAAATAGAAAGCGTTTCAAGCTAACCCCGCTGGCTTCAACGGCTATAAGCTCACTATCCCTACAAAAACGACTTAAACTGAGCTCTGCGGCCAAAAGATTGGAAATGGGAAAGGTCATAACCATATGAGCGGGCAGGTATAAAAGGAGAATTTCCAGAACAATCAGAAAGGGCACTTTTTTGTTTACAAAAAAGTCGGCCAGCTCAAAGAGAGTCTGAACCAACATAATGATGGTAACCGCGCCCACCCAGGTAAACATCAAGATGGTACTTTCGCGCATTACATAGCGATCCAGAATCTTGGGAAACATGTTTTCTTCCCTTCTTCTTTTGGTTAAGTTATTTTACCATTAAAGTATTCTCTCGACAGAAAAAGCATCCAGCTGTTAAAATGCTGATAAAAAAGGAGGGAAACTCAATGTCCAAAGTTAACCTGCAGGATGCTTTTCAAACCCCTTTCCAGATGATCGGTAAAGTCCCCTCGGTTCTGGTCCCCTCACTCATAGCCAGCCTGATAGGATTGGCGCTATCGCTTGGAATACGCAATGCTCTTTTAATGGGAATGAGCTGGCAGGTTTTCGTGGTTGCGATAATTAGCAACATAATAGTTCTTTTTAGCATGGCCTGGATCACTCTTTTGCTCGAAAAAGCTATGCAGGAAGAAAAAGCATCTCTTCAGGATTCCTGGATAAAGCTTTCTGAGCGCCTGCCCAACTTGGGTGTGGCAGCTCTTGTGATATCCATCCTGGTTGCACTGGGCACCTTTCTCTACATAATACCCGGGATTCTTCTGGCATCTATGCTTTTACCAGCTATCCCTTATGCAGCAAAGGAAAATGTCAGCTTCGATAAGTCGATAAGCTTTTCTTTGCGTTTTGTCTTCTCTCAAGGTAACTTTGGAGCCATATTTCTCATAGTTTTAATCGAATTTCTTTTGGGCTTATTACCTGTAATCGGCCTTTTCCTGGCTAACCTTTTCATCTCTATATGGCTTCCTTACGCTGTCTTGAGGTACGGAGCTGTCGACGTAGAAGCTTCTGAATGAAAAGAGGATTAGAGAGATCCACCAGGATACCTGTGGCTACGGGTATCCTGGTGGCAAGTGGCTTTTAATTCAAAAAGCGCCGAAAAAAACATTCAAAAATCAAGAAAATCTCCTTTTCAGTATTTGAAAGACGTCTTTCTCTACTTCTTCCAAGTACCGTAGTCGCTCGGCGTATTTACCTCCATCAAAAGGAGTATTTAAAAAGATATCCACAAACTGAAGGGCCTCTTCAAGGGGAGTAACTCGAGAACCCATAACCAGAATATTGGCATCATTGTGTGCCCGGGCCATTTTTGCAGTGAACTCGTTAAAGCAAAGTACCGCTCGCACCCCGGGGTAGCGATTAGCACAAACCGACATACCGCCACCAGTGCCACAAACCAGAATACCGCGCTCACTTTCCCCAAGAGCCACTGCCCGGGCTACTTTCTGGGCAAAAGGAGCTGTTCCCACTGGCTGTTCATCGTTGGTGCCAAAATCCACTACCTCATAGCCCGCCTTCTGAAGTCTCTCTTTAATAGCCTCTTTGTATCTGTATCCAGCATGGTCTGCACCCAAAGCAATTTTCATGGTTAATACCTCCACACAACTAATTCCAGAGAAACTGGTACAACTTAAAAAACTGTCCACGAAAAGTATACCGGCAAGCCCGGAAAGAGGCAAGGAGGTATAGAGGGTTAGCTACCCTTTTGCAGGAGGTTTGAAGTCTGATTACTCCAACTCCTTTTGATATCAAGGTTTCCTGTAGACCAGAAAGCACCGTCTTTCGCTTTTCAATCTCACCTTCTGCGCAAGTTGCTGGCATAGAAGCTGAGCATAACAAAGAGGATGATGCCGAAAGTGA
>CAZMZG010000034.1:0-18484 GCA_964570785.1 uncultured Atribacterota bacterium | reverse complement strand
TTTCCTGCCCCTGAAGGGCAAGAGATAATTTAACACAGGAGTTGAAGGTTGTCAACATAGAAGAACCCTAAATTTGTTAAAAATATAGTTATTATTCCTCAACCCAAATAGGAAAGGGAGCAAGACCCTCCCTGAGAACCAGCCCCTGATAGGGGTTAAATGTTTCATAACCAACTTCTATTAAATAAAGTCCCTGTGGAGGCATACAAAAACGGTGATAAAGCCTGGAAGGCCTGTCGAGCATTTCCTGTAAGGCAGCCAAACTTTTTCTGCCTATTCCCACTTCCCAGATTTCACCCACCATGATCCTAACCATTTTATAAAGAAACCCATCTCCCACTACGTCGAAACGAATTAAACCTTTACTCTTTTCCTCCACCCTGAAAGAAAAAACCGTCCGCCAACAAGAACGGTCGTTGCCGCCTGCCGCCGAAAAAGAAGTAAAATCATGGTGACCCACTAACAGATTCGCTGCCCTCTGCAATAACTCTAAATCAAACTCTCTTTTTCTCACATAAAAAACAAAGTCACTCCAGAAGGCGGAAGTAGCGCTTGTCAAAGCAAGAAGATACACATAACGTTTATATTTAACATTACGACGGGGATGAAAATCTTGAGGAACCTCCAGTAAGTTACGGATTCTTACTTCCCTGGGTAAACAGGCATTGAGGGCTCTCTTGAGAACACAAAGAGATAATTTTGAGGACACAGAAAAAGCTACCACTTGGCCTACAGCATGCACGCCCGCATCTGTACGACTCGAAGCTTCGACTATCGCGTTATTACCTGTAACTTTGGAAATAGCCCTTTCCAGAACTTCCTGAAAAGTGGAAGCTGTATTTTTTTGGCGCTGCCAACCGTTATAACCAGTTCCTCTATATTCAACGACACAAACTACCTTACGCATAACTGAGTAGTAACTTCACCAAAAATAAGAACCCACAGTAATCACGGTAAAAAGGCTCAAAGAAACAACTAAAAACAAGCAATCATAAAAAGTCATTATCAGGACTCGCAAGCGCGTTCTGCCTTCTCCTCCCCTATAACATCGAGATTCCATTGCAATGGCCAGTTCATCAGCCCTTTTAAAAGAATTGATAAAGAGAGGCACCAAAAGAGGTACAAGATTCCTGGCGCGCTGTATAAAATTACCTGATTCGAAATCCATGCCTCTCGCTTTTTGAGCCTTCATAATGCGATCTGCCTCTTCAAGCAAAGTCGGAATAAAGCGGATAGCGATAGTCATCATCATGGCCAGCTCGTGAGCCGGAAATCCCCAGCGCTTGAAAGGAGAAAGAAGATACTCTATCCCGTCAGTCAACTCCACCGGAGAAGTGGTCAGAGTTAAGAGAGAGGTGACCATTATAAGCAAACACAACCTGACTACAATAAAAATACCTCTTTGCAGTCCCGCCATGGATATATGAATAAAACCGCGTTCATAAACATACTCACCAGGAGTGAAAAAAATATGCAATACGAGAGTCAACACTAACAAAAATAAAATGGGCTTTAAACTGCGAAGCAAATATCCAAAGGGAACATGCGCCAGAGAAACCAAGGAACCAACCATAATGCCAACCAGCAAAAAAGCAAGCCATCCTTTAATTAAGAAAAGTTCGATAATCGCCACTCCTGCAAAGATTATTTTTGCCCGTGGGTCAAGTCGATGTATAGGAGAATCAATCGGTATGTACTGTCCTACTACCAGGCTTCTACCAAACATTTTTCTTCTCCAGAATCTTTTTCAAAACGGCCTCAGCAAGTTCATGGGGGGTTAACAAAGAGGGCTCAACATCAAATCCCTTCTGACGAAGCATAAAAGCCGTCTGAACAGTTACGGGGGGTTTGATGCCATACCCTTCAAGAGAAAACTGAGTAAATACCTCACGGGTAGTACCGTCAATTGCTATTTGACCATCGTGCATAACCAAAATACGTTCACAAACAATAACTAAATCCTCCATACTATGAGAAACCAGAACCAGAGTTAATCCTTCCTTTCTACGCAGTTCTTTCAATTTCAAGAGTATACTTCTCTTCCCCTGGGGATCCAGACCGGCAGTGGGTTCATCCAAAACCAAAACCTCAGGGTGCATTGATAATATACTGGCAATGGCTACCCTGCGCATTTGACCACCACTAAGTTCAAACGGAGTGCGATCCTTTATTTCTTCATAGTCAAGTCCCACCATAGCGATAGCCCAACGGACTGTTTCTTCAAGTGCTCCTCCGGTGATCCCCATGTTCCTGGGCCCAAAAGCTACTTCATTAAAAACGGTTTCTTCAAACATTTGGTGTTCGGGATATTGAAAAACCAGACCTACCTTTTTCCTGATATTTTTAAGATTTATCCCCTTGGTTTTAGTGTTTATACCATCAACCCAAACTTCACCTTGCTGAGGCAACAAAAGAGCATTAAAGTGTTGCACAAGCGTGGACTTACCGCATCCTGTCCTGCCCACTATGCCCACGCTCTCTCCTTTATCAATGATAAGATTAACGTCGCGAAGCGCCTTGGTCTCAAAAGGCGTACCCGGGAAATAAGAAAAATGAACCTGCTCTAAATGAATGAACATAGTTCGTCTACCAATTCTTCTTTTTTAAGAGGAATGTTCTCAAAAAGCTGGGGTATTCTTTGTTTTATGAGCACTGCAGTCTCAGCAATCTGAGGAGCTTCCAAGCCCCATTTTTTGAGGTTTTCGATCTGAGAAAAAATTTCACGCGGGGTTCCTGAAGTAACAATTGTGCCTTCATCCATGACCAAAACCCTGTCCGCTTCCACTGCCTCCTCTACGTAATGAGTAATGTGAAAAATCGTGAACGAGTGTTTGAGCTTTAAAAGCAAATTTAAAAGATCTTCTCTGGCTTCGGGATCCAGCATGGACGTAGCTTCATCAAGTACCAAATATTTGGGAGCCATCGCCAAAACTCCTGCAATAGCTACTTTCTGCTTCTGTCCACCGGAAAGCAGGTGGGGTTCTCTTTTTTTGAAATCAGACATGCCAACCATTTCAAGAGCCTCATCTACCCTCCTGCGTATCTCATGGGAGGGCAAACCCAAGTTCTCTGGCCCAAAAGCAACATCCTCCTCAACCGTAGTCGCGATAAGCTGGTTATCAGGGTTTTGAAAAACCAGACCCACCTTTTGTCTGACTTCCCAAATAAGCTCTAAATCTTTAGTGTTGATTCCTTCCACTAAAACATCTCCACGCTTGGGAACCAGAAGAGCATTGCAGTGCCTGGCCAGGGTCGACTTGCCAGAACCATTCCTACCCAAAAGCACCACAAACTCTCCATTTTTAATGGTTAGGCTAACATCCTTCAAAACTTCCTGGACGTTATCAAAAATCTGATCCTCTTCAGCGTACCAAAAACTTACTTTTCGAAACTCTATCATAGCAGCTGTCCACAAAAAAAGGCCAGCAAAAGCTGGCCTTCAAAAACATAGGGTTTCAAGTACTACTCACTAATTATTTCCACTATGGCCAGAGGAGCACCGTCTCCTCTCCGAAAACCAGCTTTGATAAGTCTACAATAACCGCCTTTTCTGTCCCTCATTCTGGGAACAATACTCCGCATAAGCATCTTGAAAGCCTCTCTATCCCTAACCCAAGAAACGACCTGTCTCATTGAAGCATTGTCACCTTTGATAGCCAGAGAAACTACTCGCTCAAAGTATCTTTTCAAGACCTTACCCTTTTTTTCGGTAGTTTCAATCTTTCCAGACTTAATCAGAGAAACGACCATATTGGCCAGCATGCTCCTTTTATGGGAGGCTGTTCTGCCCAGTTTTTCAGTCCTCTTTCTATGCCTCATTCTCCGACACCTCTTTTCTCAGTGTTGCTCGAAGAAAGAAACCTCTGCTGTACCTTTTCCAGAATTTCTTCATAAGTTTTCTGACCCAAATTTTTTATTTTCTTCAAGTCCTCAGGTCGGTTGCGGACAACTTCCAGAAGCTCTCTAAGAGTATTTATCTTGGCCCTCTTCAAACAATTGATAGCCCGTACTGATAAATCAATATCCTCGATCGGGACTTCTTCTTCAAACTCTTCCGACGTTTCCTCAGGAGTATCAGCTCTAACCCCTGTTTCACCAATCCTTTCTCTCAAGAGCTCCAAAAGATAAGAAAAATTATCCCTTAGAAGCTCAAGGGCTTTTTCCATGGCTTCCTGGGGAGTAATGGCTCCGTTGGTCCAAATCTCCACCACCAATTTATCGTAGTTAGTAAACTGCCCAACTCGTGTATCCAGTACTTGATAATTCACCTTTTTCACCGGTGTAAAGATAGAATCAACCGGGATGATGTCCAGCTCGCGATATTTGGTTTCGTCCGCCTCCTGATATCCTTTACCACGAGCAACGTATATCCTGACCACAAGACGGCCTTCCTCATTAATTTCAGCTATGTAGTGGTCAGGATTAATTATCTCGACATTGCTATTTTTCTGTATGTCAGCACCTGTTACTACCTTTATACGGCCTGGTTCACCTTTAACATCGAGATACAGAATTTCTTCCTCGGAGTGACTCTTCAACACCAGACCTTTAAGGTTCAAAATAATATCTGAAACATCCTCCCGAACCCCAGGGAGGACAGAGAACTCGTGCATAACTCCCTCTATCTGTACAGCCGTCACCGCGCTACCTTCTATGGAAGAAAGAAGAACCCTACGCAAAGCATTACCAATGGTAATACCCCATCCCGCTTCCAGGGGTTCAATCAAAAACTTACCGTACAAATTAGGAGGTTGAATGTCTTCTTTAACCTCCACAATTTCACACTTCATTAACTCCCTTAAGTCATACATTGACCAACACCTCAAAAATTATTTAGAATAGAACTCCACTATCAACTGCTCCTGTACAGGATATTCAATATCTTCCCTGGTTGGCTCCCTCAAAATGGTAGCTCTTAAATTGGTCGTATCCACGTCTATCCACTGAGGAGGAGTAATACCCAAATCTCGCTCAAGAGCAGATTTTATCCTTTCGTTGTTTTTTCCCTTCGGGGAAACTTCTATGATATCGCCTTTGTCAACCAGATAAGAAGGTATATTGACTTTCTTGCCGTTGACCAAAAAGTGACCATGCAGGACCATCTGGCGAGCCTCAGCACGGGAACTGACCAAACCCATTCTAAAAACCACGTTATCAAGTCTTCTCTCTAACAAAGACAGGAGGTTTTCACCAGTCACTCCCGGCATTTTGGAAGCCCTGGAGAAATAATTCTTGAACTGGTTTTCAGAAATCCCATAAATGAAGCGAACCTTCTGCTTTTCTCTCAACTGAATTCCATAACCAGAAAGCCTTCTCCGAGCACCCTTGTGAACACCAGGAGGGAAGGGCCTTTTCTCAAAAGCACATTTGTCAGTGTAACAACGTTCCCCTTTTAGAAAAAGCTTCATACCTTGCCTTCTACACAACCTGCATTTAGAACCTGTATATCGAGACATGTTTATCAAAACCTCCTACTACACTCTTCTTTGTTTGGGAGGTCGGCATCCATTATGAGGAATAGGTGTCACGTCTTTGATGGAATTAATTACCAACCCCGCAGCCTGTAAAGCACGTATAGCAGTCTCACGACCAGACCCCGGACCTTTAACAAGAACCTCCACTTCTCGCAAACCCTGGTCCATGGCCTTTCGAGCTGCTTGCTCAGCCGCCAATTGCGCCGCAAAAGGAGTACCCTTCTTGGTACCCTTAAAACCCACAGTACCGGCACTAGCCCAGGCAATAATATTGCCTTCTTTGTCGCTAATAGTAATGATCGTATTATTAAATGTAGATTTTATATGCGCAATGCCCTCCCTAATTAGCTTTTTTTCCTTTTTTTTCCTTCGAGTCCTACGAGCCAATTCTAAACAACCTCCCTCATAAGTTTTACTTACCGCGTCTTACTCCCACTGTTCTACGAGGACCCTTTCTGGTTCGGGCGTTAGTTCTCGTCCTTTGCCCCCTAACAGGCATCCCTCGACGATGTCGCAAACCCCTATAACACCCGATAGTCATAAGTCGCTTAATGTTTTGGGAAATTTGGGCCCTAAGTTCACCTTCAACTGGATACTTTTCAACTTCTTTCTGAATTCTGTTTACCTCTTCATCAGTAAGATCCTTTACTTTAATATCGGGACTTACTCCTGCATCTTCCAAAATTTTCTTTGTCAAGCTTTTACCTATACCAAATATGTAAGTTAAAGCTACATCAATTCTTTTGTTGGCTGGTAAATCAACCCCTGCTATTCGGGCCATCTTAGTTGTACCTCCTAACCTTGACGCTGCTTGTGCCTTGGATTAGAGCACACAACCAGAACTCTGTTCTTTCGTCTAATTACCTTACACTTCTCGCATCTTGGCTTTACAGATGAACGAACCTTCATTTTAATACCTCCCAGCATCAATTGCAAGTTTTACCAAGTCAATCAATCTATTTGTGGCGATATATTATCCTTCCCCTGGTAGGATCATACTTGGAAATCTGTACAGTAACTTTATCACCTGGAAGGATGCGAATATAATGCATACGCATTTTCCCAGAAATATGAGCCAAAACTTTTCTGCCATTTTTAAGTTCTACTCTAAACATTGCATTCGGCAAAGGCTCAATAACCGTGCCGACTACTTCGATAACATCATCTCTGGATCTGGGCATTATCTCGCTTCATCCCCTCTCTTTATCGCTGTCAAAATTTCTGGACCATCTTTAGTTACCATAACTGTATGTTCGAAATGGGCTGACAGCCCTCCATCAACAGTAACCACTGTCCATCCGTCTTCAAGAATTCTTACTTTATAGTCCTTCTCGTTAACCATAGGCTCAATAGCCAACACCATACCTTCTTCTATGACCGGCCCCTTTTCTCTTTTGCCAAAATTAGGTATTTGAGGCTCTTCGTGTAAAGCAGTTCCAACGCCATGACCCACAAAATCACGAACTACCGAAAAACCTGCCTTTTCAACCGTTCTTTGAATGCTCCAGGAAATATCCCCAATTCTTTTTCCGGGCAACGCATTGCTTATCCCAGCAAAAAGAGCCTTACGAGTCACCTCAATCAACCTCAAAGCCCGCGGGTTGCTATTCCCTACCACAACACTAAAGGCTGCATCGACATAAAATCCTTCATACACTACTCCAATATCTATGCTCACCAGATCTCCTTCTTTCATCGTTCTTTCTCCAGGTATACCATGTACAACTTCGTCATTGATAGAAACACATATCGATGCAGGGTAACCCCTATAACCCTTAAAGGCCGGTTTGGCTCCGTGCTCCTTGATAATGCTTTCAGCCACTTCATCAAGAAAGCGAGTCTTTATGCCTGGAGCAACCAAAGTACGAAGCCTTTCTATCACCGAAGCCAGTATTTGCCCGCTTTTTTTTATTCTTTTGATATCTTCAGATAAAGTTATCTTGCTCATTTAGCTTTTTGTCTGATCCCTTCTAATAGGGATTTAACTACCTGGTACACAGCTTCTATTCCGCCCCTTGAAACCACTTCTTTCAAGAGACCTTTAGAACGGTAAAAGTTGATCAATGGTCGCGTTTGTTCTTCGTAAGTCTCAAGCCTTTGAGCGATAACCTCTTCGTTGTCATCTGGACGCTGAATCAACTTTCCTCCACATATATCACAAATCAGGTCATTTTTGGGGGGTTTAGAAATCAAATTATAAGGTGTTTGACACTTTTCACAGATCCTACGCGCAGAAAGCCTTCTTATCACTTCCTGACGATCCACGTTAAAATATATCACAGCATCCAGAGGAGAACCAGCTTTTTCTAAAATTTTATCAAGCGCCCCCGCCTGGGCAAGCGTTCGTGGAAAACCATCAAGTATAAAACCTTTTTTTACCTCGTCTTGAAGGAGCTTCTCTTCCATAATGCCAATTACCACTTCATCAGGCACTAATAAACCTGCTTTAACGTATTCTTCCGCTTTCTTTCCCCATTCTGTCTGGTTCTTAATGGCTTCTCTTATAATGTCTCCCGTAGCAATATGAAGAAGCCCAAAATCTTTTTCTGCCATTTTAGCCTGTGTTCCCTTGCCTGCCCCCGGAGGGCCTAAAAATACAATTCTCATCCAAACTCCTCCTCTGTCTCTCAGGATTTGCGAATAAAACCTTCGTAATGGCGCATAAGCAACTGAGCTTCCAGTTGCCGAACAGTCTCAATAGCCACACCAACCATTATCAAAATTGCCGTTCCTCCAAAATAAAAAGTAGTAATATTGGTAACCCTGACTAAAATATTGGGTATTATGGCGATAAACGCCAGGAAAATAGCTCCCCACAAAGTAATCCGGGAAAGACAGCGGTCCAGATATTCTACAGTAGATCTTCCCGGCCGTATTCCAGGAATAAAACCACCATATTTTTTCATATTGTCCGCAAGCTCAGCCGGATTGAAAGTAACCGCGGTATAGAAGTAGGTAAAGAAAATTATCAGGGCAGCGTAAAGAGACAAATATAGAGCAGATCTTGGAGAAAGCATGTCGGCAACAGATTTCATAAAGCTTGAGCCCTGAAAAAACTGAGCAATAGTAGCCGGAAAAAGAAGGATAGAAGAAGCAAAAATGATGGGAATAACCCCCCCCTGGATCACTCGAATGGGTATATGAGTGCTTTGGCCACCATAAACCCTTCTACCCACTACTCTTTTAGCATATTGCACCGGAATACGGCGTTGAGCTTCTTGAAACTCAACAACCATTGCAATTATCAAAATCCAAACAACCAGGTTGACTGCAAACAAAAAGGGATTAATCTCCCCAACCCTAATCATGGAAATAGTGCGTACCATCTGAGGAGCTATACGCGCTACGATACCACCGAAAATGATTAGAGAAACTCCATTTCCCACGCCAAAATCGGAAATCATATCACCAAGCCACATTAAGAAAATACTACCCGCAGTAAGAGTTAATATTATGGTTGCCCGGTAGCCCCATCCCACGACGGGTAAGACTCCCAGATTCTCCATCCAGACGGTTATACCAAAACCCTGAATCATAGCCAGGAGAATGGTCCCCCAGCGAGTGTACTGAGTTATCTTGTCCCTTCCCTCTTCACCACTTCTAGCCAGCTCCTCCAGTTTGGGAACAACCGCTGTCAAAAGCTGCATAATGATTGAAGCATTGATGTAAGGCATGATCCCCAGAGCAAGGATAGAAAAATTACTTAAAGCACCTCCAGCAAACATGTCCAGAAAACCCAGCAACCCCCCTTGCGAAAAAACATTGGCCAGGGCCTTGGGGTCAATGCCAGGTACAGGAATATGAGCACCTATTCTGAACACAACAAGCATAAGCAACGTAAAAATAACTTTCCTTTTCAGGTCAGGTATTTTAAACAGCTTTGCAAGGGAATCCCACATTTTTAGAGCACCTCAACCCTGCCACCATTTTCTTCTATAATAACTTTCGCCTTCTCAGAAAAAGCGTGAGCCTTAACTACCAGGTTCGGTGGGCAGTTACCTTTAGCGAGTATCTTAATTTTGCTATCCTTAGATTCAACAAGGCCGGCTTCATAGAGAACCTGGGGAGTGATTTCTTTAACGTCCTTGAGTCGAGAAAGAGCAGCAAGGTTAACAATCTCCCACTCTCCACATTTCAAAGAACGAAAACCACGCTTAGGTATACGGCGTACCAGGGGCATTTGACCACCCTCAAAGCGAGGATGAATCTGTCCACCAGAACGAGCTTTTTGGCCCTTCATACCTCTACAGGAAGTTTTACCATGGCCAGAACCTATACCTCTGCCAACTCTTTTCGCTCTATGAAAGGAACCCTGTAATGGCTTTAAATCCACCAGTTTCATGGCAACCCTTCTCCTTTCACTCAACATTTTCAATCTTTAAAAGATAATCTACTTTTTGAATCATGCCCCTCAGTGAGGGATTATCTTCCTTAACTACAGTTTGATTAAGACGCCTAAGCCCCAAGGCTTTGAGAGTTCTCTTGTGAGACTCTGGTCTACCAATAGGACTTTTCAACAGGGTGATCTTTAGTTTACTTCCCATATGCTTTCCTCCTCAACGCGCAAAAAACTCTTTAACGCTCTTTCCTCTTAACTCAGCCACTTCTCGCGGGTCCTTAAGATTGCAAAGACCATTCATGGTAGCCCGAGCCACGTTAATGGGGTTATTACTGCCCAAAGATTTAGTTAAAACATCTTTCACGCCAGCAACCTCAAGAATGGCTCGCACTGCACCACCTGCTATAACTCCGGTACCGGGTGCAGCTGGCTTCAAAACCACCATGCTAGCCCCAAACTCTCCAAGCACTTCATGAGTTATAGTAGATCCCCGCATCGGGAACTTTACCAAGGACTTCTTGGCCTTTTCTATAGCCTTACGCACAGCATCAGGAACTTCCTTAGCCTTACCAATTCCGATGCCTGCCACGCCCTCACCATTGCCAACAGCAACCAGAGCCCGAAAACCGAATCTCTTACCACCCTTTACTACCTTGCTGACTCGGCTAACTGCAATCAACTTCTCAGTCAATTCCAGACCTTCAGGCTTAACTCTCCTGCCTGCTATATCCATAATTACTTACCTCCCGTAATCTACCGTTCAAAATTGAAGCCCCGCTTCTCTCGCTCCATCAGCTAGAGCCTTTACTCTCCCATGATACTTATAGCCACCACGGTCAAACACTACTTTGCTAATCCCGGCTTCTAAAGCTTTCTTACCAATAAGAAGCCCTACCTCTCTTGCCACCTGAGTCTTGGTGCCTTCAAACCCCCTAATCTCCGGAGAAAGGCTCGAAGCAGTAACCAGCGTCTTTCCTTCATCGTCATTAATGATCTGAGCATATATATGCCTCAGGCTTCTAAAAACACAGAGCCGGGGGCGTTCTATAGTTCCGTATACCTTTTTCCTGACTCTACGGTGTCTGCGCAACCTTTTCTCCTTGCGTTCCTCAATACGCATGCTCTTCTTCCTCCTCTATTTCGCCATGGCTTTACCTTGCTTGCGTCGAATGACTTCACCCACATACTTTATGCCAGTACCTTTGTATGGCTCAGGCTTTCTAAGCTTCCTTATATCAGCAGCTACCTGCCCTACTTTTTCCTTGTCAATCCCTTTGACCTTTATAATCTGTTGACCTTCAATTTCAAAAGAAATGCCCTCTGGAGGTTCTATCTCCACGGGATGAGAAAAACCAAGACTCAGAACCAGGGTATCACCCTTTTTCTGGGCACGATATCCCAAGCCATTGAGCTCGAGAGACTTTTCGAAACCTTTAGATACGCCTTCGACCATGTTGGCCACTAAAGTACGTGTCAAGCCAAATAACGACTTATCAAGTTTACTGTCTCCTTGAGGCGCCACTACTACCATATTGTCCTTTTTCTCTATGCACATTCTGGGATGAAACCTCTTCTCAAGAGTCCCTTTTGGACCCTTGACTCTTACAAGAGTCCCTTCTATTTCAACCTCAACTCCCTGAGGTATGGTTATTGGTTTTTTACCAATACGAGACATGCTCTAATCCTCCCTCACCAGATATAACAGATAACTTCTCCTCCAACTCCAAGTTTTTTCGCTTCTTTACCAGTCAAAACGCCCCTTGAAGTAGAAACCACTACAGTACCCATTCCACCAAGCAAAATGGGGATTTCGTCCTTTCCAACGTAAACTCTCAAACCTGGTTTGCTGATCCTTCGCAAGCCATTGACCACGCGTTCTTTGTTGGGACCGTACTTCAAAAAAATAATCAAGTCCCTTTTGGGACCATCAAAACTGGTCACTTTATAATCTTCAATATAACCTTCCTGCTTCATAATTCGAGCAATTTCTATCTTAAGCTTTGAAGCAGGAACAGAGACACTTCCCTTACGGGCCTTTAGAGCATTCCTGATTCTCGTTAACATATCAGCAATAGGGTCTGTATGCGCCATGGTACTCCCCTTCCTACCAGCTAGATTTCGTAACACCAGGTATTTCTCCTCTACTGGCCAAGGTTCTAAAACAAATCCTACATATTCCGAAATCTCTCAAATAACCCCGAGGGCGACCACACAAACTACAGCGATTACGATAACGAACCTTAAACTTATAACCCCGTTTACTTCTTTCTATCTTCGCTTTGCGAGCCATCATTCATCCTCCCTTACGATTTGCGAAAAGGTAAGCCAAGTAATTCAAGTAAAGCTCTGGCTTCTTCATCGTTTTTTGCGGTAGTAACAAAAGATATATTCATACCTCTCACCCGCTCTACTTTATCATAACTTATCTCGGGAAAGATCAGCTGTTCTTCGATACCTATAGTGCAGTTGCCTCTTCCATCAAAACAACTATCTGGAAACCCACGAAAATCTCGGATACGTGCAATTGCAATATTGAAAAAGCGATCCAGAAACTCGTACATCCTATCTCCCCTTAAGGTTACCTTACAGCCAATAGCCATACCTCTTCTCAACTTAAAATTAGATATGGATTTTCTTGCTCGGGTAACAAGCGGTTTCTGTCCAGTAATAAGGGATAGTTCTTCCACCGCCAAATCAAGATACCGAGAATTTTGAGTTGCATCTCCGACTCCCATATTGATAACTACTTTCTCAAGCTTAGGAACCTGCATTGGATTTTTATAGCCAAAACGCTTTAAGAGCGCAGGAACCACTTCATTTTTGTACTTTTCTTTTACAACCGACACGGTAGCTCCTCCTCGAACTAAACTTTGTCAATAATTTCTCCACACTTTTTGCATACCCTGACCCTGAAATCAGAACCGGAAACGCGCTTTCTCCCTATGCGCGTGAGCTGATTACACCTACTGCAAACCAGGCGCAAGTTAGAAATCCGTAAGGGATTTTCTTTCTCTATAATCCCTCCCTGTGGATTGTCCTGGGTGGGGCGGGTATGCTTTTTGACCATATTCACGCCTTCCACAATTGCTTTGTCATCCTGAGGGAAAATATTTAAAATTTTCCCTCTCTTGCCTTTATCCTTACCTCTAATGACTTCAACAAGGTCACCTTTTTTTAAGGGTACTTTTACTCGGGTCATAATATACACCTCTCAAACTACTTCCGGAGCTAAAGAAACTATCCGCATAAACTGTCTGTCTCGCAACTCGCGGCCCACAGGCCCAAAAATACGTGTGCCTCGAGGCACATTTTGATTGTTGATCAGTACGGCGGCATTATCATCAAAGCGAATAACCGTACCATCGTCTCTGGCAACTTCTTTCCTGGTACGGACTACGACCGCTCGAACCACTTCTCCTTTTTTAACATTAGAATTGGGTTCAGCCTCTTTTACTGAAGCAATAATTATATCACCAATGCTTGCATAACGGCGGTTTGAACCACCCATAACTCTTATGCACATTATTCTTTTAGCTCCAGTATTATCAGCAACCTCAAGCATCGTGGTTGGTTGAATCAATTTCCTCTCCTCCCTCTTCCACACTTCTTTCCAAAACAGTTACTACTCTCCAGCGTTTGGTCTTGCTGAGTGGTCGAGTCTCTTCAATAAGCACTTTATCTCCAAGTCTGCAAGTATTGATCTCATCGTGAGCTTTAAACTTGCTTTTCTTTCTAATCTTCTTACCATAGAGAGGATGCTCACTCAAGCGAACCACTTCTACCACAACCGTTTTATCCATTGCATCACTTACTACTTTACCAATCAATCTTTTAGAGCCTCCCATGTTACTGAACCTCCCGCTGCTTAACCGCCAACTCTCGTTCCCGTTGAATAGTCTTAATCCTTGCAATATCCCGCTTAACCAGTCTTATTCGACGAGGATTTCTAAGCTGTCCGGTAATAGCTTGAAAGCGCAGGTTAAAAAGCTCCGTGCGTAAATCTTTCAATTTTTGATTAAGTTCCTCATCGGTCATATTGCGCAATTCAGAAGCCTTCATCAAAATCACCATCCTATTCCGTCTGTCGCTCAACTATACGAGTCTTAACGGGCAACTTAAACGAAGCAACTCTTAAAGCTTCAAAGGCTGTTTCGCGATCAACTCCAGCAACTTCAAAGAGAATCCTTCCCGGCTTCACTACCGCAACCCAACCCTCTACAGGGCCTTTACCTTTACCCATTCTCGATTCAGTAGGCTTTTTAGTATATGGTTTATCTGGAAAAATACGAATCCAAATCTTGCCTTTCTTAATATGTCTTGATATGGCAACTCGTGCAGCTTCTATTTGAGGATTAGTAATCCAGGCTGGTTGCAAAGCCTGTAATCCAAAATCTCCAAAATCAACCTCGCATCCTCTATAAGCAACCCCGGTCATTCTACCACGATGCTGCTTTCTATACTTAACTCTCTTTGGTATCAACATAGTCTTCAAGCTCCTCCTCGTGAATTTCCTCCTGGGGCAGAGTAACTTCTCCTTCCAGTGTTTCGCCAGGAGAAATAACTTCACCTTTAAAAATCCAGACTTTAACCCCAATTTTTCCATAAGTTGTCAGAGATTCGGCAAACCCATAATCAATATCCGCTCTAAGAGTGTGCAAAGGCAGACGACCTTCTCGATACCATTCTTCCCGGGCTATTTCCGCCCCTCCTAATCGTCCTGAGCAAGCAATTTTAATTCCCTTGGCCCCCATTTTCAAAGCCCGAGCAATAGCCTGTTTCATGGCTCTACGGTAAGATATACGCCTCTCAATTTGAAAGGCAATATTCTCCGCAACCAGCTGTGCATCGATTTCAGGAACTGGAACTTCTTCAACCGAAATTTGAATGTTTTTATTGCCCACCATATCCTGTATTTCCCGTCTAAGCTTCTCCACTTCAGAACCTTTTCTGCCAATTACTATCCCCGGACGAGCTGTCTTTATTATTATTTTCAACTGGTTCGCTAAGCGTTCAATATTAATTTGCGAAATACCGGCACGATAAAGCTTATTTTTAATGTAACGACGAATCCGCAAGTCTTCAAGAAGGAAATCGCGGTATTTATCTTCTGAAAACCAGCGAGATTGCCAATCTTTAACTATTCCCAATCTAAGCCCAATAGGATTTACTTTTTGTCCCAAGTTAACGTCCCTCCTCCGCTTCGGCAACGTAAACAGTAATATGGGATGTCCTCTTACGAATAATATCAGCACGACCCATAGCTCTCGGCCTTACTCTCTTCATAGTAGGGCCGGTATCAACATAAGCCCTGGAAACTACAAGCCTTTCCACATCAAGGTTCCAGTTATTTTCGGCATTAGCAATAGCAGACTGCAACACCTTCTTAACCAGACGAGCCGACTTTTTAGGAATGAAATTCAAAACACTCAAAGCCTCTTGAGCGCTTTTGCCCTTTATAAGATTTACTGCTTGTCTGGCTTTTCTGGGTGAAATGCGAACATGCCGAGCCACTGCTCTAACTTCCATTATCAATACCTCCCCCTACTTAAGCGCGGTAGAGCGCTCTGTGGGATTACCATGACCTCTAAAGGTTCGCGTTGGAGCAAACTCCCCCAGTTTATGACCAACCATCTGTTCAGTTATATACACAGGAACATGCTTGCGACCATTGTAAACCGCGATGGTGTGCCCCACCATCTCAGGAATAACAACACATGCCCTGCACCAGGTTTTAATTACTCTTTTTTCGCCTCTTTTATTGAGCTCTTCTATCCTCTTTCTAAGCTTTGGATCCACAAAGGGTCCTTTCTTTGTTGATCTACCCACCTGTTATTCGCCCCCTATTTTCTTCTTTTAACAATCCACTTATCAGTTTGCTTGTTTTTCCTGGTCTTGAATCCCTTGGTCAGGAGGCCCCAGGGGCTAACCGGCTGTCTTCCTCCATGAGCCCGTCCTTCACCACCACCGTGAGGATGATCAATAGGGTTCATGGCAACACCGCGAACTGTGGGTCGTATACCCATCCAGCGTTTTCTCCCTGCCTTACCAACGGTGACGTTTTCATGATCGACATTGCCCACCTGCCCTACCGTAGCAAGACAATCAAGGTGCACCAATCTAATCTCTCCTGAAACCAAACGTATCTGGGCATAATCTCCCTCTTTAGCCATTAATTGAGCATAGGCCCCGGCTGCCCTGGCTAATTGCCCCCCTTTACCTCTGCGCAGTTCGATGTTGTGAACAATGGTACCTACTGGAATATTCCTAAGCGGTAAGGCATTTCCGGGCCTGATATCAACGCTTTCACCACTCATCAATACATCTCCGACTTTAACACCCAGAGGGGCCAAAATATAACGCTTCTCACCATCGGCGTATTTGAGAAGAGCAATTCGTGCCGAACGATTGGGATCGTACTCTATGCTTTCCACTGTAGCTGGAATATTAAATTTATCCCTTTTAAAATCGATCAGGCGGTACTTTCTTTTATGACCACCACCACGGTGTCTCACCGAAATCCTTCCCTGATTATCACGTCCAGCTTTCTGCTTCAAAGGAACCAATAAAGATTTCTGAGGCTCAACCCCAGGCGTAAGTTCCTCAAAAGTATATCCGGTCATTTGCCTTCTACCGGGCGTTACTGGTTTATATTCTTTGATGCTCGCCATTACTACTCGCTCCTTTTACCCTGTTTAACTTATATCAAAAGCCTTAATTCTTTCGCCAGGCTTCACATAAACAATAGCCTTTTTCCAGGCAGAAGTCCTACCTTCGAATCTACCCAGCCTTTTTTTCTTGCCTGGAACGTTTACCGTGTTCACCTTCAAAACGGTTACCCCAAACATTTCCTGGACAGCTTTTTTAATCTCGTTTTTGGTGGCTTTGGGATTAACTCTAAAAACATACTTATTTTCTTCCTGAAGCTTTACTGCTTTTTCAGTAATTATTGGGTGTATGATAATCTCGCGATCCGTATTCACTTACATAGCACCTCCCACAGAGAGAGGAAAGCTGGCTTCTCAAAAACCACATTTTCAAACCTCAAAAGATGATAGGCAGATACAGAGTTGACGGGTAAAACCTCAACATTTTCGAGATTGGAAAAAGAACGTAAAACATTTTCATTTTTAGAAGTAGTTACCACCAAAACATTCCCTTCCAACCCCAGATTAGTCAACAACTTAACTGCTTCTTTGGTTTTCGGTTGTTCCAGCGAAAGATCTTCCACTAATCGCAAGCTTCCCTCTTTGATTTTCATAACCAGCGATTGCAACGTTGCCTGACGTTTTTCTTTCTTGTTAAGAGAAAAGTAATAAGAGCGGGGGCGAGGCCCAAACACTACTCCTCCACCACGCCATATAGGCGAACGTATACTTCCATGTCTTGCTCTTCCTGTTCCCTTTTGACGCCAGGGCTTTCTTCCTCCACCCCTGACTTCTCCCCGGGTCTTGGTTTTTGCTGTCCCTCTTCTCTGGTTGTCAAGATAAGATTTGACAGCAAGAAACAAAAGATGGGTATTTATTTCGCCATTAACCACTTCTTCAAGAACCAGTTGGTCTACCGTTTTACCTTCCCTATCAAATACCGCAATTTCCATATCGTTTCTCCTCCCATACTAAGAAGCGCACTTTTTAACAAGAACAGTGCCCCCCGTAGGACCAGGAACTGCTCCCTTAACCAAGAGCAAGTTTCTCTCTTCGTTTACAGCAACCACTTCCAAGTTGCGAATGGTAACTTTTTCCCCACCCATACGGCCAGGCAAACCCTTTCCTTTAAACACCCGTTCCGGGTCTGTGGCACCAATGGAGCCAGGACGGCGATAAAACATTGATCCATGAGAAGCAGGTCCACCTCCGTAGCCAAAGCGCTTGACTACTCCAGCAAAACCCTTACCCTTGGACTGTCCAGTAACGCTTACCCGGTCACCAACTTTAAAACCACTCACCTTGAGTTCCTGTCCAACCTGGTAGTTTTCCGTATCCTTAAATCTAAACTCTCTGAAGATCCGCAAGGGCGGGAGATTAGCTTTTTTCAGCACCCCAAGCACTGGCTTATTAAGCTTCTTCTCTTTAGTCTCCCCATATCCAAGCCTTAAAGCTTCGTAACCATCTACCTCTCTGGTCTTTTTCTGAACCACAAAACAGGGGCCACACTTTATTACCGTAGCTGGAATAACTCGACCAGCCTGGTCAAACACTCTTGTCATACCTATTTTTTCACCAATCATCCCATATTCAACCACTTTCATCTCTTTCTCTCTCCTTCCACCCCAGTGCTACAACTTTATCTCTATGTCCACACCAGCAGGTAAGTCCAGATGCATCAACGCGTCAACAGTCTTAGGATTAGGGTCAATAATATCTATCATCCTCTTGTGGGTTCTTATTTCAAACTGCTCCCGAGACTTTTTGTCAACATGAGGGGAACGTAAAACAGTATACCTCACAATTTCCGTAGGCAGAGGTATAGGCCCCGTTACCTGAGCACCCGTTCTTTCCGCTGTACGAACAATTTTCAAGGCCGATTGATCCAGTATTTTATGATCATAAGCTTTCAACTTTATCCTAATTCTCTGGGCCACTTTTCATGCCTCCCCAAAATTTAAATATGAATACGGCAACCTCCACAGTTACTCTATAATCTCAGTCACTACACCTGCCCCAACCGTTCT
>CAZMZG010000033.1:1669-18651 GCA_964570785.1 uncultured Atribacterota bacterium | reverse complement strand
CTGCGCTGGTTCTGATTGTGATCCTTTACTGGGGTTTCCGTGCATTACGAGGGGTTTTTTTACCAATTTTAATATCTCTTATTTCCTCGGTGTGGGTGCTGGGCTGTGCTGTAGTTATGGGAAAATCCTTGACAGTAGTAGCTTCTTCCATGCCAGTTTTGCTACTTTCCCTGGTTACTGCTTACGGCATTCATTTTGTGAATCGGTATTATGAGGAAAGAGCTTGCTTAAATGGCCCGGAAGCCTCGGCAGCAACTCTGCGGGATATTTTTACCCCTATTTTGATGAGTGCTTTAACCACCATGGGTGGTTTTCTCTCCCTGCTTACTGCTGAAATTAAACCTATCTCTGATTTTGGATTGTATTCAGCGTTGGGTATCTTTTTTGGTATGATTCTGGCGACTTTTTCGCTTGGATCTTTTTATGCCATTTTTGTGCCTCGTAAGGTTCCCAACCACTTCAGGGTGCTTCATCAGGGTAGAGAACGGGGAGATCTAATCAGTCGTTTTCTGAGGTTTATTGCTAGGTCCGTATTGCATCACAAGAAAGCTACGATTGCTTTTATTGTGATAATGATGGTTATTTTCACTTTAGGGATTCCTCGTATTGATGTGGAAACTTCTGTAAAAGTACAGATGGGTAAGAATCACCCCATTACTCTGTTACTCGATTATTTTGAGAAACGCTTCGGAAGCACTGATTATAATTACCTTTGCGTGCGTTCTCAAAATGTTAAAGAACCCTTTGTGCTTCGAGAAATGGTGCGTATTGGGAAGTACGCTGCTCGCTTCAAAAACTTTGAGGATGCCTCTTCTCTGGCCACTTTCCTTATGAATTTAAACCAAGCTATGGAGGGGTGGAAGGCGATCCCTATAGAACGTGATAAGATTGATAACCTGTGGTTTTTTGCTCAGGACAACAGTTACCTCAAAGGAAGAATTAGTGAAGGAGAAGATGAAACTTTGGTAGAGTTTAGTGCCGAAGAAACTTCATCTTCAGAGCTCAGAGAAGAAGTAGCTGCGCTGGAGGAATTTCTGAAAAGCCGGCCTCAGAGAGTGAAAATGGTGTCTATTAAGGAGCCGGGAGCTGTGGATTTTCTTGTAGACACAATAGTGGAGGACTTACGGATTTTTGGTCTTGAAGTGTCCAATCCGCAAGTTCTCAAGGAAGAAATTAAATCTATCGTTGAAAAGCCGGTTGAAGCGTTTGTGGGCCATAGTGCGGATTTTGCTTTCTTGGTAGCTCACGACGCTACTTTGGAAATTGAAGATTTGGGATTGAGTGTGGAAGAGGTAGCGTCGGCTCTTGAAAACCATTATAAAAGCAACAACCTTTCTATTTCTGAACTTCTTGAGAGAGAACTTAGCCTAAGCGAAGATGACGCCCTGTACCTTGAAGAAGTGCTTAAAAATTCCGAGTTGCGCATTGCCCGGAAAATGAAGGCTGAAACCGTAAGGAAAGTTGTGGAAAATATGACTGGCGAAAAACTAAATGAAGATTTTGATTTCGTTTTCTACGAAGCTCTTGATGAGTGGGTTTATCTGCCTGCTCCAGACGGTCCAGTTACAGTTGAGTATAAAGTAACGGGTACTCCGATCATAAGTAATTACGTAAACAGCAAGCTATTTAACCAGCAAGCTCGTAGCATGTTTTTGGCTTTTGTTATCGTTTTTGGGCTTCTGCTTTTGCAGTTGCGTTCCTTACGCAAGGCTTCGATAGCCATTGTACCTATATTGTTGACTGTTTACACTTCGTTTGGGATTATGGGCTTGTTAAAGATCCCGCTTAATGTTGCCACTTTAATGGTAGCCAGTATTGCAATTGGAGCTGGAATCGACTATACGATTCACTTTACTTCCCGTTGGTATCGTGAGCTGAGCTTGCAGAATCCCAAGGCATTAGTGACTACCATGTTGAGTTCGGGTAGGGGCATTGTTTTGAACTCGCTGGCGGTTGCTGGTGGTAGCTATGTTTTAGCTACTGGTGAGATAAGTATGCTTCGCATGTTTGGAGGCTTAGTTGGCACGGTGCTTTTGGTTAGTGTCCTTTATGCCCTGGTGCTTTTGCCCTTGCTCTTGCATGCTGAAAGTTATTTGGGAAACAACAATAAAAACATTGAAAAACAGTCGGGAGGTGGCAATGCATGAAGAAGTTCTGGTTTTTGGCGGGAGTTTTTGTCTTGGTTTTGTTTTTGTTAGGTGGAGTTGCTTGGGCGCTCACTGCTGATGAAATCCTGGATGAGGTTGAAAAACGTCGTACCGATTTTGTTACTCAACGCAGCGAAGCGAAAATGATCCTGGTAGATGAAAACGGGAAAGAAGAAGTGCGAGAAGTGGTCATGTATTCTAAGGATGAAGGAGATGACACTATTTCGCTTATAGTAAGGTTTTTGAGTCCTGCTGATGTTAAGGGGGTTACTCTTTTAAGTGTTAAAGGCGGAGAAAAGATATATCTTTACATGCCTGCTTACCGGAAAGTGCGTAGAATAGCAGGTTCTGGTAAGAAAGAGAAGTTTATGGGCACCGACTTTAGCTACGAGGATCTCTCTCAGGGCTATGGAAGAGAAGATTATGAAGCTACTCTTTTGAGTGAAGATGAGAAGAATTACTATCTGGAGCTCAAACCTCTTGAAGAGGACAGCGATTACTCAAAACTCATGATGACCGTGGACAAAGAGAAGTTCTATTTCAAAAAGATAGAATTTTACGATCTGGAAGGTAACCCCTGGAAGGAGCTTCAGGTTCTGGAAGTTGAGGAAGATGAAGAGGGAAAGATTAACATCTTGAAAATGTCTTTTAAGGACCTGAAGGAAAATCATGAAACTCGCATGGAAACAGTAAAACACGAAGAAGATATACCCTTGCCTGATAGGTTCTTCAGTGTGCGTACTATTCAAAGACCGGAACTTTAAAGGTGATTGGCGATGAAAAAAAGATTGCTTTCCTTGTTCGTGGTAATTTTGTTGACCCTTTATGCTCTTCCAGCTTTTTCTTCTGAATTCAGTGGAGAGGTGGAAATTTTTTCCAGCTATGATTTATCTACAGGAGATCTTGATTACGGAACGCGGGTGGACCTTGACTATACTACTTCTCTGGGTGATAGCGATTATTTCTTTCAGGCTGGTTTGCTTTTAAAATACCAGGATGAAAACAATTTCAGACCTCTCCGGGTTAAGGAAGCTTATCTCCAGGGTATTCAGGCTCCCTGGGAGGAAGTGGATTTTAAGCTGGGTCTTTTGCAGTTGACCTGGGGAGCGAGTGATGTTATGAGTCCTGCAGATTTGGTTAATCCTCGTCCTTTTTCGACTTCGCTGAGCAAAGAGGCGATGGAAGACAAAATCCCTATTCCTGCACTTGATGCGGAATGGTATTTTAGCGATTTTTGGTCTTTGGAATTTTTGTACCAGCCCACCTTTGTTGCCAATTTTATTCCTGTCTCAGTGGAAGAACAAATGTTCGCTGGTCAGCTGTTATCGCAATTTTCGAGTCTTAGTCCTGAAGCGCTTACACTTTCTGTTGAAAAAGAATATCCGGCAGTAGGCTTTGCGTCTCCTATCTGGGCTGTCCGCGCTCGGGGTATGATAAGTGATATCGATGTGGCTTTTAGCTTTTACCACGGGTATTTTTTATCCGCTTATCCTCGTTTTACTGAAATTACGGTGGCTGCGGATGCTTCGTCCACTGTTCATTCTGTTTGGGGCTTTCCGGAGCGTTCCGTTCTGGGGCTGGAATTTCAAGGTGAGCTGTCCGCTCTGGAGGGTTCCACTTTCAGGGGAGACCTTGCCCTGGTTTTTCCGGAAGAGTGGGAGCATCAGGTTGCAATTCATTATCCAAATGGAAGCGTAGAAACTTTTACTGATTCCACCTTTGCTTCTCCTTACTTAAAAGCAAGCCTGGGAGTGGACTATACCACGGAAAATGACTGGTATTTCAGCTTGAATTATCTTCTGGGCAATCCTTTTGAAGAGGGAAGGAATGTTTCCTCTTACATTTACTTCTATACTGACTACACCACTGAGGATGGCAAGTGGAAACCTATGCTAACTTCGGTTCTGAGCCTTGAAGATGGAAGCATGGTCAACATGCTTGGGACTACCTATAAACCCCGGGATAACTGGGAAATTAATCTTAGCATTTCCCTATCAAGCGGTGCTAAAAATAGCAGGCTTGGCTCTTTAAGCGATGGGGTGTTTCTGAACGTGGATTACAGTTTCTGAGGTTGGGTGATGAATAGAAAGCAACAGATTATTGAAGCCGCCAAGAGAGTTTTTGCTCAGAAGAGTTTTTTTGAAGCTACTGTTGAAGACATTGCCCGTGAGTCGGGAGTCAGGAAGGCGACGCTCTATTATTACTTTGAAAGCAAGCTGGATATTTTTCTGGCCCTTATCGAGGAAGCGCTGGACAGCATTTTTGAGCGCATGATGGCTTTGGATTTTTCTAAACCTAAGGGGGAAGTGGTGGCTGATATAGTAGACTGCTATTTTGAGCTTTTTCAGGAGAAGCGAGACCTCTTGGTGATTATTCAGCGGGCAGGGCATGATTTTTTGCATCATCCCGAGGCCAAACACAAGCTGAGCGCACTGGGAGAACGCTTCGAAAACTGCTTACGAGAGGTAGGTTTGCGCCTGCATCCCGTTGTCACAAGACATAAAAAAACCTTTTCTGGCGAGGATTTTTTCAAGGCCATCACTTTTTCCCTTATTGGATTTTTCAGTTTTAGTGTTCATAGTGAAGCCGAAGAAAGCGATGTTTTTCGAAATCTTTTTAAAGAGCTTTTTGCGGTCTCCCTGGCTGAATGAAAGGAGGGGAAAGTAGTGCTGGTGGATTTGAGGCGGGATACCATAACTCTTCCTACCGCGAAAATGCGGGAACGGGCTTTTGCAGCTCCTCTTGGAGATTCGGTTTATGGTGAAGACCCCATACAGAACCAACTTGAGGAATATGCTGCTTCTTTGCTGGGTAAGGAGGCTTCCATATTTGTGCCCAGTGGGACCATGGGTAATTTAGTTGCTCTTCTTACTCATACTCAAAGAGGCGAAGAGATCATTCTTGAAGAAAACGCTCACATCAGGACGTCTGAAACTGGTGGTGTTGCCTGCGTGGCTGGTCTTATGGTGCGAACTCTGAGAGGGGAAGATGGTATTCCCGAGCCTCAGGAGATAGAAAAAGCTATTCGGCCTGACAACATTCATTACCCAAAAACCTCTCTCATTTGCATAGAGAGCTCTCATTACCGTTACGGGGGCATTGTCCCGCCTCTTGAGAAGATGAGAGAAGTAAAAGTTCTTGCTGAACGATTTAATCTCTCAGTGCATCTTGACGGAGCGCGACTTTTTAACTCAGCCGTATATCTGGGGGTTGAAGCACGTGAACTTGCTGCCTGCGCGGATTCGGTAATGATTTCCCTTTCTAAGGGGCTTTCTGCACCGGTTGGTTCTATTCTCGCTGGTTCCCGGGAATTTATTGCGAAAGCGAGGCGCTTTCGCAAGATGCTTGGCGGAGGTATGCGTCAAACTGGATGGTTGTGTGCCTGTGGCCTTGAGGCTCTTTCCCCGGAAAACATTGTCCGTCTTGCAGAAGACCACCACAATGCAAAAGAACTGGCTGTAGGTATTTCTCAAATTCCAGGAATCAAGGTTAACCTTTCCAGGGTGCATACTAACTTTGTAATCGCCGAGCTGGAGGGAAATGTAACTTCTGAAGTTTTCCTTATGAGGTTGAAAGAGAAGGGTGTTCTTGCTACCAGGGTTGATGCAAAAAAGGTGCGGTTTGTCACTTCACGTCAGGTAGACGAAACCGGGATTCGCTACACCATTCTTGCTGTGGAAGAGGTGATGAGAGAGATTACTGATTAGGTTTTATTTTTTTATCGGGAAGAGGTATAATAAAACAAAAGTTTGAAGAGAGTTTATAGTGATGGTCAGGGATTCCAAAGAACCAGGGCTTTTTGCTCCTCCAGAAAAGACAAGGCAGCCGCTTGCTGCCCGCATGCGGCCCAGAACACTCGATGAGCTGGTTGGACAGGCACATCTTACCGGTCCTGAAGGAGCTTTGCGTCGGATAGTGGAGACTGGGTATTTGCCTTCGTTGATCTTTTGGGGACCTCCAGGTAGCGGCAAGACCTCAGCAGCTTTTGTTCTTGCAGGCCTTTTGCACTATGAGTTAATTGCTGTAAGCGCGGTATCCTCCGGAATTAAGGAAATTAAAGAAGCCATAAAAGAGGCGGAAAGTAACTTTTCCCTTTATGGCAAAAAAACCATTTTTTTTATCGATGAAATCCACCGTTTTCACAAAGGGCAGCAGAGTGTACTTTTGCCCTACGTGGAAGAAGGGGTGGTAACCCTTATTGGTTCTACTACCGAGAACCCCTCTTTTGAAGTTATAGCTCCTCTTCTTTCCCGGGTTCAGGTACTGATCTTTAACAAAGTATCTTCTGAAGAACTCCTGGCTTTGCTTAAGAAGGCTCTTTCAGATCCACGTGGACTTGATGGCAAATCTTTAGAGATAGCAAATGAAGCTCTGAAATTTATTTGCGACCTTGCCGATGGTGATGCCCGTCGGGCATTAAATTTTTTAGAATTTGCCTATTTAACCGCTCAGAAAGAAAAAAAAAGAAAGCTGGATCTTGGTTTTGTCAGGAAACTTTTTGGACGCCATACTTTTCTTTATGATAAATCTGGCGAAGCTCATTATGACCTGCTTTCTGCATATCACAAGAGCTTGAGGGGAAGCGATCCCGATGCAGCTTTGTACTGGATGTGTCGCATGCTCGAAGCTGGAGAGGCTCCCAACGCCATTGCACGCAGGCTAATAGCCTGTGCTTCAGAAGATGTGGGCAATGCGGATCCTTATGCTCTACTTTTAGCTACTGCAGCCTGGGAAGCCTATAATTTTCTGGGGGAGCCAGAGGGAAGGTTGGCGCTGGCACAGGCAACCATCTATGTGGCCTGCGCTCCTAAGAGCAATGCCACTTACCGTGCTCTGCAGGAGGCTACTGCTGATGTGCGCCACAAGGGTTCCCTTCCTGTGCCGTTACATCTTCGCAATCCGGTTACTTCTCTCATGAAAGACCTGCACTATGGCGAGAATTATCTTTACGCTCATGATTTTCCTAAAGGTTTTGTGAAGCAAAGCTATTTCCCTCCAGAGCTTAAAGGAAGAGTTTACTATCGGCCTACAGACCGGGGATACGAAAAGAAACTACGTCAAAGCCTCGAAAATTTCTGGGGTAAAGATAAAAGCTGATTTTCTCGCTCTTTGCTTCTATTTATTGACTTACTTCTCAAAGTATGATATGAAAACATATTGTTATAACAACATCATTAGTTACGAAAGGGGGCTTAATTATGGATTACACTTGCGAAGAGATTGCCAAGATGATAGACCATTCTCTACTCCGCCCAGAGCTTACTGATGAAGATATTGTCAAGGGGTGTGAAATTGCCAGGAAGTACAACGTTGCCTCGGTGTGCTGTCGTCCTTCCGATGTGGCCCTGGCCAAGAAGCTTCTTGAGGGGAGCGAAGTCAAGGTTGGAGCCGTGGTTGGCTTCCCCCACGGCGCTCACAAGACGGAAACCAAGGTCTTCGAGGCAGAACAGGCCATAAAGGATGGGGTCGAAGAACTGGATATGGTTATTCATATTGGCAAGTTGAGAAGTAGAGATTTTGACTACGTTCGGGAAGACATTAAGGCAGTTTGCGATGTTGCCCACCGCCATGGAGTTATCGTAAAGGTTATTCTTGAGAATTGTTATCTTGATGATGAGCTGAAGAGAATAGGTTGTAAACTTGCAGAAGAAGCCGGTGCTGATTTTGTAAAGACTTCGACTGGCTTCGGTCCAGGTGGAGCGACTATCGAGGATCTCAAATTGATGAGAGAAAGTGTTTCTCCAAAGGTGCAAGTTAAAGCTGCTGGTGGTGTGCGTACGCTTGATGCAGCCCTTAAGGTTCGAGAGGTGGGAGCTACTCGTTTTGGTGCTACCAGGACGGAAGAAATAATGGAAGAATGTTATCGAAGAAAAAAACAGAGTTGCTGCTGAAGGGAGGTAATTCTTTTGGCCAATCAAGATTTTCCTTATCTTTTTTCCCCAATTGAAATAGGTAATTTTGTGGTTCCCAACCGCATTGTGCATGTTCCGACTGATATAAGCTCTGCCAATGCGGATGGTTCGGTGAACGAGCGAGTTATAACTTATCACGAAGAGATCGCTAAGGGTGGTACTGGTTTTATAATTGTAGGGGCAACCACTCCTGATAAGGCTACAGGTCGTCCTACGGTAACCTGTCTCGCTGCAGATGAAGACCCTATGATCCCTGGTCTTGCCCGTCTGGCTGAAGCAATGCATCGCCATGGTGCAAGATGTGCAGTACAGATTCAACACCCTGGTCGTCAGGCTGCCTGGCCTCGCAAGGACCTTTTTTCAGCTACCGACATGGTGGTTTCCCTTCCCGGTTCTGCAGGTCATGAAATAGTTTATGCTGAGGATCTTGGTAAGTCTGGCAAATCCATTCGTGCCATGACCATCGAAGAAATTTACGACTTGATTGAAAAATTTGCTGAAGCTGCCTGGCGGATTCAGCAAGCCGGGTTTGATGCTGTGGAGCTTCATGGGGCACACGGTTACCTTATTGCTCAGTTTATGAGCCCTTATGTCAATCGGCGCAATGACCGCTTTGGTGGGAGCTTTATCAATCGCATGCGCTTTGTGCTGGAAATCATCGATCGTATCAAGCTTAAATGTGGTAAAAAGTTTCCCATTGGTATTCGCTATTCTGGTGAAGAATGGATTGAGGGCGGGAGAACCCTTGATGAGAGCATTAAAGTTGCCAAGCTTATGGAAGAGGCTGGTGTAGCTTTTCTGGACATCAGTGCAGGTATATTTGAGGTTCCAGGTCCCACCATGGATCCCATGTACTATCCCCAGGGTTGGAACACCTATACTGCTGAGGAAATTAAAAAGCACGTCGGGATACCAGTTATTACCAGCCATACTTTGCGCGATCCGGCTTATTGTGAACGCATACTGGCTGAAGGAAAAGCCGATATGGTAGGCCTTTCCCGGCAGCTTGTTGCCGATCCCTACTGGGCCAACAAAGCGAAGTATGGGAAAGTCGATGAAATTCGCAAATGTATTTCCTGTCTGGTGGGCTGCTGGCAGGAGTCTTTGATGATTAAGCGGGAGATGCGCTGTGCCATCAACCCGGCTATTGGTGACGAGCGTTTCATCCATCTTCCCAAAGCCGAAAAGAGCCTGAAAGTGGCTGTGGTGGGCGGTGGTCCCGGTGGAATGGAAGCTGCACGAATTGCGACACTCAGAGGTCATCAAGTTACCATTTTTGAAAAGACCGGGGAGCTTGGTGGAGCCATTCTTTACTGTTGCACAGTCCCTGGTAAGAACAAGATGCGCTGGTATGCCGACTGGCAAAGAAGGCAGATGAAAAAGCTGGGAATTGAAGTGCGTTATCGGGTAAGTCCTACTCTTGAAGACCTCAAAGCTTTTGACGCAATTATTGTGGCTACTGGTAGCAAAATTCAGAAACCAGATGTTCCTGGTGTTGACCTTCCGCTGGTCGTGGACTTCCAGGATATTCTTCGCTGTAAGACGAAAGGCTGTGAATACTATCCTGGTGATAAACCTGAGCCGGTGGATGTTGGGGAAGTAGTGCTGGTTTGGGGAGATCATTTCGGAGCAGCTGATGCGGTTGAAAAACTTGGCGTGGAAGGTAAAAAGGTCTACATAGTTACTGAGGAGAGAGAATTTGCCTCCTGGATGGAGCCCTGCCACCGGGATGTGATGATGAAGAGATTCGCTGCTGGTAACGGTGAGGGGCTTAAGGGACGCACCTTTGCTCACCCAGTAACCATTCTGGCTTCTTCCACGGTTCTCGAAATTAGGGAAGATGGTAGTGTGGTAGTTCAAGATAACGAGTTTAACCGCAAAACAATAAAGGTAGATAACGTGGTACTTGCCAGGGTGGCACCAGATGACACTCTTTATCAGGAGCTTCTTGCGGCGGGCTTGAACGTGGCCAAAATTGGTGATGCCAAGGGAGTGCGTAACCTACGTGGCGCAGTAACCGATGGAGCGAATATAGCTCTGACTATTGATAAAGGCGTTTTACTCAACGCCAACCGGGAGATCATCTCTAATCTGCCCACCGAAATTGAGCTTTAACTTGGTGTGGAAAGTTTTACAGCTTCCTGGTCAGTTTTAAACCAGGGAGCTGTAAAACTGGGATATAATGGTTGCAAAAATACTTTGGGTAGGTTGGTAAGGGCAAAGTAACTATGGAAGAAATTTACTCCAATCGGGATGTTCCCCTCTATGTTCAGCTTAAAAACATATTGAAGAACCAGATACTCAGTGGCGCTTTCAAACCAGGGGATCGTCTTCCTTCTGAAAATGAGCTGGGGCAGGTTTACAGGGTGAGCAGGATTACGGTGCGTCAGGCCATAAATGCTTTGGCGCAAGAAGGCTTGGTTTATCGCCGACAGGGTAGAGGTACTTTTGTTGCTTCTCCCAAGCTCCGGAGGAGGTTGCCCAAGCTTTACAGTTTTAGTGAAGACATGCTGGAACTCGGCTTGAAACCAAGTTCTCGAGTGATCACTCAGAGAGTGATAGAGGCTGAAGCAGACGTTGCAGAGCTCTTGCACCTTTCAGGTGAAAACAAAAAGGTGAACGAAATCGTAAGGGTTCGCCTTGCCAATGAGGACCCTATTCTGGTGGAACACACCTACATTCCTTATTTTCTCTGTCCGGAGCTTATTCAGGAAGATCTGAGTAAAGGCTCTCTTTACGCTATCTTAAGGGACAAATATGGTTTGGTTCTGGTGCACGCCTTTGAAACCTATGAAGTGGGTAAGGTAGGGAAAGAGGAGGCAAGTTTTCTGGGTTGTCGTCGGGGTTTACCAGCTTTTTTAATAGAGAGAGTTGCTTTTTTGAGAAGTGATGTGCCGGCTGAACTTACCCGCTCGGTAGCCCGAGGAGATCGCTTGCGTTTTACAGTGCACCTGGTCGCTGATCAGGCACAAATCCGCCGAAGGGTAGATTTTGAGGAGGATCGAAAATGAGCGAAAAGATATTTCTGGGGGTGGACCTTGGAGGAACCAACACCAAAATTGCTGTGGTAAGTGAGAGTGGAAAGGTTCTGCAGCGTTCGACCATTCCCACCGGAGCAATGCGCAAGGCAGAAGAGGTCATAGAAGATATTGCTCATGAAGCGGTGCACCTCAAAGAAAACGCTGGTGACGAGGTGAGAGTCGAAGCCTTGGGCATAGGTATTCCTGGTTTGATTGACTGGAAAGAGGGGGTGGGAATTCTTCTCCCTAACTTTCCCAACAAATGGAAGGGGGTACCCATTAAGAGATTGCTGGAAGAAAAAACCTCTCTTCCTGTAGCGGTTATCAATGACGTTCGGGCGATTACTCTTGCTGAAAAGCGCTTTGGTGCAGGGCGAGAAGTAGACAGCATGGTCATGGTAGCGATTGGCACCGGCATCGGTGGCGGTGTGGTTCTCAATGGAGAGCTTTACATAGGGAAAGACGGGAGTGCTGGAGAATTTGGTCATATAACTGTTGAGCCTCAGGGTATAAAATGCGGTTGTGGCAATCGAGGATGCCTTGAGGCTTACGCTTCGGGACCTGCTATGGTGGCTTCCGCTCTGAGGGCTCTGGTCCAGCAAAATGATACTTTGATTCGAGATATGGTGGAAGGAGACCTTAATAAGGTGACCCCTCGGGTAATTGCTGAAGCTGCAAGTAAGGGGGATGAAGTGGCAAGAGAGATAATCATCAGGGCAGGCCTTTATATCGGTCAGGCGCTTTCCAATATATGTGTGGTGGTTAATCCGGAAATGATAGTGATAGGAGGTGGAGTCGCCCAGGCTGGAGATCTGCTTTTTGAAAGTATCTGGCGGGGTTTGAAAAATCGGCTCTTCATGGCTCCTGTGGATACTATTAAATTTTCTCCTACCTTGCTGGGTATGGATGCTGGTGTGATTGGTACAGCTACCTGGGCAAAAGAACAATGGATGAAGGGGGTTATAGGATGAGCAGGACTTTGAAGCTGGGAATTATTGGTACAGGCTTTATAGGACCGGCGCATGTTGAAGCAGCAAGGCGTACTGCCCTGGCTGAGGTTGTGGCAGTGGCTGATGTTAATGATGAGCTGGCTCAAAAGAAAGCTCAAGAATTGGCTATTGCGAAGTGGTACGGTGATTATCGGGAGTTACTTAAAAATGATGACGTAGAAGTGGTTCACATTTGCACCCCGAATTTTTTACACTACACAATGAGCAAGGAGGCACTTCTCGCTGGAAAGCACGTGGTTTGTGAAAAGCCATTGGCTATGAACCGTAAAGAAGCAGAGGAACTGGTAGAACTTGCTGATAAGAGAAATCTGGTTAATGCGGTTCATTTTAATATTCGGTATTATCCCCTTGCACGTGAGGCCCATTTTATGGTGAAAAACGGAAAAGTAGGTAAGGTTTTTGCAATGCACGGTTCTTACCTCCAGGACTGGCTTTTCTACAATACCGACTATAACTGGCGTTTGGAGCCTGAGTTGAGCGGGGATTCCCGAGCGGTTGCCGATATAGGGTCCCACTGGCTGGACCTTATGGAGTATATAAGTGGAGATCGGGTGATAGAAGTTTTTGCCGATTTTGCCACCTTCCATAAAATCCGCAAGAAACCCTTGAAGCCCGTGGAAACCTATGCAGGAAAGATTCTACGTCCTGAGGATTACCAGGATATCCCAATAAACACTGAAGACTATGCCAGCGTGCTTTTACACTTCAAAAGCGGTGCCCACGGTGTTATGACCGTTAATCAAGTTGCGGCGGGAAGAAAAAATCGGTTGTTCTTTGAAATTCATGGTTCCGAGTGTTCCCTGAGCTGGGATTCCGAAAAACCCAATGAAATGTGGATCGGGAGGAGAGACAAAGCTAACGAAGTGTTGATGAAAGACCCTTCGTTACTTTCTGAAGAAACTCGAAGCATTGTTTCCTTCCCGGGAGGTCACAACGAAGGTTTTCCTGATACTTCTAAGCAGATGTTCAAAGAGGTGTATCGTTTTATTTTGAATGGAGAAAACGAACGGGGGGTTACTCCTTCCTTTCCGACTTTCCGGGATGGGTTGCGGGAAGTAATTTTGTGTGAGGCTATCCTGGAAAGTGCCCGTAGTGGGTGCTGGGTGAAAGTTGAATAATGAAAGGGGAGAGCGTTAATGAAAATAGGTTTTATGACTGCTTGCCTTCCAGAGCTTACTTTGGAGGAAATAGCAAGCTGGGCTGCTAAAAATGGCTTTGAAATGCTGGAGGTTGCTTGCTGGCCCAAAACTTATGAAAAAAGGCGTTATGCAGGTACTCAACATATAGATGTTGAAAACCTTGATTCAGAAAGTGCTGCTCAAATAAAGGAAATGCTCCAGAGCTATAGCTTAGAAATTTCCTCTTTGGGCTATTACCCCAACAACTTGGATCCCGACCTTGAGCGACGTAAATTTTACCATGAGCATCTGAAAAAAGTTATAAGGGCAGCTTCACTTCTTGGTGTAGGTGTGGTGGGCACTTTTGTGGGTAGAGATCCCCGCATGAACATCGAGGAAGCTCTTGAAGAGTATAAAAAGGTCTTTCCGGATCTTGTGAAATTCGCTGAAGATCATGGGGTTAAGCTGGCCATAGAAAACTGCCCCATGCTTTACACCATTGATCGCTGGCCTGGAGGAACCAATCTGGCTACCACTCCAGAGATCTGGGAGCGCATGTTTGAAATGATTCCCTCCGATTATCTGGGGCTTAACCTTGATCCCTCTCACCTTATCTGGCAGCAGATAGATTATGTCAAAGTGGTTTATGATTTCCGAGAAAAAATCTTCCATACCCATGCCAAGGATACCAAAATCCTTAAAGATCGTTTGAACCAGGTGGGCATCTTTGGTTTTGGATGGTACGTGGATAAAGTTGCTGGAACTGGAGATATAGATTGGAAATCCTTCATCCGCGCCCTTTACGATGTGGGTTATGATTATGTGGTAAGCGTGGAACATGAAGACCGTAGTTTTGAAAAAGACGCCGAAAGCAAATTAAGAGGAATCCTTCTTGCCAAGCAACTTTTGAAACCTTATTTAGTTTGAGCTTCAATTGCTTTCTGAATGGCGCCTGGATGTAGAAAATCGGTTAGGTTACTTGCGCATTCAGGCGCCTTTTTGTTTTTAGGTGATGGTTTTCGATTATAATATATAAAAAGTGGTGTCGACGAGAGAAAAGTTGTGATATGGAAAACTGGGCTCTGTTTTCTATTTTCTCAGGTGCTTTTTTAATAGGGTTTTCTGGAGCCTTAATGCCCGGACCCTTGCTTGCGGTGGTGCTTTCGGGAAGCTCTAAAGAAGGCTTTCGGGCTGGTCCTCTGGTGGTTTTGGGACATGCCTTGCTGGAAACCGGTATGGTTGTCGCTTTGGTCTTGGGTTTGGGGATATTTTTCAAAAACAGCTGGGTGATAAAAGTCATTGGTCTTGCTGGTGGTGGCGTGCTGGTCTATCTGGGACTGGACATGCTTTTATCTTTGCGACGTCTTCAGGGAAATGTTTTGCAAAGCTCTTCAAAGTCCTTTTCTTCGAGTAGTTTGATATGGAAAGGTGTTGTGGCCAGCCTTTCCAACCCCTACTGGATAATGTGGTGGGCTACAGTGGGGATGGCGCTGGTAATTTCAGCGAGCCGTTTTCCAGTGTGGGGCCCAGTGGTTTTCTTTCTGGGACACATTCTTTCCGATTTTGTGTGGTACAGCCTGGTGTCTTTTACTATAGACCGGGGTCGTAGCCTCTTTTCTCCCCGCTTCTACAGGGGGATGGTGGGGATATGTGGTGTTCTATTGGTTTTCTTTGGTGGATATTTTGCAATAGGAGTTGTTTGAAATGCTTCGTTTAAAACTGGAGCCAGTTCCTCATCGCCATGGTGAAGTGGTCTTTGTGTACTGGGAGTATGAGCTGGACAGCCCATACCAGCTTTGTTTTATTCCATTTGGCGCTTTGAACTCTTTCTTGCTTGAAGCAGTGGAGAACGAAATTGAAGAGCTTCCCCATGAAATAGGCCTGATTTTCGAAGACGGTCGCATTAAGATCTGGTTGCCAGATCACTTTTTCTCTGACGACCTCTTCAGGCGCATCGAAAGAGCGCTCCTTGAAAGGTTGCGCATATTCTTTGAAGAGGTTATGTTCTGAACGCTAACCAAATGAGAAAAAGAATCCCCACCACTATTCGATAAAATCCGAAGGGGCGCAGTCCACGGTTTTGAACTATTCTGAAAAGAAGGGAGCAGGCTAAAAGCCCAGTCAAAAAAGCAGAGAAGAATCCTGCAAGAAGTGGAGGGCTGCTAAAAAAGACGCCCTGTGGCAGCTGAAAAACCCCTTTTGCAAATGCTCCTCCTATGGTAGTTAACGATAGGAAAAAGGAAAAGATAACCGCTTCTTCTCGCTTAAGGCCAACTAAAAGGCCGGCAAGGATAGTGGCTCCAGAGCGAGAAACACCGGGAAAAAGGGCGAAAGCCTGGAAAAGGCCAATGATCAGTGCTTCCCTGAAGCTGGGGTTCTCCAGGTGTCTTCCACGTTTTTCCCTGACGAAGATAAAAATTATTCCTACTGCTATCAAAAGCAATGTTATCAACAGATATTTTTGTCGAACGGATTCTTCAATGGTTTTTTCAAAGACCAGGCCGAACACACCTGCGGGTATGGTAGCCAGGAGGACCTTAAGGATGTATAAGGGATTTTTGATGACTTTTCTGTATCGGGGGAAAAGATATATCAGGACTGCAAATAGAGTTCCTCCGTGTAAAATTACGTCAAACAGGAGACTTTCTTCTCCCAGGGAGAATACTGGACGCAAAAGGATTAAATGGGCACTCGAAGAAATTGGAAAAAACTCGGTTAATCCCTGTATAATACCCAGGATGCTTGCTTGCCAGATGTTCATAATGAGTTATTCTATACACTGAGCATGGAAAGGTCAATTAAGAATATGGGGAAAATAGTTCTGGCTACTGAAGAAAACATTAAACTTGGGGCAAGGTTGCTTGCCGAAGGCAAGCTGGTGGCTTTTCCAACGGAAACGGTATATGGTCTGGGGGCGGTTTTCTGTTTGGAACAGGCAGTGGCAAGAATTTTTGAGGCCAAAAGAAGGCCTTTTTTTGACCCTCTTATCGTGCATGTGGCTTTTAAAGAGGATGTTTCTTCGCTCTGGCAGAAGGTGCCTTCCGAGGTGAATTTGCTCCTTGAAAGGTTTTGGCCTGGTCCGCTTACCCTGGTTTTACCCAAAAAAGAAACGGTGCCCGATATTGTTACGGCAGGGCTTGATACGGTGGCGGTAAGAATGCCTGCTCACCAGGTGGCTTTGAAGTTAATCAAATATTGTGGTTTTCCGGTGGCCGCTCCCAGTGCCAACCTTTTTGGTCATGTGAGTCCTACCCGAGCAGAGGATGTTGAGGAAGATCTTGGCGATGAGGTGGATTTGATCCTGGATGGGGGAGTTACTTCGGTGGGGGTAGAGTCAACCATTATCCTTTTTGAAGAGGAAAGATTTTTTCTTTTGCGCCCGGGGGGAGTGCCCGTGGAGCTGATCGAAGAAGTTATTGGTGAAAAGGTGATGTTGCGTGAAGCTTCTCCTGGTCAAACCCTTGCTCCAGGAATGTTAAAGATCCATTACGCTCCTCGGGTTCCACTCTATATTTTTGAAGGGGTGGTAGAAGAGCTCAACAACATAGATTTTGAAGAAGGCATTGCTTTGTTGAGTCCCTATCCCTTGCCTTTTTCCGGAGATACGGTTTTCGTTCTGAGTGAAAACGGTGATTTGAGGGAGGTTGCCTTTCGGCTTTTTGCAGTGCTTCGGGAGTTGGAACGTGCACGGGTTCAGAAAGCTCTGGCAATTCCTGTTCCGGAAGTCGGACTGGGAAGAGCCATCATGAACCGTCTGAAGAAGGCCTCACGGGGA
>CAZMZG010000033.1:0-1569 GCA_964570785.1 uncultured Atribacterota bacterium | reverse complement strand
TGGGCCTTGGTGTGGTGGCTGAGGTCCGCCTGGGAGTGATCCATTTTGTTTCTTCTGATTCTACAACCTACGGAGAACTTTACCTTGATGGTGCTTACTTAGGCAAGCTTGAACCGCTTGGTGTGGTTTCAAGAATTACTACCCTGGATTTTCCACATCAGGTAGATTTACATTGTGGTTTTTGTGGAGAGGTACACACCTGGGTCTTTGAGCCTCCCTTCCACGCGGGGGAGACTTTGGAGCTGAGCTTTACTCACTGAAAACCCTGCTAAGCACCAGCTGGTAGCCTCTTTGAGGAGCTTTCACTTTGGAAGGATAAAGTTCTTCGTGTTCGTAAGTAAGGTAGAGCTTTTCTCCGGCAATCTGAACTAAAAATGATTTTTTACTGGTGGAATCCTGGATTTTTTTTAACCTGGCTTTCCAGATCATGCCTGATATGGGAACAAACACCGAGAGAGAAGCAGTACTTCTGTTTTGCCATTTACCAACCACAAAAAACAGCTGTTCAAAATCAAAAACGGGCTTTTTAAGATAGATACGGCTTCTTTTTTGACCTTGGGGTGTGGATAGGTGAATTTCGAGGTGATCGCTATAATAGTTGCTTTCCAGCTCAAGAGTTCCCTGGGGAGTGTATACCCATTTTAAAGAGCGAATGGGGAGGCCGTTTTTGGCAGAGAACCACAGTTCCGCTTCTTTTCGATCCTGAGTCTCGCTGCTTAGAGTGATGGTAACGTGTAGAACATCTCCTTTTCCCTCGACAAAATAGATGAATTTGCCCAGTTCCTTCTGGTCTTTGAAGCTCTGAATTAAGTAAATAATTGAGCTCGGGTAGGTTTTCTGTTGAGGGGAAGCACTATTTGTTGTCAGAAAGGTTGATGCAAGGAGCAAGAACAGAAGAATCGTTATTCTTTTTGTAAAGTTAGGCGACCCGATGTGCATTTGTCTCTTTCACCTTTCGATAGGTTATAAAAAGTGCTGCATAACCCAAAGTGCAAATGAGCGGTAAAATACTCGAAGTATAAAGAATGGAAATAAAAGCTCCCCAGGGCATGCTCTGAGCCAGGCTTAAAACCAGGACATGGAGACTTTTTACGCATAGAATCAGGCTCAGAAAAAGGGTATTTTTTGTTCTAGTTTTTTGCTTTCTGAAAAGTAACCACGCCGCAAAAAACCCAAAAATTGCCACTTCAATCTGTGCTTCGAGAATGCCCCTAACCAAAAAAAGAGGACTCAAAAAGCTGGTGAATTGGCTGTAGCCGTAAAACTGGTGGAGAGGATGAAACAGGACCAGAATAACATCTCGAACAAGCTTGCTCAGCCCAAAAGACCATCCCCAGAGTAACGCCGGGAGGAGGGATGAGAAGTTTGCAGACGTAGCAGAAGCCCTGATCATCAAAAATATGACTACCAGTTCCGCATAAGCCCTGGCAAGCAGGGATAAAAAAGTTCCTTCAAAGCCCGCATAGCGAAAGAGGAGCAATCGTTCTATCTGGGGGAAGGGAATGATTAGAGGAACAAGGAAGCTGAGCAGGTAAAAGCGATGAAATCCGGGTTGGGTCTTCTTTAAAA
>CAZMZG010000032.1:0-18827 GCA_964570785.1 uncultured Atribacterota bacterium | reverse complement strand
CCTCTGCTTTTCAAAATGCGACCTATGGAAGCAGCGGTGATACCCTTACCCAGGGAAGAGACCACACCACCCGTTACAAATATGTATTTCTCCTTGGTTATATTCATAGATACAACCTCTCTTACATTGTTTGAGGAGCGCTTATTCCAAGGATATCCAGTCCGTTTTGGAGCACTATTTGGGCAGCACGACACAAAAGAAGTCTGGAGCAGGTTAAATCCGGGTTTTCTTTGTCGACTACCCGATAAGAATTGTAAAAACTATGGAATAAAGCAGCCAGCTCATACAGATAGTTACAAATCATGTAAGGTTGCCCGGCCAAAGCACTCCTCTTAATTAGTTCTGGAAAGTAAGTGATTTTCTTACCGATTTCTCTCTCTTCCAGGTTGGAAAATGTTAAAGCCTGATAACTTTCATCCGGAACTGAAAACCCCTTTTTATCAGCTTCTCTGAACAAAGAGCAAATCCTGGCATGAGCATATTGAATATAGTAAACAGGATTTTCCATTGACTGCTGCTTGGCCTCTTCAATGTCGAAATCGAGATGAGTGGCTGGATCGCGCATGAGGAAATAATAACGTGCCACGTCAACACCAACTTCGTCGAGAAGTTTTCGAAGAGGTATAAACTCACCCTCTCGGGTTGACATACGCTCCGGTTGTCCACCTCTGAGAAGAGTTACAAATTGCACAATAAAAACTTCCAAAAAATCCTCGGGTAAACCCAGAGCTTTCATGGCAGCCTGCATTCTGGGTATGTACCCATGGTGATCTGCACCCCAAACATCAATGACTTTATCGAATTTTCGTTCAAATTTGTGGTAATGATAGGCTATGTCAGAAGCAAAATAAGTAGGCAGTCCGTTTTCCCTGATCAAAACCCTGTCCTTGTCGTCACCCCAACGGGTGGTCTGCAACCAGAGCGCTCCGTCCCTTTCATAGGTATAACCTTTTTCTTTGAGAAGAGAAAGCACTCTGTCCACATATTTTTTCTCATAAAGTTCCCGCTCGCTGAACCAAACATCGAATTCTACTCTGAAGCGGGAAAGATCTTCTTTGATTTCTTTAAGCACACAGCGCACTGCATACTCTTTCAATATATTGAGACGTTTATCTTCAGGATAAGAAAGAACTTCGCCACCCTCTTCTTCCAGGAACTCCCGGGCAATATCGATAAGGTATTCTCCCTGATATCCTTCTTCTGGCAACTGAGCATCTTCACCCAAAAGCTGGCGCAATCGGGCTTCAAGGGATAGACCCAACAAATCTATTTGCCGGCCCGCATCGTTTATGTAATACTCTTTTTCTACCACAAACCCAGCTTTTTTTAAAAGTCTGGAGAGTGCATCTCCAAAAGCCGCGCATTTCCCATGACCAACATGAAGAGGGCCGGTGGGATTGACACTTACAAATTCCACCTGAACCCGCTTCCCACCCCCTAAGTCAAGGTTGCCGTAATTTTCTTTTTCCCGAAGAACATCTCCAAGGAAAGAGAGGACTATTTGATCATAGAGCAAGAAGTTTATAAAACCGCCTCCAGCCACTTCCACTCTGGCTATATCGGCTAATTCTCTCTCAAGCCCCGGTAGTATCTTTTCTGCTATTTTAAGGGCGGGCTGCTTTAGTTCACGTGATAGAAGAAAAGCTATGTTGGTTGCAAAATCGCCATGCCTTTTATCTTTTGCTGGCTCAACATTAAAGGACACATTCCCCGTGTCTGAAAAACAATCAGCTATTACTTTTGCAACTCTTTGACGGATAAAATCAGTTATAAGACGACTCATTCTTTTCACTCCACACCAGAAGCAACTCGAATTTTTTCCAAATTTTTACTGGCTCATTATATATTTTTTCTCAATTCGCTTCAACAAATCATAAAAACAGCCCAGCTAAGGCCTTTTAAAAAGTAGAGGTTGCTCAGACTCACTAGTAAGATAAGCAAAAGAAAGGCTTCCTTCATTTTGGCCCCATCCAAATTCTCCTCGAGCGTTGATAGCTATAACACCACAGGTAACCTTCCACTCTCTGGCCATTTCCATACCCCGATTGACAGCTTCTTGGGGAGAAAGGTTCTCCATCCACTCGGCAATTCTTCTTGCCAGACCCAGCTTAATGATGCCTTCACCCTCTCCGGTCATAGAAACTGCCCCAAACCGGCAGGCATAAGTACCACACCCCGGAATAGGGGAATCGCCAACTCTTCCTGGAAGCTGCATTTCAATTCCACCAGTAGAAGTACCTGCTGCCAGACGACCTGTGCTGTCCAGAGCTACAGCCCCTACCGTACCAAGTTCCAGGTCCTTTAGCTTCTTTCTGGCCTGTTCCAGATAATAGCTGTATATTGAATTCTGCTCTCCGGCCGCCTTTTTAAGGGATTCCTTAAGTGTTCGCACGGTAAGTTCCGATACCGGGTTGTAAGACTCAAAACCCAGAAGGCGGGCAAATAAATTAGCTCCCTCACCGACCAGCAAAACATGAGGAGTTTTTTCCATCACCCCCCTGGCCACCGATATGGGATGACGAACTTCTTTAATCCCCGCCACGCCTCCACAGGAAAGGTCGTCCTTCATTATGCTCGCCGACATCTCCACCTCTCCAAGCAAATTGGGGTAAGAGCCAGTACCTGCATTCAGATTAGGATCATCTTCCAGAACTTTCACCGCTTCTTCAATTGCATCTACCACTTTTCCAGAAAGAAGAAAACCCATACCTACCTGACAAGCTCTGACCAGAGTTTCCTCAATATCCGGAATTTCTTTTTTGTAAATACCACCATGAACAGCAATAGCTCCATTCTGCAACATATAGTTCCCTCCACACTGAGCAATTACTTCGCTTACACTAAGAAACCCAAAAAGCACGTAGAAAATTATACTGCATTTTTAAAAAACAGCTCGAACTTGATGAGCCGTCAAGTACTCCGGGATTTTAGCTGCTTATTGTTTTCTCCAGTGAATGGCCTGGAATCGGCAAGCTGAAATGCAAGCTCCGCAGGCGAAACAATCAGACCTCCATTTTTTACCATAATAAATACCTTCCATAGCACTACCCGGGCAAGCCTTGACGCACGCCTGACATTTTTTGCAGGTGTCAACATTGATTACCGGCCTATATAGAGACTTTTGTTCAACTATCCAGCTGATAAGACCGAAAGGACAGAAAAAATGGCACCAAGGACGATATGTAAAAATAGAAACAATTAAGACGGCTAACACGAAGCCTATTCCCAAAGAAACTGGATGAGAAAACGACCAGCGAAAAACTCCAAAAGGATCAATAAAATTTAACCAGTCAACTTTCCAACCCACCAGAACAAGGACAAACCCAGCAAAAAAGAGAATCCGTACCACCTGAGAAACGCGAAAGGGAGGTTTCCACTTTCGAGAAGGGATCTGATAAATAAGGTCCTGCAACAATCCCAACTGACATCCCCAACCACAAAGAGACTTATTTGACCACCAGGAAAGCACCAAAAGAATGGCCAACACCAGCAGTAATGGTGGTAACAGACGATGTTGCAGGAGTAAGCCTTTTAGTAAGCTCCTTAAAGAACTTACAGGGTTGGGCTCTATCCCATAAACAAAACCAAAAATTATTACTCCGATAAAAAGAAAGTAGTTGCGAGTTTTGGGAGTAATTTTATTTCGTCTCAAAAAAAGCGTACTAACCACGACTACAAATATCCATAAAATAATCTTTGAAGCTGCCCATGGACTTATCTGAGCCGGCATTTTATCACCATCTTTTTTTCGAGAGTCGTTACTATATGAGAGATTCTATCACATGTATTATTTTTAGTGTTAACCCCGGGTAATATATCCCATACAATCTACTCTTTTTCAAAAGCACTATTTAGAAGCATAAATTTCTTGATAGGTGCAATCGGCAGACAAAAGGCACAATATTAAATAAAGTATCCAGGAAGCCGTGAACGAAGTTTGCTACTCTTAAAGTCACGCCCCGAACTTCTGTCTCTGGGAAGTCCTGGTAAGCACTCTTTTTGAAAACAAACCAATAAAATGGTAATATTTCTTCCCAGCAGACTAAAAAATCGGTTGAAGGGTGAGTGGAAAAATGGACAGCCTGCACTACGATGTAATAGTTGTTGGAGGTGGACATGCAGGATGTGAAGCTGCTCATGCAGCTGCCTCCATGGGGCTCAAAACAGCGCTTATTGCCTTGACTGTGCATGGTATTGCCCTGATGCCCTGTAACCCAGCCATAGGAGGACCTGGGAAAGGTCATGTGGTGAGGGAAATTGATGCCCTGGGGGGGCTAATGGCTAAAGTAACCGACCTGACCACGATTCATGTCAAAAAAGTAAACACCGGCAAAGGACCAGCAGTCCAAACCCTGCGTGCTCAGGTTCAGCGAGACCGTTACAGTCTAACCATGAGAGAATTTCTGGAGAAGAACCCCTATCTCAAGCTCATACAGGGTGAAGTTGAAGAGTTGCTTCTCGACGGAGAAGGTAAAATAAAGGGTGTCAAGACCAAATATGGCAGCACTCTTTTTGCTCCTGCGATTGTCTTGGCTACCGGTACCTTTCTAAATGGCGTTATACGTATAGGCGAGCTAAGCTATCCCGCAGGAAGACACGGCGAGTTTCCCGCTCGTGGGTTGAGCGAATCACTCAGAAAAATTGGCCTCAAGCTGGGCAGGTTGAATACCTGTACTCCTCCTCGTCTGGATCGAAGAACCGTTGATTTCTCTAAAATGGAAGAACAAAAAAGCGATGAAGAGCCGCTTTGCTTTTCCTTTGAGGGAACTCCCAGAACATACCAGGGTTGTTCAGTGTTTATTACTCGCACTACTCGAAAAACTTGCGAAATCATAAAATCCAATTTTCACCGCTCACCCCTGCTTTACGTATTTGCTAATTCCTTTCCGGTACGAGAGTGCCCGTCGCTTGAAGACAAGGTTTACCGTTTTCCGGACAAAGAAAACCACCTCATCTTCCTCGAACCAGAGGGTAAAGATACCAATGAAGTCTATGCTCAGGGGATATTTACCTCGCTCCCCGAGGAAGTCCAGTGGCAAATAGTCCATTCTATTCCGGGATTAGAGAAAGCACACATAATAAGACCAGGATATGGTATAGAGTACGACTTCGTACTGCCAACTCAGCTCAAAGCCTCACTGGAGTGCAAAAATGTTCCAGGTTTGTTCCTGGCAGGGCAAATAAATGGTACCTCGGGCTACGAAGAAGCAGCGGGTCAAGGTATAATCGCAGGCATAAATGCCGCTCGCTATGTGCAGGGTAAACCACCCATCGTGCTGGGAAGGAATGAAAGCTACATAGGGGTCATGATAGACGATCTGGTTACCAAGGGGGTTGAGGAGCCTTACCGCCTGAGGACCGGAAAAGTTGAATATCGTCTTGCCATTCGTCACAGCAATGCCGACTTGCGCCTTGCTCGCCATGCTTTTGAAGCCGGGACCATAAGCGGGGAAAGATACCAAAGAGTCCAGGAAAAGAAACAAATGATCCAACAGGAAATCTGTCGCCTTGAAGAAACTTCTGTTTCACCTTCTCCAGAGTTAAATGCTCTACTGAAAAGTAAAGGGACCGCCCCCATTAAAGAAACTACCAAGCTTGCAAACCTGCTTACCAGACCTCAAATAAGCTATCTGGATCTGGCTCCTTTTGACTCCCAAAGGCCCTTTTTATCCCCCCAGATCATCGAAGAAGTAGAAATCGAAATCAAGTATCGCGGTTATATTGAACGCCAGCAAAGAACGATAAACGAGTTTTTGCGCCTGGAGAGAAAAGCTATTCCTGAAAACTTCGATTATTCGTCAGTTACCGGTCTCTCCCAGGAAGCCAAGGAACGGCTCGAGAAGGTCAGACCACAAACTCTGGGGCAAGCTTCGCGAATCCCAGGAGTAACCCCCTCTGATATCCTGGCTCTTTCCATAATACTCGAAAAATACCGGTCCGACAAAGGCCGTTCCTCTACCACTGGTAGAGCATAGATACCGGCCAGACCTTCTTTTCAGATTAATAAAGCTCCAGATAGCGCTCGATTTCCCAGGGGTGCACGGTGTTTTTATATTCTTTCCATTCCTCTTTTTTGGCTCTCAGATAATAGTCAAGGATATGAGGGGTAAGCGCATTTCTTATAACCTCGTTCTCCTCAAGAGCTTTCAATGCCTCTTCCAGAGATGAAGGGAGAAAATCTATTCCCCATTCTTCTCTCTCTCCGTCGCTCAGCTGGTAAAGGTTAACGTTGTTCAGGGGCTTTCCAGGATCCAGCTCTCTGTCCACACCATCCATACCGGCAGCAAGGATCACCGAGAAAGCCAGATAAGGATTACAGGCAGGATCGGGATTACGCAGCTCAGCTCTGGTCCCCTTACCCCGTTGAGGAGGAACACGTACCAGAGGACTACGGTTTTTCTCGGCCCAGGCTATGTAAACCGGTGCTTCGTAGCCAGGAACCAGCCTCTTATAAGAGTTAACCAGAGGGTTAGTAATCGCTGCATAAGCACGGGCATGTTGCAAAAGACCGGCTATGAACCCCCGGGCTACTTTGCTAAGTCCATCGGGGGTCTGGGGGTCATAAAAGAGATTTTCTTCTCCTTCAAAAAGCGAAAGATGGGTATGCATACCTGAACCAGCAACTCCAAAAAAGGGCTTGGGCATGAAAGTAGCTATGTAACCCCTGCGCAGAGCCAGGGTCTTAACAGCTATTTTCAAGGTGATGATGTTGTCGGCGATGCTTAAAGCATCCCCATACTCAAAATCAATTTCATGCTGGGAGTGCCCCACTTCATGATGGGCAGCTTCAATATTTAGTCCTAATTTTTCCAGAGCAATGACCATATCACGTCGCAAACCTTCTTCGGTATCCAGAGGAAGAAGGTCAAAGTAGCTACCTCTGTCACTGGTCGCAATTTTTCCATCACTGTAACGCAGAATGAAAAATTCTGCCTCCGTACCTACCTTAAGAGTCCATCCCCTCTTGCTAAGCTTTTCAAGATGTCTTTTCAAATTAGTACGGGGGCAGCCCTCGAACAACTCTCCATTGGGCTTTTTGACATCACAGATCATTCTGGCAACTTTTCTTTCTTCTTCCCAGGGCAAGACCATGAAAGTGTTGACATCTGGAAAAAGTTTCATGTCCGATTCCTCGATACGCACGAAACCCTCTATCGAAGAACCATCAAACCCTACCCCTTCGTACAGAGCAGCCTCTACCCTTTTAACAGGAATTTCGACATTCTTGGGTATGCCAAGAATGTCAACAAATTGCAAGCGCAAAAAATCTATCTTTAACTCTTTTATTTTATAAAGCGCTTCTTTCATGCTATCGCTCACTCGTTATCACCCCTTGAAAACAGAAGCTTCTCAAAACTCGCCTTCCATTCTTTCTTCAGCCCCTCAAGCAATTTCTCCCATTCCCTGAGCTTTGATTCTGCTTGAACAACCTGCTTCTTGACTTCCTCCGGTGAAGTGCTCCCCAGAGACCTTTTAAAAAGCGGAGATTTTTTTTCATCAAGCCTCTCCCTGAGGGTTTCCTCAAACAAAGAGGCATACTCACCAAGGTCCTCGGCTCTTAGAGAGGTCAGTTCTCTTCCTTCATTAAGCATTTTTCTAACTATTTTTCCAACCAGGTGATGAGCTTTTCGAAAAGGAATACCTTTTTCCACCAGAAATTCTGCAAGGTCAGTAGCGGTGAGGAAGCCTTTTTTCAAGGCTTTCTCGATGTTTCGAGGTAAAGGTCGCACTCCTGCAATGAGTTTTGCTGCAATGTCAAGGGAAGACAGCGTTTCTTCAACACTCCTGAAGAGAGGTTTTTTATCCTGTTGCAAATCCCTATTGTAAGCAAGAGGTAAACCCTTGAGGGTAGTGGCCAAACTGACCAGGGCACCCAGAAACTCACCGCACTTTCCTCGTAAAAGTTCCGCAAGATCGGGATTTTTCTTCTGAGGCATGATACTTGAACCTGTGGTCAAGGCATCGTCCACCTCTATAAATCCAAAGAGGGGACTGCTCCAGATTACCAGCTCTTCGCTTAGTCTGCTGAGGTGTACAAACAGCGACAAAAGGTCAAAAAGAAATTCCAGAATGAAGTCCCGATCGGAAACTGCATCCATGCCATTTTCCTGGGCCTTCGGGAAAGCCAAAAGAGAAGCCACGTACTCACGATCTATGGGCAGGGAAGTACCTGCCAGCGCACCCGCTCCAAGGGGAAGAACATTAACTCTTTTCAGGCTATCCCAGAGACGTTCCACGTCCCGCTCCAGCATGTAAAAATAAGCCATTAAATGGTAAGCGTAAAGAACTGGCTGTGCTGGTTGAAGGTGGGTAAACCCAGGCATTACCAGGTCAGGATATGCCTTGGCTTGTGCGAGAATTTTGCCCTGTAAAGCAGCTATTTTTTCGATAACCGCAACAATTACTTCCCTGAGATAAAGTCGCTCATCAAGTGCTACCTGATCATTTCGAGAGCGCGCAGTGTGCAATTTATTAGCAACCTGCCCCTTTAATTCCCGTAAACGGTGCTCCACCAGGCTGTGAATGTCTTCAAAGGAAGCAGGATCCACCCTACCTTCTTGCAATTCCCGGTATATGACCCGTAGCCCCTCACAGAGTGCCTTTCTTTCTTGCAAGCTGATAATACCCACACGCTCAAGCATTATACAATGGGCAATGCTTCCCCATATATCAAAGGGGTAGAGCCGGTAGTCTTCTCTGATAGAAGTGGAGAAGGCAACGGTTTCAGCATCAGGCTTTTGTTCGAACCTGCCTCCCCAGAGAAAAGTCCCTTCCTTTGCCATATCTTATTTCACTCTTTCCGGTCAACCATGGAGTATATTTTGGTGGGTAAGCTCCAGAGCTTAATAAATCCTTCGCTCGCTTTATGATCAAAGATGTCTTCTTTGTCATAGGTTGCCATAGCAAAGTCATAAAGCGAACTTTCTGAACGACGACCCACCACTTGCAGATTTCCTTTATAGAGTTTGAAACGCACTTCCCCGCTTGCCTTTTTGGCTAACCTGGCCATAAAAGCATCCAGAGCTTCTCGCAGCAAAGAGTACCAAAGACCTTCATAGACGATTTGCGCATACTGCTCCTCAAGATGGGGCTTAAAATGCAGTACTTCTCGAGGTAACACCATATTCTCTATTTCCCGATATGCGGTCAGCAAAATTAAGGCCGCAGGACATTCATAGACCTCACGCGACTTAATGCCCACCAGCCTGTTCTCAAGATGGTCTATGCGCCCGAAGCCGTGCTCACCTCCCAGCTTATTCAATTCTTCAACCAGGTTAAGCAGCGAATAATACTGACCATTTAAGGTTTTGGGTATTCCTTCTTCAAAGCCCACCTCGAAGACCAAAGGCTCGTTGGGAGCTTCAACGGGACTTCGCGTCCACTCAAAAACCTCCTCCGGAGGCTCAACCCAGGGGTCTTCCAGCACTCCACATTCAATACTCCTTCCCCAGATATTCTGATCAATGCTGTAAGGGCTACCTGTGGTGACAGGAACTGGTATACCGTTAAGATTGGCATATTCAATTTCTTCTTCCCTACTCCAGTCCCATATCCTTGCCGGAGCGATTACCTTTAGAGATGGATCCAGCGCTGCCACCGAAACTTCAATACGTACCTGGTCATTTCCTTTGCCGGTACAGCCATGCGCCACATAGCGGGCTCCTTTTTCCCTAGCAACCTTCACCAAATACTCTGCAATTAGGGGTCTGGAAAGTGCCGTAGCCAGAGGGTATTTCTTTTCATATACTGCCTGTGCCCAGAGGGCAGGGATAACAAAACGCTGTAAGAATTCTTCGCGTACATCAAAGACAAAAGCCTCTTTCGCGCCTACAGCAAGCGCTTTTTTACGTACCTCTTCAAGGTCTTTACTCTGTCCAAGATCCAGAGTGACCGCATAGACTTCTGCATCCATTTGTTCTTGCAACCAACGAATAGCAACCGAGGTATCCAAACCACCCGAATAAGCAAGCACTACTTTTTCTTTGCTCATAGCAAACTCAACTCACCCCGACTTAGATTTATCTAAAGGTGGCTGGGTTATTTCTATTCCGCCTCTCAGGTTAGCCTCACCCCAGCAGGCGGTATTCAAGGCTAACCAGTTTTTTCAGGCTGAAAGCAGAACAGCCTGAGAGACAATTCAAAAATTTTCTTCCCCGATACCTTAATTTTTAATGTCCAATTAAATCTTAATCAAACCCAACTTGTAAGGTCTTACAGAGTCTTTAAAATTTTATCCAATTCATCAATCACCAAGTCAATATGTTCCCTTTCTATAATTAGAGGCGGCAAAAACCTCACCACATCATCATTACAAGCATTAACAAGCACTTTATTTTCAAACAACCTCTGAGCTACTTCCTTAGCTCTACCAGGGATTTCGACACCCCACATGAGACCAAGTCCTCTAACATCTTTAACCAGGTCCGGATATTTCCCTTGTAAATCCTCCAGTTTTTCTTCCAAATAGCTTCCCTTTTCACTTACTCCTCTCAAGAATGGCTCTCTGTTTACTTCATCACAAACCACACAGGCACTCCTGGCGCACAACGGGTTTCCGCCAAAAGTGCTACCCTGATCCCCTAAGTGCAGGAAAGGCAGGACTTTCTCGCTAAGAAGGCAACAACCAATGGGCAACCCCCCGCCTAAACCTTTGGCAAGGGTTACCAGGTCCGGTTTAACCTCAAAATGCTGAAAAGCAAAGAAGGAACCTGTTCTTCCCATGCCACACTGCACTTCATCAAAAATAAGCAGGATGTCTTCTTTGTCGCACAACTCACGCAAGCCTTGCAAAAACTCTTTGCTGCTCGGATAAATCCCTCCTTCTCCCTGCACAGGTTCTACTATGATAGCACATACCTCGTCATCAAGGACTTCCAAAACACTTTCCAAGTTGTTTAATTTGGCATAGGCAATGCCAGAAGGAAGGGGTTCCAGATCTCTATGAAATTTCTCCTGTCCAGTAGCAGCAAGCGTTAATAAGGTGCGACCGTGAAAGGAACGTTCAAAAGAAACAAACTTAAAACGCTTTTTGTGCTTTCTGCGACCGTAAAAGCGGGCTACCTTCATAGCCACCTCATTGGCTTCGGCTCCGCTGTTCACAAAGAAAGCTTTGGAAAGCCCCGAGACCTTGACCAAACGTTCGGCAAGCTCAATCTGGGGGAAGGTGTAGAAAAGATTTGAAGTATGGAGCAATCTTGTTGCCTCTTCCTGAATTGCCTTGACCAGAGGAGGAAAATTATAGCCCAATACATTTACAGCAATACCCGCCAGAAAGTCCAGGTATTTGTTACCCTCCAGGTCAAAAAGATAAGGACCTTCTCCTGAAACAAAGACCACCGGAAAGCGACGATAAACCCCCAGATGGTATTTTTTTTCTTTTTCAAAATAATAATCACTGCTCATCACTTCGCACCACCTCACTTCCTTATCCAGGTACCCCGCAGGTTCCCCCTGTCCAGGTCGCAAACTTTCTCCAGCTCTCCAACCGAGCCAATGAACACCCTGTTAACTCCTCCACAAACCACTTGACAGGCCATCTCGACTTTGGGAATCATGCCACCCTGGATTACGCCTTTCTTGATCAAAACCTCAGCCTCAAAAACAGAAAGCTCCTTGCAGAGAGAAGAGGGGTCTTCAAGCGCACGGAGAACTCCAGGCACGTCAGAGAAGAGAAATAACTCCTCCACTCCCAGCGCCTGAGCAAGCTTGCAGGCTGCCCAGTCAGCATTCACGTTAAGGCTATTACCCTCTTCATCTGTGGAAACGGGTGAAATGACCGGCAAGAAACCTCCCCGCCACAGAGTATCTATTATCCGAGTATTTACTTTTACAATCTCTCCTACCCTGCCCAAGTCCAGCAATCTTCCCTCTTTCTCTTTTTCCACCTTCCTGGCAACGAGAAGATCGCCATCCCGGCCACTGATGCCACAAGCATTGATCCCCAGGCGAGAAAACCCTCCCACCAGCTTCTTGTTAATCAAGCCGGAAAGAACCATTTCCGTGACTTCCATATCCTCTTCAGTAGTTACTCTCAATCCATCTACAAAAACAGGCTTGCGGTGCATCTTTTCCATAAAGGAAGATATCTGGACTCCTCCACCGTGGACAAGAGCAACCGGTACTCCTTTCTTAAAAAGCTCTGCTATGGGTTTTAAAAGGAGAGAATCATCAAGCTCCATTCCCTTACCACTTATTTTAAGAACTGCCTTCATTTCCAACACCTCAAAATCAAGTGTAATGACTGTTAATTTTCACATAGTCCAGAGAGAAATCAGAGGTCCAAACCTGAAAAGAGGCATTACCAGAGCCAAGATCCAGCAACACGTGAAGTTCCTTGTTTTGCATGATTTTCTCGAGCACTTCCCTGGAAACCTCTGCAGCAACACCCCGCTCTACGAAAAGCTGCCCATTGATTTCCAGCTTCACTTCCTGGGGTGAGAATTTTGCTCCACAACGTCCCGCAGCAGCGAGAATTCTTCCCCAGTTGGGGTCTTCACCAAAAAATGCTGTCTTCACCAGAGGCGATTCAGCAATTGCATAAGCGCAGAGGCGGGCCTCTTCTCTACTCCGAGCACCTCGCACTTCAACGGTTACGAATTTAGTCGCTCCTTCAGCATCCTTAACGATATCTTTGGCAAGCTCTCTGGTCAGCCAGAACAGAGCTTCCTTGAAGACTGGAACAACAGGGTTCCTGTCATCTATCAGGGGAGTTCCGCTGGCCCCGTTGCTCATAAAAAGCACCATGTCGTTGGTGCTGGTGTCCCCATCAACAGTTATTCTGTTGAAGCTCTGCTCTACAGCCCCAAAGAGTAAAGAGCGTAATAAGGATATCTCCAGGTCAGCATCGGTAGCAATAAAGGCCAGCATGGTGGCCATATTGGGCTTTATCATTCCTGCCCCCTTGGCGATACCGGCAATGCGAACCACACCCTGAGGTGTTTTAATTTCTACTGCTCTCTCCTTGGGAACAGTGTCCGTAGTCATAATTGCCAGCGCTGCATTGTGTCCTGAGGATTGGCTGGGAAACAAGGAACGAATATCTCTAAGACCCTGCTTTATTTTATCTACTGGAAGTAACTCTCCAATTACGCCAGTGGAAGCAACACTCACCCAGGAAAGGTCGGGAACACCAAAAACCAGAGCTGCTTCCTTAGCAACTTCCTGGGCATCTTCAACTCCCCGTTCCCCGGTGCAGGCATTGGCTATGCCACTGTTTACCACCAGAACCTGAATGGTAGACGCCTTGCGGAGATGTTCTCTGGTTACCACCACTGGTGCGGCTTGAAAAAGATTTTGAGTAAAGACCCCCCAGGCTTTGGCAGGAGGGTTAGAATAAATAACCGCCAGGTCCTTTTTGTCTTTCTTAATACCACATTTCACTCCCTGAGCGTATATCCCCCTCACCTCGTCCAGGCTATTTTGCAAAACTTTCCATTCCACTTTCGACATACCTCCTCAGGGATACAGGATACTTTCAGGAAGACCAACTTTTTCATCAATACCAAACATGATATTCATATTCTGGACTGCCTGCCCAGAGGCCCCCTTGGTAAGGTTATCAATGGCTGAAACCAGTATGAGTTGATGGCCTACTTTCAAAAAGCCAATATCAATAAAGTTGGAACCAACCACCCATTTTATTTCCGGAAAGTTACCTGGAGAGAATATTCTCACCCAATACCAGTCCTGGTAGTAAGCTTTGAAAAGCTCAAAAATGTTCTGTTCAGAAACTTCTCTTCTCAATCTCAGATAAATGGTACTCAAGATACCTCTTTTCACAGGGAGAAGATGAGGAACAAAAGTAACCTTCACCTCTTTTTCGCAAAGCTCACTCAGCTTCTCTTCCATTTCCGGTTGATGTCTGTGTCTGCCAACCCCGTAAGCCTTAAAACTCCCGGAAACCTCGCAGAAGTGAGTGGCTTCCCGGGGCTTTTTTCCGGCACCGCTTACTCCGGACTTACTATCCACGATGATATCCTCTTCCACAAATCCTTCTTTTAGCAAAGGATAAACCGGAATGATCACCGAAGTGGGATAACAGCCAGGATTGGCCACCAGCCGAGCCCGAGCTATTTTCTTTCCGTAGATCTCAGGTATGCCATACACTGCTTCCTCAAGCGCCAGAGGCTCAAGGTGGGTAACGCCGTAAACCCTTTCATAAGCTTCTCTGCTTTTAAAGCGAAAATCAGCACTCAGATCGATTACTCTCACTTTAGAGTCAAAGAGCTTTAGATAATTCATGGACTCTCCGTGGGGTAGAGCCAGGAAAACCGTATCGACTGGAGAAGGCATTCCCTGCTTCCCAAGGCTCAAAAATTTAAGAGATGTCCTCTTTATCCAGGCAGAACAGTATTGTTCCAGGCTTTCGTCAGCAAAACTTTCGCTGGAAATCCAGACCACTTCCACCAGAGGATGCAGGCTTAAAATGCGCAAAAGTTCAAGCCCGGTGTAACCGCTTCCACCAACTATTCCTACTTTTATCTTGCCCATTCTGTTATTCCCCCCATTCAAACAAAAAGCCTCGTCGCTCAGGACGAGGCCTCTTTAGCGGCAGGAGTACACTGCTCCAAGCAGCGCACGGTGCCACCCTGCTTTACTCGTATGAGGTAACGGGAAAACCCGGGATAACCCTACTTGGGATTAAACATCCCTTTCTTCAGGACCGGCTCCAGGGCTCTAAAAACTCTTCCTCAGGGGAGAACCTATCCACCACGGAGTTCCCTCGCTGTGCCCTTCAGAAGATGCTTTCCCCTTCTTTGCCTTTACCCACTATTTACTTCAGTAAACGTATATTACATTAAAACACCAAGTCTTGCAAAAATCAAGCGAGACAATTGACTTCCTTAAGAATATTTTTGAGTTTTTCCTTCTGCTCACGACTCATGGTACAGAGAGGCGGGCGCACCCACTCGCTGCTTTTTCCAGCGAGACTAAGTGCATACTTCACAGGAATGGGATTGGTGGTGATGAAGATACCTTTGAAAAGAGGATAAAGTTCGAGGTGAATCTTTATTGCTTTACCAACTTCTCCTTTCTCAAAGGAACCAATCATTTCTTTTATTCGTTTTCCAACCAGATGGGCGGCAACGCTGACCACTCCCTTCCCACCATGAGCAAGAACGGTGAGAGTCATGTTGTCGTCTCCACTATAAATGGCAAAATCCTGAGGAGTCATCCGCTGTACGCAAGAGAGCTGATCCACGCTCCCTGAAGCCTCTTTGATGGCAACAATGTTGGGTATTTCAGCAAGACGAGCTACAGTCTCAGGGTTGATATTTATTCCCGTCCTTGAAGGTATGTTGTAAAGCATGATAGGTATACCCACCGCCTCCGCTATGGCCTTAAAATGCTGATAAAGACCCTCCTGCGGAGGCTTGTTATAGTAAGGAGCTACCGCCAGAAGGCCATGTACTCCCAGCTTTTCAGCTTCTTTGCTGAGCTTTATCGAATCCCGGGTGCTGTAACTACAGGTTCCAGCTATTACTGTTCCACGATCACCCACTTCCTCAAGGGCTACCTCAAAAAGACGCAATTTCTCTTCATGAGTGAGAGTGGGCGATTCCCCGGTAGTTCCGGAAACCACCACGCCGTCCGAACCATTGAGCATCAAAAAGTCCAGTATCCGGCGAAAACCCTGGTAATCAATCGCCAGGTCCTCTTTAAACGGAGTTATCACCGCAGTCAGAAGACTGCCCCATTCCTTCATTTCAAAACCCCCTCAACACAATTCATTGAGCTGAAATTTCCGGTGCAAGGCCTGAATAGCCCGTTCCATGTCTTTTCCCCAAATTAAGCAGGAAATGGTCACATGAGAGTCCCCGGTTTGCAAGATTTCAATTCCTGACTCTTGCAGGGCTTCAACGAGCTGTGCCATAACTCCGGGTCGGTCAGCCATTTCAAAGCCCACCAGGGACACCTTGGCGCAGGGCGCATTGATGGTAACTGCAAAACCTGCCCGCTCCAAAATTTCTTTAACTAAGGAAGAACACTGTTCCTCCACCACAAAAGCGGTATTATCGGGGAAGAGGTTAATGAGGTCTATGCTGATACCTTTTTGAGCCAGAGAGCTAAAGGCACGGAGCTTGTCCTCAGGCCTCCTGCCAAGCGGTATCACCACCTGGGCCAACCCAGAGCGATAAGCAATACTATAGAGAGGACGCAATCCTGTACCCCGTATACCCCGCTCCATAAGATATTTTATATCGCAGATGATAGTGCCCTCTCCCTCGTGGGTCAGACTACGCACCCTGAGGGGCACCCGGTACTCCCGGGCCACACTCATGGCTTTGTGATGGATAATTTTTGCCCCCTGCTGCACGATTTCTACAGCTTCGGTGTAAGTGAGGCCTTTTAGGGTTTGGGCTTCAGGAACGATGCGGGGGTCAGCAGTCATTACCCCTTCTACATCGGTAAAAATGTCCACAAATTCCGCATCAAGCGCTGCACCAAGGACCACAGCAGTGGTGTCGCTTCCTCCTCGACCCAAAGTGGTTATGTCGCCTTCCTCGGTAATGCCCTGAAAACCTGCCACTACAACCACATAACCTTCTTCGAGATATTTGCGAATGCGCTCCGGCTCCACTCGGAGAATTCTGGCATCCCCAAAGTTAGCATCGGTAATTATTCCAGCCTGCCCACCAGTAAGAGCTATGGAGCACAGCCCTTGCCTTCTCAGGGCCTGAGTCATGACCACAGTGGAGATGATCTCCCCACAGGACATCAAAAGATCCAGCTCTCTTGGCTCTACCTGCAAAAACTCCTCCTTAGCAAGACCGATTAAAGTGTCAGTGGCATAGGGAGATCCTTTTCTCCCCATGGCCGAGACCACAACCACGGTGGAAAAGCCTTTATCGAGTGCTTGCTTGATTTTTTGCACTGCTTTTTCACGAAGTTCGCGGGTATGTACCGAAGTTCCTCCGAATTTCTGCACTACAACCTTCATTTGATTAATACCTCCTTAATGCCTCCTCCACCCTGTTCATAGCCTTCTCAAGAATCGTATCAGGAGTGGTTAGAGAAATCCTGACAAAGCCCTCACCATACCTTCCAAAGCCGATGCCAGGAGTAACCACCACTCCAGCCTTGTCAAGCAGAAAATTTGCAAAACCCAGGGAATCAAAGCCCGAGGGGACAGGAATCCACACGTAAAAAGTCGCTCTGGGCGGTTTTATTTCGATACCAACCCTGGAAAGAGTCCTCACCACCAGGTCTCTTCTTTTCCGATAAATGGGCAGCAACCACTCCAGTACCTCTTCCGTGCGGGAAAGAGCCTCCACTCCAGCCCACTGGATGGCATTAAAGATGCCCGAATCTACATTGGTTTTGATTCTACCCAGAGCTTCTATCAGTTGTTCGTTGCCCACCGCAAATCCTATTCGCCAGCCAGTCATGTTGAAGGTTTTAGAAAGCGAATGAAACTCGATAGCCACCTCCTGGGCGCCTTCAACCTCCAGTATGGAAGGAGCGCGGTAGCCGTCAAAAGCGATTTCTGAGTAGGCGAGATCATGAGCGATTATGAAATTATAGCGTTGAGCAAGTTCCACCACTTTTTTAAAAAAATCAAGGGAAGCCACCTGAGAAGTTGGATTGTTAGGATAGTTGATGAAAACCAGCCGGGTTTTTTCCAGAACTTCCCGCGGGAAGCGGCTAAAATCAGGCAGAAAATCGTTTTCCGGGAGCAGGGGCAACTCCAGCGGGATTCCCCCGGCCAGCATGGTCCCTATTTTATAAACCGGATAACCCGGGTCACTGGCCAGAACTATGTCGCCGGGGTCCACCACACACCAGGCAAAATGGGCTATACCCTCTTTGGAGCCGATTAAGGAGACCACCTCCCGTTCCGGATCCAGCTTCACACCGAAGCGGCGCAGATACCACTCAGCCACCGCTTCTCTGAATTTATAAAGACCCCGGTAGGAAGGATAACGGTGGTTCTGGGATTTTCGCGCTTCCTCGCAGAGTTTCTCGATGATAAAAGGAGGAGTTGCTAAATCAGGGTCACCAATCCCCAGGTCCAGTATTTCACGGCCTTTTTTCTTTTCTTCCGCTATTTTCTGCTCAATCTGCGCAAAAAGATAAGGTGGCAGTTTCTTGATACGGGTAGCTACCTCCATGCTTTGAGAACCTCCTCGCTTAGCTTTCCTTCAAAAACCTCTTCCGCAGGCCCTTCCATAAAAACCTCGCTCTGATCACCAGGCCATGACACAAGCAAGGTACCTCCAGGAAGGTGAATCCGCGCTTCCCTATCGAGCACCCCCTTCAAAACACCGGCTACTAGAACTGCACAGGCTCCAGTCCCGCAGGCAAGGGTTGGACCCACCCCTCTCTCCCACACTTTAACCAGTGCTTCCTGCTTGTTGAAGACCTCCACAAACTCCGCATTGGTTCTCCGGGGAAAAAGGGGGTGTTTTTCAATTTTTTCGCCTATCTTCTCCCACTCATCAGGCAGGCCGAAAACAACCGCATGAGGATTACCCATGGAAACCACAGTCAGCTTAAAGGTTTTCCCCTCCACCTGTAATGGATAATCCACAACCCGTTCAGCATCAATACCCATGGGTACAGACGAAGCCCTAAGCCTGGGCTTGCCCATGTTCACTCTCACTGCAAGCTGTCCATCACGCTCGGTAATACGAGGGACAATAATTCCCGCCTTGGTGTCCACGGGAAATTCTTTATCAGCTACTTTACCTTTTTTCCAGAGATAAACGGCAAAGCAGCGGATGCCATTTCCACACATCTCGGCCTCGCTGCCATCTGCATTGAAAATGCGCATCGCAAAGGGTGCTCTGTCAGAGGGAGCTACCACAATAACGCCATCGGCACCA
>CAZMZG010000031.1:0-19398 GCA_964570785.1 uncultured Atribacterota bacterium | reverse complement strand
GGGGTACCCAGATTATAGGCTGTTCGGCAAATGCAAAAGAAGGTACGAAAAAGGAGAAAGCTATTAGCAGGATTAATAGTATAAAAGCCCTTTTACGAAATTTATCCATGTAAATTTATAACCCCAAAGGTGGAGAGCTTTATTCCCGAAAGGGCCCAGGGAAGGCCAAAAATTAAACTTTTACCAGGCTTTTCTGCTGGGTGCGGGCTTTCAAAAGAGGAAAGACTACCAAACAGATCTTAGGCAAACAACCCAGCTCCCAATTAATTGAGAGCTGGTCAGGTGTTTGCGTATAACTGGTTGTGAGTTTAAAGTGACATCTCCAGAATATTGAGCACATCCTGCTTGTAAAGCTTCTTGGTATAACCAAGCGGACCCAGGCGAGTGGCGTGTTCGGCCATACGTTCCAGATTTTCTCTACCAATACCAACTTCCTTCAAACTCACCGGTGCTCCAATCTCGGAGAACCACTGCTTGGTTCGCTCAATGCCGGCAAGAGCAATCTCCTTTGTATCTTTGTCTTCTCTGGAAATGCCCCACACCCTTTCTGCAAATTGCGCAAATTTTTCAGATATTACGTCTATCACATACTTCATCCACTGCGGGAAAAGAATTGCCAACCCTGCTCCATGCGGGATATCGTACAGAGCACTGAGTTCATGTTCTATCTGGTGAGTTGCAAAATCACCATGGGCTCCCGCCTCAATAAGGTGGTTGAGGGCCAGCGTACTGCACCACATTATGTTTGCTCTTGCATCATAGTCGTCGAGTTTTTTCAGAACCCGGTGAGTATTTTCAATCAGGGTAAGCATTATTCCCTCTGCAAAGCGATCCTGGAGTGGCGTTTCGGGAACCGGGTGGAAATACTGTTCAAAAACGTGAGCCATAATATCTACGATTCCATATACGGTATGCTCCCGAGGTACGCTGAGAGTGTTAACTGGATCTAAAATCGAAAAATCAGGGAAGAGAACCGGATGTTTTACCGCAAGTTTTTCTTGAGTTTCTTCGTTAGAAATGACTGCGTTACGATTCATTTCTGAACCAGTTGCGGCAAGGGTGAGCACACAGGCAAGAGGAAGTTTCTCTCTGGGCTCAGCCTTGTCTATAAAAAAGTCCCAGGGGTCACCATCGTACTTTGCTCCCAGGGCTACTATTTTTCCAGTATCCAGAACGCTTCCACCCCCTACGGCAAGCACCAAGTCAATGTTTTCCTGCTTGCAGATTTCAACTCCTTCCCTTACCTTGGAAATCAAAGGATTGGGCTTGATTCCACCAAGCTCGTAAACCAGCAAATCTTCCTCTTTAAGGAGAGAAAGTATCTTATCATAGAGACCTGTTTTTTTAATGCTTCCCTGACCGTAAATGAAGAGAATTTTTTTGCCATACTTTTTGCATTCTTTTCCTACTCGATTAGTCTCGTCCCTTCCAAAGATAACTCTAGTAGGATTCTGATATTCAAAATTTAGCATAGTTCTTCCCTCCATGTTCAAGTTCAAGTGCTTTTGTTGATATTATACAGCATTCAGCCAGATTGTTGCTTTTTTCGGCCAATCGTGGCTTAACTTGACACCCTCCCCACGGGGGTATATAATGAGATACACACCCCCGTGGGGAGGGATTGAGAGTGAAAGGAAACGAAAATCAACGGGTCAGAAAATGGCAAATAAAAATCAAAGGGATGCACTGCTCGGGCTGTGCTGCCAGCATCGAAAAAACTCTTGCCAAAAGAAGTGATGTACTGAAAGCTTCTGTAAGTTTCCCGACTCAGACAGCAACACTTGAAGTAAAAAGGAATGCGGATATTGATTCTATTAAACAGGAAATAAAAGAACTGGGTTATGAAGTGGAAGACGAATCGGAGCTAACCAGGGTTTGCTTGAAAATTGAGGGCATGAAATGTCCAAGTTGTATTAAGGGGATCGAGAGTTCACTTAAAAATCTGGAAGGAGTTGAAGAGGTTCAAATAGAACTCCTTCCAAAAACTGCAATCATCACTTTTCAACCGGAGCAAATCCAGTACTCAACTATAAAAGACTTTATCGAAAGCCTTGGATACCATGTAAAAGAGGATCGTGAAGTTCAGCCTGAAAGCGACCATAAAGAACTTTTCAGGGCCAGGCAAAAGCTATTTCTAAGCTGGATTTTCACCGCACCTCTTGTTGTTTTGATGTTGTTTAAGATGGTGGCGGGAGTTGAAATAGCTTTTTACCTTGGCTGGGAATTGCTTTTAAGTTTTCCGGTCATATTCATCGTTAATTACGATAGCATACGCCAAGCTGGGAAGTTGATTCTAAAGGGCAAGACAAATATGGATACCCTTGTCACTGCTGGCTCTCTGGCTGCTTATTTTTCCGGTGTGATTAGATCACTGGGTAAGCCGGTGGAAAGCTTTGCTGGTGTTGGAGCAATGATTGTTGCTTTTCATCTCATTGGACGCTTTCTTGAAGCTTCTTCCAGGCATCGAGCTACCCAGGAAATAGCTGCTCTGCTTGAAATGAAACCTCAGATAGCACATCTGAAAAAGGGCGAAGGAAAAATTGTCGACGTAGTAGCAGAAAAACTCAAAGTTGGTGATCAGGTAGTGATAAAGCCCGGTGAAAAAATTCCCCAAGATGGGATAATTTTGTCCGGTAGAACCACGGTGGATGAGTCCATGGTTACCGGAGAATCTCTTCCCACCGTTAAACAGGAAGGTGATTTCGTCATAGGCGGTACGATTAACTTGGAAGGATTTGTGGAGGCCAGGATCGTTCGGACAGGAAGAGAAAGCTTTTTGAGTCAGGTTATAGAACTGGTTAAAGAGGCGCAAAGTAGCAAAGTGCCAATTCAAGCTTTTGCTGATAAAGTTGTGGGTTTTTTTACCCCGTTTGTCTTGAGTCTGGCATTGGCTTCATTTACGATCTGGTATTTCTTTCCAGAAGTGTTGCAAAATGCCGTCCTTACCTGGAGCAAGCTGTTGCCCTGGGTACCTCCAAACCTCGATTCTTTCTCGAGAGCTCTCTTTGCGGGCATTTCCACCCTGGTTATTGCCTGCCCCTGTGCTTTGGGTTTGGCAACGCCAATGGCGTTACTTGTGGGAAGTGGAATTGGCGCAAAACGAGGTATTCTTTTCAGGGATGCTCGGGCCATCCAACTTCTTAGGGAAATAAAGACCGTGTTTCTTGACAAAACAGGGACTCTAACCATAGGGAAGCCAGAGGTGGTGGAGCTCTTTTTGAATTCTTCTGTATCTCTAGATCGCTTCTGGGGAGCAGTGTATGCACTTGAAGAACGTTCAGAACATCCTTTGAGCAGGGCAATCGTTGAGTACGCAGAAAAAAAGGGACTGAAACCTAGCACTTTTCCACAAATAGAGGGTTTCAAGGTTGAACCAGGAAGGGGTATTACAGGCTCTGTAGACGGCGAAAAAGTATTTATAGGTAATCACCGCTTTTTTGAAGAGAACAAGCCCGAAAGCCTTGATCATTCCTGCTCTAAGTTCCTTAAAAAGACAAACACTACAGTAATTGTTTTTACCCGCAAGGAGCTCTGGGGAGTTTTCGAGTTTAAGGACATCATCAAAGAAGGAAGTGAAGAAAGCGTAAGCCGTCTAAAAAGCATGGGTAAAAAGATTATTCTCCTTACCGGTGACAGTGAAGGGGCTGCCTTCGAGGTAGCTCGGAGCCTTGGCATAGAAGAAGTAGTCTCCCGACTTTTGCCTCAGGATAAAATGAGGATTATCGAAGAGCATCAGAGGAAGGGTGAAAGAGTGGCCATGGTCGGTGATGGCATTAATGATGCTCCCGCGCTCAAAAAGGCCGATGTGGGAATAGCTATGGGAGCTGGTACCAACATAGCCCAGGAAAGCGGAGATATAATTCTTGTACGCAATGACTTAAATTCCTTAAAGGAAGCGTTTCTCTTATCTAAAGCTATCTTTAAAAAAATCAAGCAAAATCTCTTCTGGGCCTTTTTCTACAATCTTGTTGCTCTGCCCCTCGCTTTTCTGGGAGTTTTGCACCCGGTAATTGCTGAAATAGCTATGGGTTTCAGTTCGCTAAACGTAATCTTTAATTCCCTTCGTTTACGGAGGTTTGCTGGAGCTCCCGCCAAAAATCACAGTTTCTCGAACTGGTCTTTTCCGGCTCCGCATATGGGGCAGACCCAGTCCTCAGGTAGTTCCACAAACGGGGTGTTGGGATTAACCCCTGAGTCAGGGTCACCGAAGCGAGAGTCATAGACATAGCCACATATTTTACAGCGGTAGCGCTCTGAAACAACCGCGACTTCTTCACCTTCGTGATAAGTAGCTGTAGTACGTGGTACCTTACCCCCTTTAACGTCGCGGTAATAGCTATAAGTCATGCTTTCTTTGGAAAGATCCAAAAAGTCTGTTTCGACTACTTCTCCCAGGAATATAAAGTGAGTCCTTGCATCCAGGATTTGATTACTTTAGCTTCTATGTAAGCCACACTGTATTCAGAAAGCAGGGGGGCTCCTGTTTTGCCTTTAAAATGTTTTACTTCGGCAAATTTATCAAAGTTTCTGCAGCTTTTAAACCCGAAAAGGCCGATGATTTGAAGGGGTGTGTCCTTCTCCAGCACGGAAATCCCAAAATAACCACTCTCTTTTATGAGTTCTTGAGTGTAACTCTCTTTGTTTAAACTGGCTATGATTTGGGGCGGAAAAGCAGCAACCTGAACTGCGGCATTGACAATACAACCGCTCTTTATCTCTTCAAAGAAAGAAGAGATAACGTACATTCCACAGTTGATTGAAAAAAGTGCATCCAAATTCATCTTGATTTGCTTCTCCTTTTAAAAAGGTCTGTTGGGGATTCCCCAACAGACCTTTTAGCTCGCTTTCTTCACACAAGTCAAGCACTGCCCGAAAGTTCGGCCAGTTTTTGCATCACTTCCCGGGTTGACCGATAAAGCTCTTTAAATAACTCATAGTAACGAGTGTAAGTTTGGTGGCGCTCAGGATCGACTTCAATGACTGGCCTGAAACTTACCCAATCCTTTATTCTTTCCGGTTTATCGATTACTCCCGTGCCAAGACCAGCAAGAAAGGCATCTCCGAAAGGTGCTTCGACGTCTTTGGAAAGACGCTTCATGTTAAACCCGGTTACGTCGGCAAATATCTGCACCCAGAAGCTGGAACGAGCAACACCTCCCACGATCCAGCACTCGGGATTAAGTTTCATTCCAGTCTTAAGGGCCTCTTCCATATTGTGACGTAGTGAATAAGCAGCTGCCTCAAGCATAGCCCGATAAACGTGGGCACGGTTATGATAGAGAGAAAGACCCAGAATGGTCCCTCTTGCATCGGGATCCCAGATAGGCGAACGCTCGCCCATAAAGTATGGCAAAACCAGAATACCTGAACTGCCTGGAGCGATATCTTTTGCTTGCAACTCAAGCAAGGTGTAGGCAGATATGCCGGTATTTTTCTCCACGTCTTTTTCGTAACGACCAAATTGATCTCTGAACCAGCGAGCAAGCGCACCAGAAGTTGCGCTTCCACCAAAAGTATAGATGAGCTTATCATCGTAAACGACATACGGAAAACTGACCAAACCTGGAGTTAAATATTCTCCACCGTGGACGGTACCCCAACACATGGAGGTACCTGCCATGGCAACATGTTCTCCCGGCTCAAGGACTCCTGCACAAAGTTGAGCTACCGGAGCATCAACTCCACCTGCTACTACTGGTGTTCCCTCAAGAAGTCCCATAGCCTGAGCGAATTCCTTGTTGAGCTTTCCAGCTACATCCGAAGACTTAAGAATTACTTCAGGTAGCATCCTGCGGGGAATATCCAGGATTTCACACATCTCGTCTGACCAGGTACGCTTGTGAATATCAAAAACTCCCCCAATGTTGCCGGCCGAAGAAAAATCAGTAATTAAATTTCCCGTAAAACGATGTATGACATAGTCTTTAGGAGTAACAAACTGGTAGATTTTATTCCATATTTCAGGGAGGTTGTTACGTATCCACATCATTTTAGTAAAACCATAGTATGAATCCACATAATTGCCAGTTACGCCAAAAATCTTTTCCAGAGGCACATTATCTTTAACCCACTGGGTTTCCTTGCGAGCTCTTCGGTCCATCCAGATGAGGCAGGGATACAGAGGCTGCACTTTCTCATCTACTGGTATTCCAGAACCCCCGTAGAGACCGCTCAAAGCCAGTCCAGCTATTTCTTGTGGCTTAACCCCTGATTTCTTTACACACTCAGCAATGGTTTCCACTACCGCCTCAAGCCATACATCAGGCCATTGCTCTGCCCAGGAAGGTCGGGGAGTTATCACCTGGTATTCACGGAAAGCGTCAGTAACAAAATTACCCTTTTCATCAACCATTACTGTTTTGGTTCCTTGAGTTCCAATGTCTGTTCCCAGAAGATACATCTTTACACCTCTCCTCAAGATATTTTTTCTTTTTATTGTATCATTATTGAAAAATATTAAGGTAAAAGGAGGAACATATGCTGCGTGAAAGGTTAAAAAAAGGAATCGTTGTTTTCGACGGTGCAATGGGTACCCGCCTTCAGGAAAAGGGTCTCGGAACCGGGCACCCACCGGATGAGTGGAACATTTCGCACCCTGAAGAAGTTTTGGCAGTACACATAAGTTATGTGGAAGCTGGATCAGATATGATTCAGACTAACACCTTTGGCTCTAATCGTTTGCAGCTTAAAAAACATGGGCTTGAAGATAAGATACGGCTTATAAACCAGAGAGCGGTGCAAATTGCAAAGGAAGCCCTTAGAAAGAATGTTTTACTGGCTGCCTCGATAGGGCCTCTGGGGGAGTTTCTAGAACCCTTTGGGGATCTGGCTGAAGAAAAGGCCAGAGACACCTTCAGGGAACAGATGGAAATCCTAAGGGAGGAAAGTGTCGCAATTTTTCACCTGGAAACTTTTTCCTCTCTGCAGGAAGCCTTGATCGCTGCAGAAGTGGCTCTGGAGTTGAAAACCGAGGTCATAGTCAGTTTGACCTTTCAAAGACGGGGAAATGGTAACTTTACCACTCTGATGGGGGAAACCCCTCAAAAGGTAGCCTCTACCTTGCGGAATTTACCCATAGTGGCTATCGGCTCCAACTGTGGAACCGGCATTTATGAAATGCGCTTCCTTGTAAAGGAATTGCGCAAACATTATCAGGGCTTTATTTCTTGTAAACCTAACGCAGGAATACCCCAGGTTGATGGTAACCAAATTTTGTATACCGAGACCCCTCAGGACTTTGCCCGGGTAACTCAGGAATTAATCAAAGTGCCAGTGAATATAATTGGAGGTTGTTGCGGAACTACGGCTGAGCATATAAAAGCTATCCGAAAAGCAATCGATGACTATTCCTCCTCAAGAGGGACTTAAAACTGAATGTAACGCAACCACCCTTCTTTTCCACTCCGGAGTGGAAAAGAAGGGTGACAAAAACCAAACCAGGTTACTACCAAGGCAACAATCATTACCCTTCCAGTAGAATCTTTATTCCCACTGCTATTATAGCTACTCCACCCAGAAGTTCAGGATGGGGTATGAGGGCTCTACCAAAGCGGTGTCCCAGCGATACCGCGATGTAGCTCATCAACGCGCATACCACTCCTATAACCAGAGCACGCGCATATATGGCATTCCCTAAAAATGCAAATGAAAATCCCACTGCCAGCGCATCAATGCTGGTAGCCAGAGAAGCTAAAAGTAGAGCTATTCCTTTGCTGAAGTCCACATTTTTTTCAGGTCTGTTTTTCAAGCCTTCCCAAAACATTTTGATACCTACAAGGAGCAGAATCAGAAAAGCCACCAGGTGGTCAAAGCTGAAAACATAGCGCAGGGCTGTGGTTCCGGCAAAGAAACCCAGGATGGGCATTCCAAATTGGAATGCCCCGAAAGAAAGCGAGAGACGCAGCTTCGCCCCCAGAGGACATGCCTTTTGACATATCCCAAACACCATAGAAAGCGAAAAAGCATCGAGTCCCAGCCCAAAAGCGATCACAAGAATTTCTAACACAATGCATACACCTTAGATCTGATGTTCCTATACCTGGCGTGCAAAATTCGCCGCTTCTAAAACTGCGTGATAAATTTTGCGTGGACTCTTTGCATCACCTATAAGATATATCTCATTAATTTTTTCTTTCAAAGCCTCAAAGAGTTCTCGTCGTGGTCGAGTACCCAGAGCAAAAACTAAGTAATCAACATGTAATTCAGAGGTTTGAGGATCAGCCTCACAGAGATATATTACCTTTTCTCCAATTACATCTATACATTTGGTATTGCTCATAATGGTTATGTTACCTCTTTCACTTAGTTCCTTCAGGAGCTCTACGCGAGTTATAATTTCTGCATCCTGGGCAAGCTGGGGTAGCATCTCTAAAAGGTATACTTTGTTATCCAGCTCCGAGAGATACAGTGCAGTTTCACAACCTACCATACCCCCACCTATAATTGCCACTTCTTTATTCGAGGGCGTGATCTTGCCCTTTAATATATCCCAGGCAGTTGCACTGATGGTGAAGTCGAGTTGCGAAAATTCAGGCATTATAGGTTCGCCACCTGTTGCAACAAATACCACATCAGGTTCCATGGCCAAAATTTTATCTGCGGTAGCTTCTTCGCCAGTAATTACCCGGACTTTAAACTTTTGGAGCATTTTCTCCATATATTGAAGGAACCAGAGAACTTTATCTTTGCCTGGTGCGGAAGCTGCAAGCAGAAGTTGTCCACCCAGCTTCATTTCCTTTTCAATTAAGATGACTTTATGTCCCCGCTGAGCACATAACATTGCTGCTTCCATCCCGGCTGGGCCTCCGCCTACAACTACCACCTTCTTGGAGCAAGTGGTCATATGCTGTTTACCCCACAAAAACTCCCTTCCTGCCCAAGGGTTTATTGCACAGTGTACCTTGCCGTTTGCAAAAAGTTCCCCTATGCAACCCACATTACAGCTTATACAATAATTTATGTGCTCTTCTTCTCCTCGAAAAGCTTTGTTGGGCCATTCTGGATCAGCTATCAAACCTCTTCCTATGGCTACTAAATCTGCTTTGCCTTCGGCAAGGATTTTTTCCGCAAACTCGGGATGTCTTATAACTCCAGCCGTTACAACGGGCAAAGAAACTTCTTTCTTTATCGCTTCAGTCAGATAAACCCGCCAGCCCTCTTCATAATTTACTGGTTCTATAATGGTGCTAACCGATTCATATATTCCACAGCTCACGCTTAAGTAATCGATCCCCTTCTCTTCGAGATGCTTGGCAATGGCTTTGCCCTGTTCAAGGTCAATTCCTCCTGGCACGAACTCATCCACGCCGAGGCGAACCCCCACTACAAAGTTTTCCCCGGCGAACTGGTTTATTCCTTCGATTATCTCGTCAAGAAAGCGTAATCTGTTCTCGAAGCTTCCTCCATATTCATCGGAACGCTTATTGGTATAAGGTGATAGAAATTCGTTGATCAAGTAGCCGTGTGCAGCATGAATCTCTACCCCATCAAAGCCTGCTAGCTTCGCTCTCAAAGCAGCTTGAATAAATTTGTTAATCAAAGACTTAATTTCGTCTGTACTTAACTCTCTTGGCTCCACACCAAGGAACTTACAGGCAATAGGAGATGGGGCTACTGGCTGGAGACCAGAAGTTGTTGAGGGTGTACACTGTCTTCCACCGTGTTGAATTTGCAGAAACGTTTTTGCTCCTTCAGCGTGTATTGCCTCAGCAAGGGCTCTTAGTCCTGCTAAAAATTTATCATCATCTACGGCTATTTGGGATGTTAAGCTCCTCCCTTGATACATATCCACCTGAGCATTTTCTATAACAATGAGTCCGACCCCACCAGCGGCTCTGAGGCGATAGTATTCTATAAGCTCTGGAGTTACCTCTCCAAATGCACTACCCAAATTGGTAGCCATAGGCGGCATCACGACACGATTTCTGAGCTCCACCTTTTTAATCATGAATGTTGAGAAAAGATGAGGATATTCCATTTTCTAACAGACCTCCTTGAGAGCTTCAGCCAGTTTTAGAGCTGAACCCTTTATCTCGTAGTATTCTTCTATAAGTTCGAAAAGTTTGTCTTTCAAAATGTTCTGAGCACTCTCTATGCTACCGCCCTCCTTCAGACCTCTTTCGTAGGCCTGGCGAATTTCCGTTCCCACGTTGATTTTGGTAATACCATTGTGAATAGCTTCCTGAACATATTCCTTCCTGATACCCGAACCCCCATGTAAAACCAAAGGTATTTGTGTACGGGTTGCTATTTCCTTTAGCCACTCTATGTTTAGACGTGCTTCTACTTTCTTCTGGTCTTTGGCAGCTCCACTTATTGCACCATGAATGTTTCCTACCGCTACTGAAAGCCAGTCCACCCCTGTTTCCTTAACAAACCTTTCTGCCTCCTCAGGAGAGGTAAAGCCTTTTCCTGAAGCAAAAAGCTCTTCGTAAGGAGGTAGAGGGCCTTTTTCGTGTCCCAGGACCGCTCCAAGCTCAGCTTCCACACATACTCCTTGGGGATGAGCCATGGACACCACTTCACGGGTAACTCTGATATTATCCTGAAAAGGCAGACGAGAGCCATCAATCATTACCGAATGATAACCAAGCTGCAATGCTTCCTGAATGAGTTCTCTCCAGTCTACAGGATTTCCTTCCTCATCAATAACGGGAACATGGTCCTGGTGCAAACGAGCTAAGGAAGGGTCCTCCCAGCGGGTATATTCTTCCTTAACCGCTTTAAAGCTCTTAGCACCGAAACGCATAATGTCAGGACGAGATACTTCCAGCAAAGCAAAAGTACGGGTTCCTCTCAGAACGTCAAATATGGTTTTCACCATAGGGAGATGGGCAATATTGAAAGCGGGAACCAGAATGTGTTCCTGATAGGCTACTTCCATAATTTTGTCAATTGAAGTCGCCTTTAGAATTTCCTTCCATTCCTGTTGCATTTTTCGAAAACACCCCTTCTCTAATTTGATGTACCTCGCTAAAAGCGTAAAAGCCGATACGTCACAAATATGACCAAAGACTTTCTCAAGAAAAGTTGCTCCGCTAATCATTGTATCAGAAGCTGGAGCTTTATATAATAGAGAAAACTCGAACATTTGTAGAGGACTGAAAAGATGATTAAAAAGGGCAAAGTTTTGGTGATTGGTGGCACCGGCCATATAGGAAGCTTTCTGGTACCAATGCTTGTAAGTGAAGATTATGAAGTAGCTGTTTTGAGCAGAGGATTAACCAGGCCCTTCCCTCAGAACTTTCTTTTCTCGAGGGTTCACACTGAAACCATTGACCGTGCCCGTGACGAACAGGATGGTCAGTTGCAAGAAATTATCAGAAAGCATGAACCAGAAGCAATTATTGATTTGATTTGCTTTGAGCCTCGAAGTGCTGACTATCTCATTGACCTCCTTTCGGGAACTGATACCCTGCTTCTTTCCTGTGGTACAGCCTGGGTCTATGGACCTGTTCAAAAAGTGCCTGTTGAAGAAAACCATCCCCGCAATCCCCTCAACGATTATGCTCGTAAAAAAGTGCTGATAGAGGAGAGACTGCTGCAGGCCTGTCACGCTGGGAAGTTTCCCGTGGTCCTGATACACCCTGGTCACATTACCGGTGCCGGCAAAACCTTCGTTACGCCTTTTGGTGACCATAACCCTGAGACATTACAAAAAATCATTGATGGTGAAGAAATCTTTTTGCTTGACGGAGGCTTTTCGACCCTGCATCACGTTCATCCTTTTGATGTTGCTCAACTATTTGTAAAAGCCTTGAAACACCGAAAAAAAGCTACTGGTGAAAGCTTTAATTGTGGAGCTTCGCATGCTATGACTTTTTATGGAATGGGTGTATTTTTTGCTTCGCTTTTTGGTAGAGAGTTGCGTTTCAAATGCATTCAGCTGGAAGACTATGCAGAACAGTTTGGTTTCCCCAAAGAAGCCTACCATCACGTGCGTCAGGGTTGCTGTATGTCGATAGAAAAAGCAAGAGAGCTTTTAAGTTTCCAGCCAGTTTACTCTCCAGAGCGAGCTATAATTGACGCCACCAATTATCTTTTACAACAGGGAGTGTTGAAGGTCAAAAACGATGAGTAGCATATTTAAAGACTGCGATATCAGAGGTGTTTATCCCGAGGAAATCAATGAAAATATGGCCTGCAGAATAGGTGAAGCTTTTGCTTCTTTCTTTGAATCTCAAAGTGTGATAGTGGTAGGCGGAGACGTACGCTCGAGTACACCCTTTTTGAAAAAGGCTCTCATAGAAGGTTTGATTGCAGGCGGTTTGAGGGTTATCGATGTGGGAATAGTTCCCACTCCACTCTTTTACTTCATTGTGGAAACTACCGCTGCTTCTGGAGGTCTGATGGTAACTGCTTCGCACAATCCCCCTCAGTATAATGGAATAAAACTCGCCCTTGGGAAAATGCCACCTCGTCCTGAAGATATTCAAAAAATTGCGAAGCTGGTCGCAGAGGAAAAGAGCCCTGAAAGAACCGAGGGCAAATTACTAACTATAAATGAAGACTGGGAAAAGCTATATTTTTCCTACCTTTTAGAAAAACTTTCCTCGCCAGCCAGATCCCTGAAAATGGTTGTTGACTGTGGAAATGGTTGTTATTCTGGAATCGCAACCAGATTTCTCCAGAGGTTTGGGCATCGGATAGTTGAGCTCTTTTGCGATCGAAATGGTGCTTTCCCCAATCGTTCGCCTAATCCTGCTCTGCCGCAAAACCTGAAAAAGCTTTCCGAAATGGTGCGTGACCACAAGGCAGACCTGGGGCTCGCTTTTGACGGCGATGGCGATAGAGTAGTTTTTGTTGACGAAAAAGGGAAGTTTGTGCAGGCTGAGCACAGCATGATTTTCTTTATACATAACTTTGTTCCCCCAGGAAGCGCTTTCGTTTACGACCTGAAGTGCTCCAACATAGTTCCTCAGGAACTCAAAAAAAAGAACTGTCATCCTCTTCCCGAGCGCTCAGGCCACGCTTACATCAAAAGGAGACTGATAGAAGAAGAGGCTTTCATGGGTGGTGAGATCAGTGGCCATTACTTTTTTGGAAATCTTGGGAGAGACGATGGTCTTTACGCCGCGGCCCTTTTCAGTACCCTGCTCTCAAAACAAGAAGCACCGCTTTCCGAAATCATCGCCTCGTATCCTGAACCCCATGTCACGCCAGATATACGAATACCCAGAAACCTTGAAGAACATCTGGTAGAAAAAGTTCTGGAAACGGTTTCTTCCTCAGAAGCTGAATTAATTACCATTGATGGAGTAAAAGTCCTGTGGCCTGATGGCTGGGCAATGCTGCGTAATTCAGTAACCGAACCAGTTTATACTCTACGTTTTGAAACCACTTCACCCGAGAACCTCCGGGAACTCGTTCACCGTTTTCTTTTAAAATTTCCCAAGATAGAGAAAGCGGTGCTTGAAAAAATTTATTCTACGTGAGTAACGGGGCCTTCTTCGAAGTCCTGGCTACAGCAGTCACTGCAGCTACCATTCCCTTCTCCCGAAGAGCCCAATCCCGAGGTACGGAGGGTAAACTCATCAGTGTCTACTGAAATCCAGACCAGTGGCGTAGCCCAGGCAAAGCTGTATTCAAGCACACAGCAGTTACCCTGGGTGCGGGTTCGGCAGTTGATACGGGCTTCTCCCAGAGTCATAGAGGCAGTACAGTGACGACCACAGCTGATGACCCCATCACAGGAAGCTGTCACCTCAGCAATAACCTTCCCTCGTTCTCCACCCCAGAGCCAATAAATAGTGTAATCTAAACAGCGCAATTTTTGCTCCTGTCCTTCAACAATCACCACATTAGAAAGGATATTATCGTAAACAATATCTTCATCAGTGGCTACACAGAGACTCGAAAAGTCCTCACCGTTAGCTCGCCAGTAAATCCTTATCAGGTGCATTCCCACTTCAACAAGCGAATTGACCAGATTTTGCCACTCATTGAGTTCTGCTTGAGGGATGTTTTCCTCTTGAAGGGAGACAATACTTCCTGAAAAAAGGGTGTCTTCGAAAACAATCTTAGGAACTCTGGCAATCGACGAATTGGTAATTTCAGCTACTACTTCCTGCTTTTGCTCAATATTTCCAATTGTTCCCAGATAGCTGTAGGAAAGAGCAGTGCCGATATTCCCGTAATACCGATTGAAATTGGCAAGCGCTTCATCGAGCAAACTGCCGAGGTCAGACGGTAACCCTTCCCCACTTTGAGGCGAGATAGACGTTTCTCCCGAACAACCTGCACAAATCAGGGCTACTGCGCAAAACAAACTAAAAAGCAAAAAACTTTTCAAAGCTTTCCCCTCCTTATTAATCATGTTAAATTTATTAGAAAAAGCTAAGAAAAGAGCACTCAGGTGCGATGGTGCATTAATGCTTTTTCGGTCCTCAAGATTGCTGCAACCAGCAAAGGTGCAATGATCACTGCACTGCCTGCTTGAAGAAAATTGCCGGGAAGCTCAGCAAGTGCTGCTCCCAAGCCATACATTGCCACTTCACTCAAAAAATAGCCAGTAACCATTTCACAACCCGCGAGCAAAAGAAAGGGAAGCTGGCTCAGGCCACCCTTATTTCGATAAGCAGCATGACCTGCGATAAAGCCCTCAAGACCTTTAATGATCAGTGTGAATGGAGCCCAGTGAGCGTATCCGGTGAGTAAATCAGCAAGGGCTGAACCTACTCCACCAGCTATAGCTCCCCACTTCCTACCCAGAAGCAAAGCAAAGACCATTATAGCTGCATCTCCCAGGTTGATATAGCCTCTGGTCTGCGGAATGGGTACCTGCAAGCTCATGGTGACTACAGTTACACAGGCAGTGGCCAAAGCTGCGTAGACCATTCCTTTTACATTTTCTTTCAAGGCTTCACCACCTTCCCCCCTTTGGGATCTATTTTCTAATTATAGCACGAGTTTTCTACCCATTTGCTTTTCAAAGCCAAACTCTAGCTAAGCTTCCTCCAGAGCACCTTTCACTTTAAGGAGAACCGAAACAGCGAGAAGCTGAGCAACAACTGAGAAAAGAATCAAATAAAGGATGCTCCTTTCATAAAGAAAACCCATAGCCCAGGACCCCCCAAACCAGGCAAGACCATATCCAGCGAAAAATATTCCGTAGGCAGAGCTCCTCTTTTCAGGAGGAGCTATACGAGCAACAGTGGCCCTCATTATGGACTCCTGGGCCCCCATACCTATTCCCCAGAGAGTCATGCCGCAAACGATCAGGGGCCAGCTTGACGAAAAAGCAAAGGGAGCAAAAAGCGCAGATAGAAAGATGGCTCCCAGTAAAGCCTGAAAACCCTTTTTATCAAAAAGCCATCCGAAAAACAGCGCGCTGAAGGCATCAACTCCCATTGCATATGCATAAAGTACAGGGATCAGGGATTCTTTCAATATCTCTTTGCTTTTTACATGAAAAGCTATCAAGGGATAATCTGCGAAACCTATGGCCACCAGCATTACCGCCACAAGATACAGCCAGTAATAGGAAGTCAGACCCTGGGCGGCGACGGATAACTTTTTCACCGCAAGTTCTCGAGAAGTAGGATAAAACCTTTTTGCCAGCACCAAGAAGGATAAAGCCAGCAAAGCAGGTATAGCAAGAAATGCAAACGAAAGGCGATAACTTCCCTTTGCAGCTAGTAAAAAGGCAACCAGCAAAGGACCGGATACTGCACCAATCTGGTCCATAGCTTCGTGCAGACCAAAACCCCAGCCAAGTCCAAACTGTTCAGCAACTCCCGAAAGCATAGCGTCTCTTGCGGGGGTTCTAAGCGCTTTCCCGAAACGCTCAAGAATAAGCAAAAAGATTGCTATTTCCCAGTTCCCAGCTATTGCAAGCAACGGAACTGCCAGAAGATTTACACAGTAGCCCAAAATAACAAAAAGCCAGTATTTTTTTGTCTTATCACTCAGAAATCCGGAGACAATTCTTAACCCGTAACCAGCGAATTCTCCTACACCGGCTGCGAAACCAACCACCGCGGCCCCCGCTCCAAGGTACCTAAGAAAAGGCCCCACAATGCTCCTGGCACCTTCGTAGGTAACATCTCCAAAAAGGCTCACCAGGCCAAGCAAAACAACGAATCCAAGTGCCTTTTTTCTATCCACAATTTTTATCCTCCCTGAGGATTTCCTGTGCTAATTCTCCAACCTTTTCCCGGATCTTTTTCAAAACTTCTTTCCCCTTACTGGTGATCCTGTAATATTTTCTTACTCTACCTTCGTACACTCCTTTGCGACTTTTAAGCAAACCTTCTTTCTCCATAAGGTGGAGAAGGGGATAAAGAGTGCCAGGACTCACTTCATACCCGTGCTTTTCAAGTTCCCTCATCATCCATACCCCATAAATGGGTTCGTTGCTAGCGTGGTAAAGGATGTGCACTCTCATAAAACCTCGGAACAATTCTCTGAGGGGATCTTTCATTAAAAGCAACACTCTCCTCGGATTCCGATATCGAAATTCGACATATATTATAGAAAAATAACCCGCTTGAATCAAGAGAAACCAGAATTCTTATCTTTAATGCAAAGACTTTCCACGGGGCAACAAGCAGAAAAAAACCCTAAAAAACTGGAGCGGAAAACGGGATTCGAACCCGCGACCCTCGGCTTGGGAAGCCGATGCTCTACCCCTGAGCTATTTCCGCTCCTACTACTATTATAATAATTATAACACTTGAATTTTTCAATAGTCGATTATAATTATTTCTATGAGAAGAAGTCTCGATAACAGCAATTTTTGGAAAAGCGTGGGACAAATCTGGGACATTTCCTGGCTGAGCGTAGCCCCCATATTGTTTGGTCTTTTTCTGGGTCAGTACCTCGACAGGAAGTACCCCCTGGGTTTCTCCTGGACCTTGTCTCTGCTTTCGCTGGGCGCTTTCCTGGGTTTTTATAATCTGTATGACTTTTTGATGCGAGAAAGCCGCAAAAAAGATGACCAGGAGGAGACCTCCAAACGCAAAGATGATTAAACAGTTTCTCATAGCTTTGGCGGGAAGTATAGTACTGGCAAACATAACACTTTCTCTGCTATTTTTAGAAGTTAAAAAAGTAGCTTTTAAGAAAAGGTTGCCGTCTCTGCAAGATAGACTTTTCAGACGGAGCATGTTTGTTCTCCTTTTCTGGTTTTTAATATCTCCTCTACAGGTAAACGCATTTCTGGCTGCAATTCTATTCCCCATTAGCTACACTTTTTCCCTATACCTTTACGTAAAATTTCTGTTCAGGGAGATGAGCTGATGGAAGAACTGCTAAACCCCCGCGTCGTCTTCTGGATATGGGTTTTCCCGGTAACCAAAACCGTGGTTGCTACCTGGCTGGTAATGGCTTTTTTGGTGGTGGGTTCTATATTGCTCACCAGCAGAATGGCTCTTGTTCCAGGAAGATTGCAAAACATAGTTGAGTTATTTGTAGAAGCGATTCTCAACCTTATTGAGGGAATGTCTCCGGGATACGGAAGGCAGTTTTTGCCTTTGGTGGGAACCCTTGCTCTCTTCATTGGGACCTCTAATCTCACCAACCTGGTGCCCGGCCTGCAGGCGCCAACGGCAAATTTTAACACCACTCTAGCTCTCGCTCTGGTAGTTTTTTTTGCTGTTCCTTACTACGGAATTCGCAATCAGGGTCTGCGCAATTATCTCAAAACTTATATCTCTCCATCTCCAATTCTTGCTCCTTTTCACATAATAGGCGAAATAACCCGCACACTCTCCCTGGCTCTGCGACTTTTCGGAAATATTTTGGGGGAAGAAATTATCATTGCTATTCTCTTTATGCTGGCACCGCTCTTTCTACCGGTACCAATGATGCTTTTTAGCATCTTCACTGGAATCATTCAGGCTTATATATTCACTATATTGACTGTGGTTTATCTGAGTGCTTCAGTTGAAAAAGCAGGTCATTAGTGGTAGATTTTTCTCAATCTGAAAGGAGGATCGAAAATGCAGGGGGAAATGCTATTTTTATGTGTTACTGTTTTTACCGCTGGTTTCTCCATAGCTATCGGGGTTATTTTCCCGGCCCTGGGGCAGGGAAGAGCCTGTAGCAAGGCTCTGGAAGGCATAGCTCGCCAGCCAGAGGCAACCAACGAAATCAGCAGAACCCTCTTCGTAGGGTTAGCGCTACTTGAGTCACTGGCTATTTACGTGCTGGTGGTTTCCCTGATACTGCTTTTTGCCAATCCACTGATCAAATACGTTTTTAAATAGAAGATTGCCAATGCTGGAAGTAGATCGTAGCTTGATTTTTCAAATTATTAACTTTGTAGTCCTGGTTTTTTTGCTTATTCGTTTCCTTTTTAAGCCTGTTTTAAAAGCACTGGACAGACGCTCTCAGAAAATACGCAATGAGCTGGAAGAAATAGAGAGAACCCGTGAGGAACTGAGGAAATTAAAAGAAAAGTATGAAGAAGAGGAACGCTCCATTCAGCAGAGATACAAAGAAGCCCTGGAGAGAGCCAACCAAGAAGCTTCACAAATGAAAGCCACCATCATTGAAGAAGCATACCAGGAAGCAGAAAAAATTAAAAGAGAATACGAAACAAGAGCCCAGAAGGAAATAGAAAGATTGCATAAGGAACTACGAGAAGAAATAGTAGAGATCGCGGTGGCCATAGCCAGCAAAATCCTCCAGGAACACATTACACCACAAATACAGGAGCGTCTGATCGATGAGATGCTTGACGCTGCGTTGAATAAGATAGAATCTCGAATGAGTATAACCTATGAGAAATAAAAAAGAAATAGTAACGCTAATAACCCCCTTCTCTCTTACCGCAAAACAAAAACAAATTATAATTCAGAAGCTTTCTCCCTTTGCTGGCAGTACCTATCTTAAAATAAGGGAGAAAATTGATCCTTCATTAATTGGAGGAGTAATCATTATGTGGCGGGACTTTTACATCGACTGTAGCATCAAAACCCAGCTGGAAAAGCTAAAGAAGGAGCTATTGTAAACCTATGTCCCTGGTATCAGAAGTTTTACAGAAAGCAAAAAAAGTTGTAGAAGAATTTCAACTGGAGCCTCAAATTGGAGAAATCGGTTACGTTAGGGAAATTAGAGATGGCATCGCGGTTGTAGAGGGGCTACAGGAAGCATTTATGGGGGAGAAAGTATTATTTGAGGGAGAAGTTGTGGGGCAGGTTTTTTCCTTAGAAAAGGATTCTCTGCAGTGTATTATATTTGGTGACTATACCCAGCTCCATACTGGCAGCCAGGTTTTCAGGAGCGGAGAGCAGCTCACCGTTCCCGCAGGAGAAGAATTGTTAGGAAGAACCATTAATCCCCTGGGCAGAAGCATTGATGGTGGAGAACCTATCTCCTGTAAAGAAAAGAGGCCAATTTTTTGAGGCACCTCCAATTACTGCTCGTAGCCCAGTCCAGAGAACCCCCTTTACAGGA
>CAZMZG010000030.1:0-19684 GCA_964570785.1 uncultured Atribacterota bacterium | reverse complement strand
AATAAGGCTTAAAGCGAGGAAGAGGACGAGTAGCTTCTTTCTCTGATCAGAGAGAGCCGGGGTAAGGTGGGAGCCCGGTATCAGAGAGGAAAGCGAATGGACCTCGGAGCAGCTCACCGAAAGTTCCAAGCAAGTAGGCTGAGCCGGGGCTTTCCCGATAAAGAAAGCAGGGTATCGGTCATTGATGGCCCGTACCTGGTTAAGAGGGTAGGTATGGTTCCTACCTACCAACAAGAGTGGCACCGCGAGTAAAAGCCCTCGTCTCTTGACGAGGGCTTTTTTTGTTGGGGTGAAACCAATGAACATCAAACCTGATATTGAAGAGTTTAGAAAAATAGAACCAGAAAAGTACGATTTGGCCCCTTTAAGGACCGTTTTTCTGGCGGATCGACATACTCCGGTTTCGGTAACCGAGCTTTTCCAGGATAGAAAACCTTTCATTCTCCTGGAAAGTGCTGAAAAGGGTGAACGTTGGGGAAGATTTTCTTTTCTGATTTTCGATGTAGAAAGAATAGTTGAAATAAACCACTTTACCGATTTAATCAATGAGCTGGAAAAAAGCTTCCCTCCCCGGAGGTTATACCCTGGGCTGGAAACTTCTTTCAAAGGTGGAGCAGTAGGCTTTTTAAGCTATGACGCTGTAAAAACCTGGGAAAAAACTGTCCCCAGAAAACCCCTTTCCTACCCCTTAGCTTATTTTGTAGAAAGCAGGCGTTTCATTTGCTTCGACCATCTGCGCCACCAAATTGGGATTGTTTACCTTGCTCAGGCCGGAAACGAAGAAGATTATCAGCAGGGCAAAGCCTGGATAGAAAAAACCTGGGAAAGAATCTCCGCGCCTCAGCGCATACCTGAAGACGACGAGTTTTTCACTAAGGACAAAGTAGGTTCCAACTTTGAAAAAGAAGCTTTTAAAAAAGCGGTAAGCAAAGTAATAGACTATATAGTTGAGGGACATGCTTCTCAGGTAGTTATCTCACAGCGCTTTAGCGTTCCCTATCAAGGCAATCCATTTACGGTTTATCGCTTCTTGCGATCCTTAAATCCATCGCCATACCTTTTTTACCTGAACACAGGGCAATTTCAGCTGGTGGGCTCCTCTCCGGAAATGCTGGTCAAACTTGAAAACGGAAAGGCCGTAACCAAACCTATCGCTGGGACCAGGAAACGCCTGCCAAATACTCCAGAAGACACAATCATCAAAGACCTTCTTGGTGACGAAAAAGAAAACGCTGAACACGTCATGCTTCTTGACCTGGGAAGGAATGACCTGGGCAGGGTATGCATTCCGGGAAGTGTGAAAGTCGAAGAGTTTATGGAAGTAGAACGCTACTCGCACGTCTTTCACATTGTATCAACCGTTTCCGGAAGGGTCGCCAAAGGAAGCAGCGCCTGGAAACTGCTTCAAGCTTGTTTTCCTGCCGGAACCGTTAGCGGAGCACCAAAGGTACGCGCTATGGAAATTATTGAAGAAATCGAGCCTGATGCGCGTGGACCTTACGCCGGAGCACTTGGATATATTGGCTTTGATGGAAATATGGACACCTGCATCATCATTCGCACTCTATTCTTCAAAGATAACTTAGCTTCAGTTCAGGCTGGAGCAGGTATCGTTTATGACTCAAAACCTCAAAGCGAATATGAAGAAACAGTGAGCAAGGCCCAGGCCCTGCTCACTGCCTTAAAAATGGCAGAAGGGAGGATAAAAGCATGATCTTGGTCATTGATAATTACGACTCTTTCACTTACAACCTGGTGCAGTACGTTGGAGAGCTTTCCAGAGAAGAAGTAAGCGTTTTCCGAAACGATGAAATTGAACCTGAAGAAGTGAATAAGCTCAGACCTTCGCACATCATTATTTCTCCGGGTCCCAAGGACCCCCAGTGCGCAGGAGTGAGCAACGAAATCATTGCGCACTTTGCTTCTTGCATCCCTACCCTGGGGGTGTGTCTTTGGCCACCAGTGCATTGCGTATGTTGAAGGAGCAAGGATTGTAAAAGCATCAGTACCAAAACACGGCAAAAAGTCCACTGTAATTCTGCTTTCTTCGGTTCTTTTCAAAGGGCTTCCTCCAAAAATCGAAGTGGGCAGGTACCATTCCCTGATAGTGGATCCTTCGACTTTACCTCCCACATTAAGGGTTATTGCCTGGACTGAAGACCAAGAAATAATGGCTATAGAGCATATAAAATACCCTCTCTTTGGTGTCCAGTTTCACCCCGAATCAGTGCTCACTCCCCACGGCAAACAGATCTTAAAAAACTTTCTGGAGGTGAAACCCGGTGGAAGCCCCAAAGATTCTTGACAAAATAACCTCTGGAGAAAAACTGGACTTTAGCCAGGCTGCTTCACTCATGAAAGCCATAATGGAAGAAAAAGTCTCTCCCCTTCACACTGCTGCTATTCTGGCATCTCTCCGCCTGCGAGGAGAAACATCAGAAGAAATAGCCGGATTTGCTTCTGCCATGCGTGAGAAAGCCGTGCCTTTTCCTATACCAACTAAAGAAGTAGTTGACAACTGTGGCACCGGAGGCGATGGCAAAAGCACTTTTAATATCTCTACTGCCAGCGCGCTCCTGGGCTGGGCCTGCGGAGTACCAATAGTCAAACATGGCAATCGTTCCATATCCAGCAAAAGTGGAAGTGCCGACTTTTTAGAAGCACTTGGTATAAAAATAGACCTTCCCCCGCAGGAGATGCAAAGAGCATTTCTGAAAACTCAATTTGCTTTCCTGTTTGCTCCCCTCTACCATCCGGCTATGAAAGCGGTACAGCCAGTCCGGAAAGAACTGGGTATTCGAACTGTCTTCAATCTGCTTGGACCGTTGACCAATCCCGCCCCTGTTAACTATCGGGTGGTAGGTGTTTATGACCGAAAACTTCTCCCCCTGGTGGCTGGGGCAATGGAACATCTCAAAGTGAAACGTGCTTGCATTATCTGGGGAGAACCCGGCGTTGACGAAGCAAGTATAAGTGGAGTAACTCACTTTGCTCTATTGGAAGAGGGAAGGGTGAAAGGCGAGTTTGCCCTTCATCCAGAAGAAGTGGGTTTTGAGCGTCTTCCACTTGAAGCAATAAAAGGAGGCGACCCCTTCGAAAATGCCCGTACTTTCTTGAAGCTACTGGAAGAAAAAAAACCAGATACTCCCCTCTCCAGGACTATAATACTCAACACAGCTTTTTTACTCTACGTCTACGGCAAAACCGCTACAATCTCCGAAGGAATGCAGCTAGCCGAGGAAGCCTTGGGCTCTGGTAAAGCGCTGGAAAAATTACGCTCGCTTATTGCTTTTCATCAGAACCTAGAACAAAACGGGCAAGGTGGTAAACATGGAAGACATTCTTGAAAAAATCGTGACCGTCAAACGAAAAAGGCTACTTTACCAGAAACACCCCTCTTTGTCCGAGCTTGCTGATTTGTTCTTGAGCCGGGCACAAAGTGGAGAAAATAAATTTCATCAGGCGCTGAATCAAAATCCAGGACCCAATATCATTGCCGAAGTAAAATTTGCCTCGCCCTCCAAGGGAAAGTTACTGGAGCGATTCACTCTTCAAGAGCTGGTGTGCAAATACCAAGAAGTGGGAGCCTGTGCCATATCAGTGGTCACTGAAGATGCCTTTTTTAAAGGCTATCCAGAAATGGTCCGGGAAGTAAAAGAGTGTAGCACCCTGCCGGTCCTTCAGAAAGACTTTGTGATTGAAGAAAGCCAGATATATCAAGCAGCAAAACTCGGAGCTGATGCACTCCTTCTTATAGCTCGCATCCTTTCCCTACAGCGCCTTAAAAAATTTGTTGAACTCTGCCAAATCCTTAAGATAACCCCCCTGGTAGAAGTACATGATGAAGGAGACATCAAAAAAACACTGCAAACAGAAGCAACCGTAATTGGCATAAACAATCGCAACCTGGCTACTTTTGAAGTCTCCATCAGCCATACCCTACGCCTGCACAAATACCTTCCCCAAGGGAAAACCGTGGTAAGCGAAAGCGGAATTGCTTCTTTTCAAGATGTAGAGTTATTACTCAAACAGGGAATACGCAATTTTCTGATTGGAGAAAGTCTTATCAAAGCAAAAGATCCCGGCAATAAACTCCTGGAGCTTAAAGGAGGAATTAAAATTGGTGCACATTAAAGTATGCGGCATTACTTCAGAAGAAGACGCATTCCAAATCGCCCAAACCAATATATGGGCACTGGGTTTCATCTTTGTTGAAGAAAGCCCTCGTTTCATAAATCCGGACAAGGCCCGTCAGATTATATGGAATCTTCCTGCTTCTATTGTAAAAGTGGGAGTATTCAGAAACCACCCCCTGGAAGATGTGCAGCTCGTACGATCCTTCTGCTCTCTGGATCTGCTTCAACTTCATGGAGAAGAACCTCCTCAATTCTGTGAAAAGCTGGGAAGGAACGTTATTAAAGCTTTCGGGGTAGATGAATCATTTGATCCTTCAGTGCTCGAAGACTACGCAAAGGTTGTCGACTTTTATCTTTTGGACAGTGCACAGAGGGGTAAAAGCGGAGGCTTGGGAATTCCTTTCAACTGGGATAAAATAAAGAACATAAAAAAACAAATTTCAAGACCTTTAATAGTAGCAGGAGGTCTCAGAAAAGAGAACATTGTTGCCTGTATTCAGGCTTTACAACCCTTCGCGGTTGACCTAAACAGTGGAGTGGAAGGCGCTCCTGGCAAAAAAGAGGTAAGGAAACTGGTCGAAATAATCCAAATCCTGGAAAAGGAAGTGAAAAAATGAATCAGAAAGGTTTTTTTGGTGAATTTGGGGGTCGATTCGTACCTGAAATCCTGGTCCATCCCCTTGAAGAACTTGAAGAAGCATACAACTCTTTTTCCAAAGATGAAAGCTTTCAAAAAGAGCTCGACTATTACCTCAAAAACTATGCAGGTCGACCCTCTCCCCTTTACTTTGCTAAAAAGCTAAGCGAAAAAGTTAATCTAAAAGTGTACTTCAAGAGAGAAGACCTGAACCATACCGGCTCTCATAAAATAAATAACACTCTGGGACAGGTATTGCTCGCTAAAAGAATGGGCAAAACCCGCATTATAGCCGAAACCGGAGCGGGTCAGCACGGAGTGGCCACAGCCACAGCTTCTGCCCTCTTTGGCCTTGAATGCCACATATACATGGGAGCGGTAGACGTGGAAAGGCAGAAACTAAATGTCTTCAGAATGCAGATTCTGGGTGCGGAAGTAATACCGGTAAAAACTGGAAGTCAAACCCTCAAAGATGCTATTAATGAAGCTATGAGAGACTGGGTAAGCAATGTCGATACCACCCACTATGTAATTGGTTCTGTGGTAGGACCTCACCCTTATCCTCAAATGGTTAGAGATTTCCAATCGGTAATAGGCAAGGAGGCTAAGCAACAAATACTCGATGCAGAAGGTCGCCTTCCCGACTGCATCCTTGCCTGCGTAGGTGGTGGCAGCAACGCCATGGGCCTTTTTCACGCTTTTGTTCCAGACAAAGAAGTACGTCTTATAGGAGTAGAAGCAGGTGGTCTGGGATTAGATACCCGCAAAAATGCTGCCAGCATTGGGCGAGGTAAAAAGGGAATACTGCATGGAAGCTTCAGCTATATACTGCAAGACGAATTTGGTCAGATAGAAGAGACCCATTCCGTAGCTGCTGGCCTCGACTATCCGGGTGTGGGTCCCGAACACAGTTTCCTTTTTACCTCTGGGAGAGCTCAGTACGTTAGCGTAACTGATCAGGAAGCTTTAGATGCGTTCTGCGAACTTTCGCGTCTCGAAGGCATAATCCCTGCCCTGGAAAGCGCTCACGCCATTGCCTACCTGAGTAAGCTGGCTCAGGAATTACCGCAGGAATCAACGGTCTTAGTATGTCTATCGGGAAGAGGAGATAAAGACGCGGAGCAGGTAATGAAACACCTTGAGGAGGAATAGCGATGAAAGATGTTCTGGGAAATGTTCTTAAAAAAAAGTCGCAAAAGCGGAAGTTGCTTTTACCCTATCTCACCTTTGGTTATCCAGAAATAGAGAGCTTCACTGAAATACTCAAAAGTTTGGATCCCGAGCTAGTAGATGCCCTGGAAATAGGAATTCCCCATTCCGATCCGGTAGCTGATGGACCGATAATTCAGGAATCCTCACAACAAGCGTTGACCCTGGGAGTGACCCCTCAAATGGTCTTTGAAAAAATGCAAACTCTAAAGCTCCCTTTCCCGCTCATCGCTATGACTTACGGAAACATAGTTTACCAGTATGGGATAGAAAAGTTCGGACAGAACTTTAGAAAAGCCGGCTTTTATGGACTCATCGTAGCCGATTTCCCCCTGGAAGCAAAATCCCTGCTTGGCAATCTGGAAAACCTCCTTTCAATAATTCTTCTAGCATCCACTACCACATCTAAGGAACGCCTGGAAAAAATAGCCCGGGAAAGCCAGGGATTCGTATACCTAGTTTCTGGTAAGGGGGTAACTGGGAAAACTCGCATTCAACAGGAAGAACTTCGTGAAGTGGTAACCATTATCAAATCGACTACCGATTTGCCGGTGCTGGTGGGGTTTGGCATTGACTCTCCCGAAAAAGCAAGGGAAATAGTTTCTTTTTGCGATGGAGTTATAATAGGTTCAGCCCTACTTCATTTCATAAACCAGAATAAAAAAGACAGAAACTTACCTCAGCTGGTCAACGACTTTCTTAGAAATTTCCGAAAAGCTCTGAGCAAAATCAAATAAAAAAGAAAGAAGGAACTGGTTTGGAGAAAGTCTCTATCAAAGGAATAGATTTTTTGCGTTTTTCGAAACTTTCTGCTTACCAATCCCTATCTCATTTTTTCACCACCCGCTTCCTGCCCCTCAAATTACGTAGCGAAAAAGACAGGAAGCGGCTCTCCCTATTGCTTAACGCTCCCCAAATTCTTTTTCCGCACCAAATGCATGGGGACAACCATTTCTTTCTGACTTCTAAAGCCACTTTCAAAGATCCTGCGCCAGAAGCGGATATTCTCCTGGCCCAAGCCTCGCCCTGGGGAGCAGGAATTCTGGTTGCTGATTGCGTTCCCGTGATTCTTTTTGATCCTCAGAAAAGATGTTTTGCCCTGGCCCATGTTGGTTGGAGGGGAGCCCTATTAAACGCGCATCAGAAGGCAGTGCGCCTTATCCAAGAACATTTCAAAACAAATCCTGAACAACTACTTGTAGGCCTTGGACCCAGTATAAGGGCATGTTGCTTTGAAGTGGGAAAAGAAGTGGCCGAACAGTTTCTGACAGTGGATCCCAAGAGTGTAACGCACAGAAACAAACGCTTTTTTGTGGATCTTGTTGGCTTTATCTGGAGAGACCTTTGCACAATGGGTGTGTCTCCAAAAAACATAGAAATAGCCCCCTGGTGTACTTCTTGTAACCAAGACTTGTTTTACTCTTTCAGGCGAGAAAAAGAAAAAGCAGACCGCATGGCACTCATCGCCTGGATAAACAACTAACCTCACCAATTTTTCAAAAAAATGTTGCCAATTACTCCTGTTTAATATTTAATTGTTTGGTGAACTTCCACAGCAGAAAGGAGGAAAATCTTGAACAATATGGTAACCCACCATTTGTTGATAGAAATTATTGGTTCCTCTTTGTTAAACGACGCTCATCTTGTGGAAGAATTCTTCAGAGAGTTAGCCAGAAGCTATCAAGGAGAAATCTTAGGACTGAAAATACACCAGTTCGAACCCCAGGGCATCAGCGGCCTTCTGATAATGCCTGAATCTCACATCGCTATTCATACCTGGCCCGAATATGGGTACGCATCCCTGGATATATTTCTGCAAGCTAAATGGGACCCCCAAAAAAGCGTACCCATCATCCAGAAATTCTTTAAGCCTCGCGATGTAAAAATCATAGAGCTGGAAAGAGGAGTGAAAAAACAGAATGGAACTCTGGTATTTCCAAAACTACATTGAAAATTATCAGATGGGTCTTAAAGTAAAAGAAACACTTTTCTGTGGCAAAACCCGCTTTCAGGAAATTGCTATTCTTGACACTTACCTTTATGGGAAAACCCTGATTCTTGACGGAATTGTGCAAACCACTGAGAAAGATGAATTCATGTACCATGAGATGCTGGTACACCCTGCAATGTGCGTACACCCTGAACCCAGGAAAATATTCATAATAGGTGGTGGAGACGGTGGCGCTTCGAGAGAAGTGCTTAAACACCCAGTTGAAAAAGTACAACTAGTGGATATTGATGAAGAAGTAATTGAGCTATGTAAGCGCTACTTTCCAGAACTTGGAAACTGGGAGGATTCTCGCCTGAACGTTTTAGTCGAAGATGCCACTCAGTTTATAAAAGAGAGTGACCAGGTTTTTGACGTAATAATAATGGATTCTACCGATCCCATACCCCGAGGTGTAGCCGAGCCTCTCTTCTCCAAGGATTTCTTCCAACAAGTATTCGAGCATCTCTCACCAGAAGGCCTTTTCGTCTCTCAGATAGAGCCGCCTTTTTTCGAACCGGAACGAGTTCGTAAGCTCTGGGAAAACCTCAGCATGTTTCCCATTGTAAAAGTCTACTGGGGATTAGTCCCTACCTATCCCGGTGGAGTATGGACCTACGTAGTTGGTTCAAAAAGCCTGGATCCTCAAAAGCCTTTACGAACGCCTGATTTTCCAACCAGATATTATTCACCAGAGGTCCATCAATCCGCTTTTACCCTACCGGTATTTTTCGAAAGGCTGCTGGAAGGCAAGGAGTCGTAGGAAGCACTCCCTACGACCCCTGATATTCACGCCCGATGTCTGCTCGCAGGTCCTGGTTCAGGCGAGCGAGCAAAGATTTCTGATGAAAGTACAATCCTTCTCGCGCAGCAAGTTTGGCAAAGGGCTCGAAATCGATACCCGGATCTGAAGAAGGAGCCACTACTGAAGAAGCAACCATGAAATCTCTCACTGAGAGAGGAGAAGCAAAGCGACTACTCCCCTGGGTAGGCAACACGTGATTAGGTCCATAGCCATAGTCTCCCAGGGCAACCGGCGCGTAAGATCCAATAAAAAGGGCTCCTGCATTTTTTGCTTTATCCATTACCTCAAAGCCCAGTGGCACCATGACTTCCAGGTGTTCTGGAGCAATCGCCTCCACAATCTTCCAGGCCAGGTCCAAGCTCTCCAGCTGATAGAGGTAAATAGGAACCACTCTCTCCAAAGGATTGTTAGCCCATTCCCGCTCTACTTTCTTTTTGACTGCAACCAGGAGCTCTTCACTATCTGAGAGCAAAACGCTTTTTGCAAGAGGGTCATGCTCTGCCTGAGCCAGCAAATCCAGGGCTATCCAGTCTGCCCTTGCTTCCCGGTCAGCAACAATAACCACTTCTGAAGGCCCAGCAAGAGCATCGATACCCACCACACCATAAAGCAGCCTTTTGGCAGCGGTAACATAAACATTGCCCGGACCGACTATCTTGTCCACCGCGGGGATGGATTCAGTGCCAAAAGCACAGGCAGCAATAGCCTGAGCGCCTCCCACCCGGTAAAGCTTTTCCACTCCCAGATAAAAACAGGTTGCCATTATCTCGCAAGATATTTTTCCTTCCCGGTCAGGAGGAGTAAATATCACTATATTTTTGACTCCAGCTTCCTGAGCAGGCACTACTCCCATTATCAAAGAAGATGGATAAGCAAAACGTCCTCCCGGAACATATACTGCACAACTCTGCAAAGGACGTATCCATTCACCCATAAAAGAGCCTTTTTCGGTAAACCACCAGGAATTAATTTTTTGCAAGCGGTGAAACCTGCGTATCCTTTCTACAATTGTCTCCAGTATCTCTTTGAAAGAAGAATCCACTTTCTCCCAACTCTCCTCAAGCAGGTCCCGGGGAACCAAAAAATCAGTAACGTTGCAGCCATCAAACTGCCTGGTATAGTAGGAAACCGCAGCATCGCCTCTTTCAAGCACATCTTTTACTATTTCCCGAACTTTTTTAGCAATTCCCTCAAAAAAATGGAAGGTTTTCTGACGTGACAGAGCGAGATCAGAGAGAACCTCTTCCTCATCAAAAACAGGCTTAAGAATTACGGGAATGTTTTTCAAGCTTCACCACTTCCTTTAACTCGCCAGCCAACTTAGCAATTTGGCTGGACTTAGTTTTAATGCTTACTCGATTGGCAACCAAACGCACCGAAACGGGTGCAATTTCTTCCACTACATGCAACCTGTTTTCTCGCAAAGTCTTACCCGTGGAAACGAGATCTACAATACACTCGGTGAGCCCAATAGCTGGGGCAAGCTCTATAGAGCCATACAAAAAAACGATATCAGCATGAATACCCCGCTCTTGAAGATAAGAGCGAGTAAAATTGGGATACTTGGTGGCCACGCGCAGGCGTTCCCTTTCAAATATCGTCTCAGCATTGATCCCGTCGGGGGCAGCCAGCACCATGGTGCACTTGCCAATTCCCAGGTCAAGCAGTTCGTACACTTCATTCTGGCGCTCCAGAAGAATATCTTTTCCTACCAACCCCACATCGGCAGCCCCATACTCTACATAAGTTGAAACGTCCTTGGGGTGCGTCAAAATAAAGCGTAGCGGAAAACCTGTTGACTCAAGGACCAGTTGTCGAGAATCAAAATCGAGGGTTTGGGGCCATCCTGAAAGTAAGGATAAAACCTTCAACACCTCACCCTTGAGTCTACCAGTGGGTAAAGCCACAGTTAACTTCTCCATACCGCAAACTCCCTTTTTATAAACTCTTCGAGGTCAGCTATAGCACCTTCGGGAAATTCGGTGCTTTGCTCCCTCCAGGAAACTTGATAGCCCTTTCTTGACCATTCTCGAAGCACAAGTGGTATGCCCCGTCCACGAAGCTTCTCAGCCACACCAAAAAGAACTTTACGCTCTGAAGAGGGAAAACAAACTTCAAAAACCAGTTGTGGGATTTTGAAAGAAGGTGACTCTTTCTCAATAACTTCCATCAGACGCTCCACGAAAAGAGCAAAACCGCAGGCTGGAACGTTTTTCCCAAAAACGGGAAAAAGCTCATCATATCTGCCACCAGCCAAAAGAGGATGTCCTGCCTGGGGAGAAAAGCCCTCAAAAACAACCCCGGTGTAGTAATCAAAATCCCTGATCACACCCAGGTTCAGGAAAACCCGTTTCGAAAGACCATAATCTTCAAGAACAGCCAAAACTTCTTCAATTCTTTCTAATGTCTTCAAGACTTCTTTCTCCTCAGCAAAGCGGGCTTCAAGTTCTTTTACAAGCTCCCATCGTCCCCTTAAAAAGGGCAATTCCACAAATAGGTCCCTCAGAGGGGCTCCAGCAAAGGTCATTTCTCTAACCAGAGTTTTAAGTGCAACAAAATCGCGCTTTTTCAAAAGATGCTTTACAAAGTTTTCCCTGGAAGGAGAAAGTTCAAGCCTCTTCAGAAGAACTTTGAAAAATCCCGCATGTCCTATATCTATTTCAAAATCACCAATGCCAGCTCGCTCTAAAGAAAGCAAAGCCAGAGCAATAACTTCTGCATCATCTTGAGGGCTGCTTGTTCCAATATTCTCAATACCCATTTGAGTGAGTTCGCTTTCAGTTCGAAACGAAGAAGAAGGATAACGAAAAATCTTACCATCGTAATAAATCCGGAAATTCAGCCCGGGTTTTTTGTTTCTTGAAGAAAGCATTCGGGCCACGGAGGTAGTAAATTCGGGGCGCAAGCAAACCAGCTCTCCACTTCGATTGATAAACTTGAAGGTCCTTTCCTTAAGATCTTCTCCCAGGGTTTTTTCCAGAGTAGCATAATACTCGATAGTGGGAGGCTCGATCTCTTCGTAACCCCAACTTTCAAAAAGAAACTTCAGTTCACGTTCAATTTTTCTTTTTAACTTTACTTCTCGCGGGTAAAAATCTTTCATTCCAAAGACTAACTCCAAACCCCTCTTCCTCCTTCCTAAACCCAACACCAAGTATAATTTATAACTGTTAAGCTTTGCAAGGAAAATAAACTCGTGTACAATAAGCCTTAGTAAACTAAGGAGGTTAGGGTTGACTAATGGGCAGCGTTAAAGACCTGGTTGTCCTTAACTCACCCATCGAAGATCGACCGGGTAGGGGGAAGTTTGTCTTTTCAAACCGTTATTCGGTTTTCGACTGGGGAGAAATGCCCGATCATATCCCCAGAAAGGGAGAGGCACTTTGCCTTATAGGGGCTCATTTCTTTGAAAAGCTCGAAGAGCAAGACATAAAAACCCATTATCTGGGCCTGGAAGAGAACGGAAAGGTGAAAAAGCTGGCCGAGCTGGAAAATCCCTCAAAAGTCATGCAAGTCCAACTGTTCAAAGTGATCCAACCTCCACTTCTTGGAAACAACTATGACTACTCTATCTACCAGAATGTCACCGGGAATTTTCTGATACCCTTCGAATTTATATACCGCAACTTTCTTCCCCAAAGCTCCAGTTTTCGCAAAAGAGCAGCGAGAGGAGAAATAAATCTTTCTGACTTTGGACTTTCCAGACTTCCCGACCCTCAGGAACCCCTTGAACCACCACTGATCGACGTATCAACCAAACTTGAAGAACAGGACCGCTACCTGAGCTGGAGCGAAGTTCTGAGCTATCGGATTATAAATCAGAAAGAACACAAACTTATAAAAGAGCTGGTCCTGAAAATTGATCAGCTTATTTCTCGGGAAGTCGAAGCCCTAAGCTTGTGCAACGAAGACGGAAAAGTGGAGCTGGCTTTTGACGCTGGAAGAAACCTAATAGTGGTGGACGTGATCGGAACACCCGATGAATGTCGCTATACTTACCAGGGATTGCAAATGAGCAAGGAAATAGCCCGCCATTTTTATCGCCAAACTGAATGGTATAAAGAGGTCCAGGAAGCAAAGCAAAAAAACAAACTGGGCTGGAAAGCATTTGTTAAATCAAAACCACCCCGCCTTCCTGAAGAACTCCTGCAATTGATAAGCTGGGTCTACCAGCGCATTACCAACGATCTCACTGGAAGAGAATGGTTCAAAGAGGTACCCTCTTTGTCTGCAATAGCTTCCCGTCTCAAGCGATATCTCGGAGGTAAATAATGAATAAAAGGCTTTATCGATCCAGAAGGGAAAAAATGATAGGAGGAGTATGCGCCGGAATTGCTAATTATTTTGACATAGACCCTACCATAGTCAGGCTTTTCGCAGTTGCCCTGTTGTTTGCTGGAGGGACAGCGATTATCGCCTACATAATTGCCTGGATAATTGTCCCCGAAGAACCGGAGAACTCAAACAATACAACTGAGGTAGAAGAAGCAAAACCCAGACCCCAAAAGCGTAGGGAGCTCTTAGGCTGGACTCTGGTTATAATTGGTGTACTCCTTATTGCTCGCTACCTTGTTCCTGCTAGTTTTATCTGGTGGGTTCCCTGGGGTGGGAAGTTTCTTCTGGGAATTATTATATTAGTCGCAGGCATACTTTTCCTGGTGAGAAACTGAATTTTAAGCTCAAAAAGATTTGCGTTACTTATGTTGGAAAAACCGTTAACAAAACTATAAAAAGAGGTGAACGTTGATGGGTACCAGTCTTGATCAGCTTGCAGTTACCACCGTCCGCATGTTGGCTTTGGATACCATTCAGAAAGCCAATTCTGGCCACCCGGGCCTGCCGCTTGGAGCAGCACCACTTACCTATGTTCTCTTTGACCGTACAATGAAATTTAACCCTCGTAACCCGGCCTGGTTTGATCGGGATCGTTTCATACTTTCCGCCGGTCACGGCTCAGCACTTCTTTATTCTTTGCTTTACCTCTATGGATACGAAAAAATGACTCTTGAAGAATTGAAAAACTTCAGACAATGGGGTAGCAAAACTCCAGGACATCCCGAACATGATATCGAATATGGCATAGAGACCACCACTGGCCCCCTGGGCCAAGGGTTTGCTACTGGAGTGGGTATGGCTATAGCTGAAGCACATTTGGCTGCCCGCTTTAACCGTCCGGGTTTCGAAATTATCAACCACTACACCTATGCCCTGGTAAGTGATGGCGATCTGATGGAGGGAGTTGCAGCAGAAGCAGCTTCCCTGGCAGGGCACCTCAAGCTTGGCAAGCTTATCTACCTTTTCGACAACAACCGGATAAGCCTCTCTGGAGAGACAGCGATTTGTTTCACCGAAGACATCAAAAAGAGGTTTGAGGCTCACGGGTGGCAGGTTTTGGAAGTTGGGGATGGAAACAACCTGGAAGAGATCCAGGAAGCAATAGAAAAGGCAAAAGCCTGCACTGATGCACCATCATTGATTATGGTTTCCACCCATATAGGTTATGGAAGCCCCAAGCAGGACACTTTTCGCATTCACGGATCACCCCTTAAGCCCGAAGAAGTCATAGAAACCAAAAAGTTCTACAACTGGCCGGAAGATAAAGAGTTTTACGTACCCGACGAAGTGCTTCAGCACACCCGCCAGGCTGTGGAACGAGGAGAGCGGGTTGAAAAAGAGTGGCAGGAACTCTTTGAGGCGTACGCTCAAAAATACCCCGATCTGGCCAAAGAGCTTAGAGATATGATAGCTGGAGTACTTCCTGAAGGATGGGAAGAGAGTATTCCCGTTTTCAAGCCTGAAGACGGAGCTATTGCTACTCGCTCTGCCGGGGGAAAGATTCTCAATGCATTGGCTGAAAAAATATCTGTCCTGATAGGCGGTTCTGCAGACCTTGACCCCTCAACCAATACGGTCTTAAAGGGGAAGGGCAGCTTTCAGGCACCGGGAGTCTGCAATTCCGATACCCAGGGAATAGTTGATGGACCTTTGGGCTACGAAGGGCGTAACATTGCCTTTGGAGTGCGCGAGCACGCTATGGGAGCAATAATGAATGGAATAGCCCTGCACGGGGGGTTAATTCCCTTTGGAGCCACTTTCTTCGTGTTCTCTGACTATATGAGACCAGCAGTACGCATCGCTGCCCTTTCCAAATGCAAAGTAATCTATATTTGGACCCACGATTCGGTAGGAGTTGGAGAGGATGGCCCAACTCACCAGCCGGTAGAGCATCTGGCCAGCTTGCGCGCAGTACCCAACTTGGTCTTAATCCGTCCTGCCGATGCAAACGAAGTAGCGCAAGCCTGGCGGGTAGCTATCAAACATCAGGGTGGACCTCTGGGCCTGGTGCTTACCCGTCAGAAGTTACCCATCATAGACCGCAAAAAATATGCTTCAGCGGAGAATCTGGAAAAAGGAGCCTACGTCATTGCCGACTGTGCTCCGGAAGAACCGCAAATCATCATCATAGCAACCGGCTCAGAAGTGCACCTTGCCCTTGAAGCATACGAAAAACTCTCTGCAGAAGGTATAAAAGTGCGAGTGGTAAGCATGCCCTCCTGGGAACTTTTTGAAGCCCAGTCAGCGGAGTATAGAGAATCAGTATTGCCTGAAAAAGTTAAGAAAAGAATCGCCATAGAAGCTGGTTCTGCCCTGGGTTGGCACAAATACGTGGGCCAAGAGGGCATAGTCATCGGCATCGACCGCTTTGGAGCCTCCGCACCAGGCAAAGAAGTACTTGAAAAACTGGGTATCAGCACAGAAAACCTGATTACCAAAGCTAAAGAACTTCTCGGCAAAAAATAAATTCTGCTGACTGTGGGCAGGGAAGATTTTCTCTCCCCACAGTCAGCGAGCAGTCGAGGATCTCGCAAACAACTCAACCACAAGTTGACTTTACGGTTCTTTCATTGTATATTTAATGTGCTTTGGTGGGCCGTTAGCTCAATTAGGCAGAGCAACTGACTCTTAATCAGTAGGTTGCAGGTTCGATTCCTGCACGGCCCACCATGGATTTTTTAACCTGCCCTCACAACTCTTTCCCTAAAATATTTTCATCGACCAGAAAAAACCGGCACCAGTGCAGATCAAGTGGTAAAGCTTTTGGCTAGGAATGCTGCTACCAAACTCACCAACCATTATTACCCATTACACCATTGTGCGCGCTGACTCGATCGGCCTTGAAAGCGAAATCCGCTCGAAAATTTCCGCGGCGCCATCCTTTCGCCCTCCACACAAGTAACTTTCCACAAGTTTTATTTTCTCAACAGCACGTGTTAAGATTGATATACAAAAAGGGGGTGTTACTATGAAATTCCTGAGGGCACTATTGCTCTTTGGTTTTTACTTGATATTCCTGGGCACGTCCTTTTGTTTCGCCCTGGAAGAAACAACAGAAAGAACTTTTTATCTGGATGGGCCAGGTAAACTTTCTATTTCAACAGTGTTGGGAAATATAGAGATCTCCACACATGAGGGAAACACTGTCCAGATGACGGCTACCAAAAAGCTGGTGGGATTACCAACCGATGAGGCACAAAAAATTATCAACGCCATCAAAATCAAAACCGAGCAGGTGGGAAACCAAATATTCATAAAATCTGAATATTTTCCCATGGGTTTTGCCAAATTCTGGTTTGATTTGAAACAGCTCCTAACCTCAGGAAAAACCAGCAACTTAGAAGTCAAATATCACCTTCTGGTTCCTGAAGAAATAGAAATCAATTTTTCCACAGTAAGTGGTGAAGTGAATATTCAGAAGGTTCAGGGTCGCTGCAAGGGCAAAACGGTTAGCGGCTTGGTGGTAGGCAAAGGAGTGGGAAAAGAGCTATCCATCTCTACGGTAAGTGGGAAAATTAATATTACAGGCCAGGGTAGGCTGTTTTTGAAGAGCGTAAGTGGAGATGTCTGGGTTAATGTCCAAAAGAGCGAGCAAGCTCAGGACCTCACTGTTTCCACGGTTAGCGGGGAAGCGATCATCATCTTTCCCGAAAATGCCTCTGTCGATTTATCGGTAAAAACAATTTCAGGGAGGTTCAGCTCCGAATTCCCGATACTGCTTGAAGAAGGCAGCCTTATTTCCGATAAGCAATTTCAGGGTAAAATTGCAGGCAGTGCCCAGCAAACCATAAGCTGTAAAATAGAAACCGTTTCAGGCAACATCAGTTTACGCAAAAAAGAGGAGGTAATTTACCTTTGATAGCGAAAAGATTCCTGGAAACAACAATACTAATGGCCCTTCTGGCTATCTCCAGCGCCGCCTGCGCAGCGGAAAACGACTTTCAAGAAAAGATAGTCGATGTTGTTGAAAGGATCTCCGCCTGGGGAGAACCGATCACGCTGGAGGACAAAACTCTTATCCCCCTTTTTGGATTGCGCTTGCAAACCGGGCCAGGAAAAATCCTGGTTGAAACGATACCTCAGGCGGTCTTGGTTCTGGAAACCGAAAAGTATTACACCATAAGCCTGAAAAATGAACATCCACCATTTGAAATATCCCTTGAAGAGATATACAACGCTCTCTTAATCAGCGCCCAAAAACACCTTGCAAGCAATGACCTGGAAAAAGCAAGGACACTGCTTGAAAAAAATATCTCCATGTTTCCAGAAAGAGCCGAAAATCACGCTCTACTTGGCAAGGTGCTTTTTACGCTCTACCAGAAAACCCCGGATAGTCTAAAAAAAGAAGAGTACGGTGTCAGAGCGTTCATGGAATTTGCAAAAGCACTGGACATTGACCCTCAAAACCAGGAAGCACTGCTTGCCCGAGCCCGAGCAAGATTAGAAGTGCCAGAACCTCTGGGAAGTCCTGAACTGGCCCTTGAAGATCTCTCCCGGGTAATCCAGCAAAACCCTGAACAGCCTGAGGCCTACGTTCTACTTGGCAAAGCCTACCTTGCCCTCAATCACCCTGAAAAGGCAAAAATTAATTTCCATAAAGCACTGGAACTTGACCCCGAAAACCTGGAGGCACAGAAGGGCCTCGCCCAAATCGAAGAAAACTTGTAAAATTAGCAACTGTTATTATCGAAACACCCCTGGAAAGCTATAATAAAGCAGGTGATTGAGCTTGTTTATACTGGACTATACCAAAAAAATTTTACCCTCTGGAATGAGGATCATCTTTAGAAAGATGGAATCGCCTCTGGTGGCACTCAATCTCTGGGCCAAGGTGGGCGCCAAAGATGAACAGCCGGAAAAAAATGGCATTTCCCATTTCTTCGAACATATGGTATTTAAGGGAACCCAATCCTTTCCGCAGAACACCTTGGCAAGGAAAGTTCAAGCCCTTGGAGGGTCTATAAACGCTGGAACCTCGCTGGATACAACTAACTTTTACCTGGTCCTGCCTGGTGAAGAATGGAAAACCGGCATTAGCATTCTTGCTGAGCTAATTGGAAACCCTCTATTTGAAGTCCAGGATATTGAAAAAGAAAAGCTGGTAGTCCTGCAGGAAATTAACATTGATGAAGATAGCCCTGAAGAACGCCTGATACACCTCCTTTATCAGGAAGTATTTGCTGGAACAGCTTACGGCATGCCCATCCTGGGCAAAGAAGAAACAGTACGTTCTTTTACCCGCGAAGATCTTGTGGAACATAAAAAGCGATACTACCATTCTCTTAACCTGTCCCTGGTGGGAGCCGGAAACGTTGAAGAGGAAGAATTCTTTTACCAGGCCGAAAAGGCTTTTTCTGAAGTCCCCCTTCCCGAAACATTCTGGACAGTTCAACCTTCAGAATGGTGTCTTAAAGCTGGAAAGTTTTATCGGGAAGCTAAAGATGTACAGCGATTTTACGGGGTGATAGGTTTTCCCTGCGCCAGCTTAAAAAGTGAGGATTTTTACGCTTTACGCTTTGTGTCCGTAATACTTGGAGAAGGTATTGGTTCAAGACTAAATGTATCTCTCCGAGAGGAAAAACAACTGGTCGATGCCATTCATACTTCCTACTCTTACTACGAGCGGGCAGGCTTATTTGGTATATTTTATTCCTTCCTAAAAGGTGACCCCCTCCAGGTTCAAGAAGCGATCTGGAAAGAAATCGAGCTACTTACTCAGTCTCTTTCCGATACCGAAGTAGAGCGAGCTCGTAACCTACTTAAGTCATCAATCTATCAGGTTGCAGAAACCACCTTAGGAAGCAGTGAGTTTTTAGGACGCTTCGAAGCAGTGGATACTGCAGACAGGGTTCTCCACTATTTCATACACCTTGAAAGTATGCAAAAGGACAAAATTCAGGAAGTAATTGCAAAGTATTTCAAGTTAGAACACGCAACACATATCGTTATATGTCCGGAAGAAGTCTTATGAAAGAAGTAATCAAACGCGTGTATGAAAAACAGCTCAAAAATGGCCTTAAACTGATTCTCTTACCAGTTTCCACGAGTTTTACTTTTACAGTAAACCTCTGTCTGTCTATGGGCAATCTCTACGAAGAGCCTACAAAGCTCGGGATTTCCTACCTTCTCCAGGAAAGCATTCTCAAAGGCACTCAGTCCAGAAACGCTTCTGAGTTTGCCAGGACCCTGGAAAGGCTGGGAGCTTCGGCTCGGAGTAGCGCTAATTATTTCACCGGTAAACTAATATTTGAGGGTCCTGCACACAACTGGCAAGCTATTCTGGAACTTTTCTTCGAAATCCTCACAAAACCAGCTTTTCTGGAAGAAGAAGTGCACAAAGAAAAGAACTATGCACTGAGTGTGCTGGCTTCACTTGACGACGATCCGCTTAAAGCAGCCTTTATACGCTTTAAAAAAGCTTTCTTTGGTGAACATCCTTACGCTTTCTCCACCCTGGGTAAAGTTGACACCATCCAGAAAATCAACAGAGACGAGGTTGTAAAGTGGTACAAACGCGTTTATGCCCCAAATAACATGGTAGTAGCAGTAGCTGGTAATTTTGAACTTCAGAAACT
>CAZMZG010000029.1:0-19958 GCA_964570785.1 uncultured Atribacterota bacterium | reverse complement strand
AGGGAGGCGTACCCTTCTTTCTCTATTTTGAAAAGTGCTCAACGGATGGGAATAAAAGTTTGTCTGGGTTCTGATGCTCATCGCCCCGAAGATGTGGGAAAAAACTTTGACCGAGCCCGGAAAATTTTGAAAAAAGCAGGGTTTGAAAGTCTGGTTGCTTTTTCAAAACGCATTTTCAGGGAATACCGTCTAACATGAAGATGTTTTCTCCATTAAGAATGATTACCACCATGGTTTTTCTGGTAATTTTTGCTCCCTTTTTATACATCAAGCTGGTTCAGGATTATCCTGATTCTTTTTGGACCAGGCATTTTATCTGGGTCTATTTGGTGTTGCTGGTAATAATTTTTCTCTCTGCGCTTAACTTCAGGAAGGATTAGCCCTTCAGTTTTGTTTCTTTGTTTCCAGAGAAAATAGGAGGAGTTGGGTTTCTACTGAATAAGCTCGATTTGTCCTCCAGCTTGCAGACAAATTCTGTAAAGTATGCTATAATGTGAAAGGCGTGGAGAAAAGGAGAAAGCCTTCCAGAAGCATTTCTGGAAGGCTTTTATTTTTGCAATGAGCGTATTTCTGGAGAGCTTAAGAAAAAAACCAATTATCGGTGCTTTACGTCCTTCTAACCTGGATTTGATGGTTAACCAGAAGGTCCCTCTGAACCTTTGTGCAACTTTCTTTCTTCTGGAAGGAAATGTTCAAAACCTGGAGACTATTTCTTCTCTGCTTAAGGAGCACCGGCCTTTCTTATTTGTGCACATGGATCTTTTTGGAGGTATTGCTTCCGATGAAAGTGGTCTTTTATTTTTAAAAGAAAAGTTTCCTGCGGTTAGTGGAATCATCACCACCCGCTTGCGTACTTTAACTCTGGCACGCAAGGCCGGTTTTTTGACCATTTTCAGGTTGTTTCTTATAGACAGCGAATCCCTGCGTACTGCGTTGCATGTGGTTCGGGAAGTTTCTCCGGATGCTCTGGAAATTCTGCCTGGAGTCATTTTTCCTCACGTAAGCAAAGCCCTTCCTCTGAAAGAACTTCCTCCGCTTATTTGCGGTGGCTTTGTTCGTAAGAAGAGTGAGGTAGTAAAGATTTTGCGCTGTGGCGCTCGAGGCGTGTCTACGAGTTATCAGAGAATGTGGTTGCTCAATAAAGAGCTGGGCTGCGGTGAATAGGTAGAAAAACTGTGGTTAGGAGGTAGCTTTGCTGGTGGACGAAAGCTACGATGTAATAGTCGTTGGTGGAGGTGTGGTGGGGTGTGCGGTAGCCTGGTATTTATCGCATTTTGATCTGCGAGTGCTTTTGCTTGAAAAGGAGCTGGATGTCTGTTGTGGGGTTAGCAAGGCCAACACCGGCATTCTTCATGCTCGAAGTTACTATGCCCCTTCCACCTTGAAAGGCGAACTTCACCTGCGTTCCCTTTCTCTTTTGGATGAGGCCGAGAAGGAGCTGGGAGTTTCCTCTTTGCGCTGTGGGGCCCTTACTGTGGCTTTTTCGAGAGAGGAAGAGGCTTATTTACGGCTTCTTAAAGCAAGGAGCGGATCCTCGGGAGAGGTCGTTACTTCATCTTGTGCAAAAAGCCTTGAACCCAACCTCAGCGATAAAGTATATGCAGCTTTTTATGATCCTGAAACTCGGATTGTCTCGCCTTTCAAGCTAACCATAGCTCTTGCTGAAACTGCTTTTCAAAATGGTGTTGAATTTGTCTTTGATGCCGAAGTTTCCTCCTTTGAGGAGGAAGGCAAAAAAATATTGCTTCGTGCCGGTAATACCATCTACAGGGCTTACTTTGTGGTAAACTGTGCTGGTCTTTCTTCTTCTCGACTGGCCCAGCTTTGCGGAGATAAAATAGATCCAATCAAAGCTTATCGGGGACAGTATTTTGTGCTGGACAAAATGTTTGCCGGTTATGTAAAGCAAGTTATTTACCCGGTACCTTCTCCAGAAAGCAAGGGAATTCTGGTGGCACCCACTCCTGAGGGGAATATTCTTGCCGGTCCCAACTTTGAGGAGGCTGATACCACGGAAACCACCCTTCAAGGCCTGGAGGAAGTTGCCCGGGGTGCCTGTCGACTGGTGCCTTCGCTTCCTCTGGGAGGCAGTATTACTCATTTCTCTGGTTTGCGTCCCACACTTCCCAATCGCGATTTTCATATATTTTTTTCACAGCGTTTTCCAGGAGTTTTGCACCTGTGCGGAATAGAATCACCGGGTTTGACTTCCTGCTTTGGTATTGCAGAATACGTGGGAGATTTACTTCGTTCACGAGGGCTTCGTATGGTTGAGAAAAAGGACTTTAGATACAGAAAGCCCTTTCCAGTTTTTTCAGAACTCAGCGACGAAGAAAGGGAACAGCTTATTGCTCAGGACCCTGATTGGGGAAAAATCGTTTGTCGCTGCGAGGAAGTAACCCTGGCGGAAGTGAAACATGCCCTTCTTTCCTCTCCAGGAGCTTGCACTATGGATGGCTTAAAACGCAGGATCCGTACTCAGGCTGGGCGTTGCCAGGGGAGCTTCTGTGGAATGCATCTTCCCAGAATAATGATGGAAGTGTTAGGAACTGACTACCGGGGTTTGGTCAAGTCGGGGAAGCGTTCCTGGCTTCTGGCGGGAGAAACCAAGGAGGTGAAGCCCCCTGCCTAAGTGCTTTGATGCAGATGTGGTGGTTGTTGGAGGAGGACCGGCTGGAATGGCAGCGGCCCTTTCTGCCTGGGAAAACGGGGCTAAGAGAGTTTTTCTCTTAGAGCGGGGGGAGGAATTAGGAGGGATTTTGAATCAGTGCATTCATTCTGGCTTTGGTTTGCATAAATTTGGCGAAGAACTTACTGGTCCTGAATATGCTGAGCGTTTCGTCCGGGCTTTGCAGCGGACAGGTGTGAAGGTTTTGCTGGAAACTCCAGTTCTACGCCTTTCTCCGGATAGGAAAGTTACCGCGGTGCAAAGAGGTGGAGTTTTTGAGTTTAGGGCTCGTTCGGTTTTTTTGAGTATGGGTTGTCGAGAGCGAACCCGGGGCATGATTAAAATTCCAGGTAGTCGTCCTGCGGGAGTTTTTACTGCAGGCCTTGCTCAGTACCTCGTTAATGTAGAGGGTTATCTTCCAGGGAGGAGGTTCGTCATTGTTGGTTCCGGGGACATAGGTTTGATCATGGCAAGGAGGTTAACTTTAGAGGGGGCAAGAGTGGAAGCGGTGGTTGAAATCAAACCCACCCTGAGTGGGTTGGTGAGAAATTACGTGCAGTGCCTCCTGGATTTCAACATACCTCTTTTGCTTTCCCACGCTGTATCTTTTATATACGGTGAGCAGAGAGTGGAAAGGGTGGTGGTGTGCGAAGTTGATGAGCAGGGGAGGTTTAAGCAGGGTACCGAAAAGACCATTCCTTGCGATACGGTGCTTCTTTCGGTGGGCTTAGTCCCTGAAAACGAACTTTCCCGTCAGGCAGGTATACCCCTCTGTAAGCGCACTGGTGGGCCTTATGTCGATGAACGGTTTGCAACTGTGCGCGAAGCTTTTTTTGCCTGTGGGAATGTGGTGGCAGTTTTTGACCTGGTTGATTTCGTGACTCTGGTGGGTGAAATCGCAGGAAAACACTGGAAGGAAAGTGAAAAGCTTACCCCCCGTTTTCGACTGATACCTGGTGAAGGGATAGGGATCGTCTTACCTCATTATTTGTGCAATCCCCAACAAGGAATGCTTTTTATTCGTACTTATAAAGCCTTTAATAAGGCTCGCTTGCAGTTTTCTCTGAAAGACAAGGTATTTTTTACTTTTCCGGTTTCAGTATGTCGTCCCAGTGAGATGTTGCGCTTGGAGACAAGGCAAATTCCCTGGCCTGAGGAAGGGGGAGAAGTAAAAATTGAAATTGCTGGAGAAGAGATCCGGGGATTATCATAAGCTGATTTGCATAGTTTGTCCTCGGGGTTGTTCCTTGGAGGTTACAAAAGAGGCTGATGGTTCCTGGCAAGTCAAAGGTGCTTGTTCTCGAGGAAAGGAATATGCAATTGCCGAAGTTTCCTCTCCTCGTCGAGTGGTTACCACTACGGTTAGGCTAAAAAATAGCAGGTTGCGCCGCTTGCCAGTTAAAACCTCTCGGCCTTTTCCAAAGGAGAAAATTCTTACCCTTATGGAGTTTTTAAAAAGCATTGAAGTAGAAGCTCCAGTTAAAGCAGGAGAAGCAGTGGTTTCCAATCTCCTTGGGGAGGATATTGACCTTCTAGCCACTCGCTCGGTATCGCCCAGAGAAAGCGTTTAAGGAACGCTGAGAGGCAGCTTGAGTTGAAGCATGGCGATTTTGGTCTTGGTTACCGGGATTAAAGTATCGAGACCCTTTTTTTCGGCAAGCTCAAGCACTTTCTGGTAAGCTTTTAGGGCTTCGACTATCTTGTTTTCTTCCTCGTAAATCGCTCCTAAAAGATTTAGTGCATAAACATTTTCAGGATCCTCTTTCAGTATTTCTCCCAGGGTTTTTTTGCTCGCTTCCTGCATCCCAATGCGGAAGTACCAAGTGGCCTTTTCCAGTTTAAATTCCGCTTCTTCATCATAAAGTTTTTGAGCCTGCTCGAAGTAAGGCTTTGCCTCTTCCAGTTTACCGAGCTTTTCGGAAATGCACCCCGCGATTATGTAAGGAGTGGGACGGTCCGGGAAAATGGAAAATGCCTCTTCGCACTTTGTCAGCGCTTCCTGGAAATTTCCGCTGTGGATAAGTTGCTCGGCTTCATACAGAGCATCGAGGTACTTTTTTTCGGTAGGTGGCAGGCGAAATAGCAGAAAATAAAGGGTCAGCAAGACTGCAAGTGCTATTGCAGCACTTGAGAGCGCTTTTTTAACTCTTTTGCGCTTTTCTTCGCGGACGATTTGATCTATCCACCAGTAAAAGCGGTCTCTCGGTGGACTATGTTTGGCTCTTTCTTGTTCCAGAGCTTTTGCTCCTACCATCTTCACAAATAGAGGAGCTACCTTGCGAAACTCAGCATCCAGGTTTCCCAGGCGGGTTTCTTCGGGGGCTATAAAAGCTCCCCGTTCACGGTAAAAAGAGAGCGCTTCCTCTATTCTATCTCTTAACTCTATAATCTCCATTTCTTTGCCCTTTTGGGCTTTAAGGTTAACCACTCTTTTGCCATATTCTTCAATCCATTTTCTTACTTCATCCAGCTCTGGTATTTCTTTTTGTTTCAGCGCCTGTCACCTCCCTCTATGCTATATAATATACAGATAGTTCAAATTTTTAAATGGGTTCCCCTTTGGTAAAGTGAATTTGGGAATTTTTTATGGAGGAGCAGGTTATATAAAGTGAAACTAATAGCTGAGAACAAGAAAGCGCGCCATTTCTATGAGATTATAGACACTGCTGAGGCGGGTATAGAATTGCAGGGCACAGAAGTGAAAGCTCTACGTAATCGTGCGGTGAGCCTCAATGATAGTTTTTGTCGGGTAAAAAACGGAGAAATGTGGATTTACAATTTACACATTGCTCCTTACCACTTTGGAAATATTTTCAACCATGATCCCAAAAGACCGCGCAAGCTCCTTATGCACAAAAAGGAAATTGTGCGCTGGGGTTCCTGGAGCGAGCAGCGGGGCTTGACAATTGTGCCTTTGCGGATGTATTTTAATGACCGCAACCGGGCTAAAGTGGAAATAGCCTTGGTTAAACCCAAAAAGGTTTACGATCGGCGCCGGGAAATTCAGGAACGAGAAGAAGAGCGCAAGCTCCGGCGAATGGAAAAGTTTCGTTAATCAGTGAGGGGGCGACCTGGTTTCGACGGGGCCTTGACGGGTTAGGAAAGGCGAGCCGAGGTCTCCACCGGGGCTCGTAAAAAAGGTGGAACAACAATAAACGCCAACAACGAACTGGCACTTGCTGCTTAATTGAAAAGCAGCACGCTTCTGAGCTGACCGCCTGCTAAGCTCAGATGGCGTCAAAAAGCGGGCTGGTTCCGGGAAATCTCCCTGACTTCCCGGAACGAGAAGTAAAGGGGATAGCTTGAGGAGCATCCGGCCTCAGGGAGGCCCTCAAGTGAAACTGAAAACTGAGGCTACGCTCGTAGGCTTTTCTGGCCTGTAGGTCTCGGACGCGGGTTCGATTCCCGCCGCCTCCACCAGATTTATTTCGTAAGGTGGTATGTCTTTTTTGCCTTTGATCCTCTTCTGTTCATCTCCCGGTAGGGCTTTTGGTGCCCCAGGCGAGTAGTAACTGGCATATTTTACTCTCGTGGTTTGCGGTGCTACTTTTTCGACCTTTTGGTAGAGTATCTTTTCGCCCCCTTTTTCCTCAAAAGGAAGCTTATCTCAATGTGATATTTACAAAATTGCAACCACAGGTTGACAGTGTCTGTTGAAAAGAAATGCTAAAAGTAGTATCATACAAATTTGATTTTCCAAGGGGGTTGAACTGGTGGATAAAAAAGAGATTTTGGAAAGATTGATTGCGATTGAAAAAGAACGCAGGAAAATCATTGAGAGCATCGAAGAAAAAAGAAAACAGCTTTTTGATAAAGCTCAGGAAGCTGCTGAAATGAAGAAGAAAGAACAACAGGAGTACCTGCGCAAGGAAGAGGAAAAAGCAATCCGGGAAGCCAGCATGATGGTGGAAGAGCTTCGTAAAAAAAGTGAAGAGCGGGTAAGAGAATTCAAGCAGCTTATGGAGGAACGTTATCAGGCAAGTAAATCTCTTCTGGTAGAAAAAGCCTTGCAGGTACTTTTGGGGGAATGAGGTTGTGTTCATTTTTGAGAATTTCGGATTATTAGGCAAAACTTTAGCAAAGGTTGGGGAAATGCTCTCTGACCAGGATTTTCAAAACCTCTTGAGCCTTCACTCTGTTCCAGAAATTGCCAGTTACCTTCAAAAGACACCTGCTTATCAGCAGGTTCTTCAAGAGGTTCGACCTGATGAGATCCACCGTCGAGACCTGGAGATTCTTATCAACCAGTCCACCATTTATGAACTTTTGAGTCTGCGCGAGTTTGCCAGTTTTAAGGAGAGAATCGTTATTGATTTTTTCCTTACCGGTTTTGAAATAGAGAATCTCAAGTTGGTTACCAAGTATGTGGTGTTAAGCACGCAAGCAAGTCTCGAGGATATAGAAAAGAAACTCTTTGATCTTTCTCCCTGGAGTAAGGTTGATTTTCGTGCACTTTTGAGAAGCAGAAGCCTTGACGAGCTTACCCGGAGCCTGGAGGGTACGGCTTTTTATGATTTGTTTCAGGCCGCGAAGGAGCGATTCAGTGAATCTCGAGCTATGGATGTTATTGAAAATGCCCTGGATTACTGGTATTTGGCTGGCTTGCCCAGAAGAGTAAAGAATTTCCCCCATCGGGACCGCAAAGCTGTTTTGCGCTTTTTCGGTATTCAGGCAGATTTGCTGAATGTGGAACTTATATACAGGATGCGCTTCGTTTTCGGGATGCTTTCCGAAAAGGTTTACGGGCTCACCATACCTCTTTACAGGTATTTCAATTCCCAACGCCTGATAAAATTGGTCAGAAGCCAGAGCCTGGAAGAGTTTATGAACATGCTTCTTGTTTCGCCTTACAGGGGTGTTTTTCATAACTGGCAAGAAAGTAGCGAGGTCCTGGACGAAATATTTGAAAGAAGTATTCTTTCTTATCTTTACCGGTTAGCGCGTTTTTTACTTCGCAAACATCTTTCCCCTCTGGAAGTGTTGATTGCCTTTATAACTCTTAAGAATTTTGAAGCTCGTGACCTGATTACGGTGATTGAAGATATAAGGTATGCGCTGGATGTGCGTTTGGCGGAGCGCTATTTTATAAGACCCCTCAGGATGGTGAGCTTGAGTGGCCGTTGACAGGATGTGTCGCTTGATAATTTTGGGAGTTAAGCAGAAGCAGGATAATATGGAACAATTATTAAAGGAAGTTGTTGCTTCGGGGTGTTTTGAACCTCTGCCTCCGGAAAGCGCTTTGCCGGCTGAAACGAGACCCTTTTTCAGGAAGAACAGCGGGGTTTCTTTTGAAGAGGCTTTTTCTTTATTGTGCAAGCTTCATAAACTCTCTGGCAAAGAACCCTTGCCCCGACCTGTATTCAGCCCAGAAATTGCTTCTCGATTGAGCTTCTCTTTAAGGAAAGCACGGTTGCTGGAGAGAAAAATGGACCAAAAACTCGCTGAGATTTCGGAGCTAAAAAGACTGGTAGAGCGTTTCGAGCATATGCGCAGACACCTCAGGATGCTTCGTTATCTGGATGTCGACTTTGAAGACCTGATAAGCCTTGAAGGCTTTTCGATAAAGTTTGGACGTATACTGAGTATGTATTTTGACAGGTTAATTGAGAGTGTGAATGACGCTCCCATTTTGGTGATGGACATAGAAAAGGAGCGGGAGTCGCAGTGGATAATGGTTTTTACGCTTCCCAGGATGCAGAAAGAAGCGGAGAGCATTCTTCAATCCATCGGTTTTGAAGAACATACCTTACCTCGCGCCATGCTAAAGGGTTCCGTTGAGGAAGTTTATTTTAGAGTTTCTGATGAAATCAAAAAACTATGTCTGGAAATCGAGAGAAAGAACATCGAGCTAAGAGAGATTTTTTACAAGAACCGCACTTTCATCTACCAGTTTTTGGATCACCTTTACGTGTTGCGCTCTGTTTACCACTTGCAGGAAAAAGTTGGTTTCAGCGAGAGCCTCTTCGCCCTGTCGGGTTGGGTACCTGAAAGGGAAAAGAAAAAGATCCAGTGTCTTCTTGAACAAGAAAAGGAAGTTCTGATAATTGAAGAACAACCGGATGTTCAGGAGATGTTAGAGGAAAAAGTACCGGTAAGGCTTTCCAATCATTCCTTTTTCCGCCCCTTTGAGAGTTTAGTCAAAATGTATGGGTTGCCTTCTTACCGGGAAATTGATCCTACACCGGTAGTTGCTCTAACCTTTCTCTTCATGTTTGGTTTTATGTTTGGTGATGTGGGTCATGGTGTTGTTCTAGCGTTGGCCGGCTTTTTCTATTATTTGAAAAAACACTCTGATTTGGGTTGGGTATTTGGCTGGGCCGGAATTTCTTCAACTATTTTTGGTTTTTTGTACGGCAGTCTCCTGGGTTTTGAAGATCTGCTACCAGCTCTTTGGGTGCGCCCGATTGAGGAAATTTCTTACCTGATGGGAGTATCAGTGGCGATAGGTGTTATTTTGCTTACTTTAGGAATGGGCCTGGGCATGCTTAACCTGGTTCGTGCAGGGCAATGGAGAAAATTTTTCTTAGGAAGTTCCGGGCTGGCCGCCTTTGCTTTTTACTGGTTAGGCGTTTGGCTTGCTTTCTCTTACTTTCGCTATGGAAAACTACCGCGCCCGGTCAACCTATGGTTAGGTGTTCTTGTGGCTTTGCTGGTGGTTATTTATTTGCATGAAGTTTTTGAAACTTCACCTCAAAAGAGGAAAGAGAAGGCTGTTGAATCCACTTTTGTGCTTTTTGATGAGCTTATTCGCTTTTTAAGTAATACTCTTTCTTTTATCCGACTTGCTGCTTTTGCCATTAATCACGCCGGTATTTTTCTGGCCTTTTTGAGCATTGCTCAGATGGTACAGGAAGGAGCTTTTTCTGGGATTTCCAGAGTTCTGATAATTGTTTTTGGCAATATCCTTATTTTGGGACTTGAAGGTCTGGTGGTATTTATTCAGGCTCTGCGTTTGGAGTTTTATGAGCTTTTTTCCAGGTTTTTTACAGGAAAAGGCAAGCCTTTCCAGCCAGTGACTTTTGGGAAAATATCTGCTGAGAGGAGGTAAGTTAAATGACGACGGTAATGATTCTTGCTTATGGCATTTTTCTGGGACTTTTAGTTTTGGTTGGAATGATGGCTGCAAAGGGTAAATGGCATCTTTCCAGGAAGACCTTTTTGAGGCTTTTTTGGGGTAGTTTGCTGTTTTTGGGAGTTTGTTCGCTGGCTGTTTTTGGGCTCTCTTTGCCCAGTGCGCTGGCTCAGACTGAGGGTGGTTCGGTAACTCCACCACCTGTTTCTTCTGGACTCGGCTTACTTGGAGCTGGCCTGGCTACTGGTCTTGCTGCTATCGGGGCGGGTATTGCAGTAGGCATAACCGGCTCCTCAGCGATTGGGGCCATTAGTGAGAAGCCGGAGCTTTTTGGGCGTACTCTCACTTACGTGGGTCTTGCTGAGGGTATAGCCATTTATGGGATGATTATTTCTGTTCTAATTCTGGGTAGAATGTAAGGAGAAGGTGAAAGAGTGCGTTTTTTCTTAATCAGCGATAACATTGACACTCAAATAGGATTGCGCTTGGCTGGAATCAAGGGAGTTGTAGTGCACACCCGTGAGGAAATTCTCCCTGCGCTTGAAGAAGCCGAAAAAGACCCTACGGTGGGAGTCATCTTGATGACCGAAAAAATTGCTGAGGTCGTGCCCGACCAGGTGCAGCGTCTTAAACTCTCCAGGAATTTGCCTCTTTTGACCATTATTCCAGACCGTCATGGTATCCGTCGCGATAAGGATTTTATTCTTAATTATGTTGAGAGTGCCATTGGAGTGAAAGTGAAGTGAGAATAGCTGATAAAATCGAACTAATGCGCAAGGCAATAATTAAAGAAGCTGAAGATATGCTGGAGGATGCTCTCATTAAGGCTCGGGAAGACATTCAGAAGAAGGAAGAGAAGCTCGAAGAGCAACTTGCCCGGGAAAGGGAAGAATTCTTGCGCCAGTTACGGCTTAAAACACAAAAGTGGATTAGCGCCCAAAATGCAGTTATTTTGATGCAGGAGCGCCGTGAAAAAGATGCCTTTTTGCAGAAGTTGCTTTTGAGCTTTGTTGAGGATGTTAAAAGAGCTTTTGAAGGGCTTGATGAGAAAGAGAAAAGGCTTTATTTCTTTCGCTGGTTTGAGGAAGCTCTTGCCCTCATGGGGAAAAAGAAAGTGATATTGCGTTGTAACTCTCTGTGTTTGCCCTGGGCCAGTGAGCTTAAAATACATGAGTTTTCGGATTTCATCGAGAGGGTTGAAGAAGAATCCAATCTTGATTTTGGGGTAATACTGGAAAGTTTGGATGGAAAGGAAAGGGTAGAGAATACCCTGACTACCAGGATTGTTGAGAAGGAGCAGAACTTTCAAGAGTTATTGCGACAGGAAGTGAGGTGGAGCTGATGGGAGAAGGGCGCATTTATTTGATCAACGGTCCAGTGGTGCGAGCGACTGGTTCGCAGGGTTTCATGATGAATGAGATGGTTAAGGTGGGAAACGAGGGTCTTATTGGAGAAGTAATGGATATAGGAGAAGAAGGTTTTACGGTACAGGTTTACGAAAGCACCACTGGATTGCAAGTTGGAGAACCGATAAAGGGAACTGGCAAACTTATTTCCGCTTATCTTGGTCCGGGCCTCATTGGCAAAATCTTCGACGGCATAGAGCGCCCTCTGGATCGAATAGCCTTGCTTCATGGAGATTTTGTGGTTCGTGGAATTGAAATGTTTCCTCTGGATGAGAATAAAAGATGGCGGGTTGAGATGAAGAAAGAGGTTGGAGATACCGTCCAACCTGGTGAAGTTTTTGCTTTGGTACAGGAAACTCCTCTTTTCGAACACCGCCTGTTGGTTCCACCTCGCGTATCGGGCAAGATTGTCGAAGCCAAACCAAGTGGTGACTATAAAATTAATGATATTTTGCTGTTGGTGGCAGATCAGGAGGGAAATGTGCATCAATTGACCATGTATCAAGAGTGGCCGATAAGGATTCCCCGTCCCGTTAAAGAGAGGTTGTTACCAACTATACCTTTGATTACCGGACAGCGAGTAATTGATTTCTTTTTCCCGCTGGCTAAAGGTGGAGCAGCAGCTATTCCGGGTGGTTTTGGCACTGGCAAAACGGTGACCCAACACCAGCTGGCCAAGTGGTCAGACGCAGATGTGGTGGTTTACATAGGCTGTGGGGAGCGGGGTAATGAAATGTCAGATGTCTTAGAGGAGTTTCCCCGCTTGGTGGATCCGCGCACGGGACGTCCTCTTATGGAGCGCACTATCCTCATTGCCAATACTTCCAATATGCCTGTTTCAGCCCGTGAAGCTTCCATTTACACGGGCATAACCGTAGCCGAATATTTTAGGGATATGGGTTACAATGTTGCTTTGATGGCTGATTCTACTTCACGCTGGGCTGAAGCCTTGAGAGAGCTTTCAGGGAGGATGGAAGAAATGCCAGCGGAGGAGGGTTACCCAGCTTATCTTTCCAGTCGACTTTCCGAATTTTATGAGCGGGCTGGTCGGGTTAAAACCTTTGCTGGTGAGGAAGGCTCAGTTACCATCATTGGAGCTGTTTCTCCTCCAGGTGGAGATTTTTCCGAACCAGTTACTCGCCATACCAAAGAATTTGTGCGTTGTTTCTGGGCCCTGGATAGAAATCTTGCTTATTCTCGACATTATCCGGCTATAAACTGGCTGACCAGTTACAGTGATTTCAGCGAGGATCTCAAGGACTGGTTTGAAAAAAATATTAGTGAAGACTGGCATAGCATGCGGGATCGGGCTATGGCGTTGCTTGGGGAAGATGATCGTCTGCAGCAGGTGATTAAACTGGTTGGTGAAGACGTTCTTCCTGATGAGCACAAGCTGATAGTAGAAGTTGGAAGGCTGATCAAAATAGGTTTTCTACAGCAGAACTCTTTTAGTAGTGTTGATTCTTTCTGCACTCTTCAAAAACAGTTCAGAATGATGGAGCTTGTCCTCTTCTTTTACGAAAGGGCCAGGGAATTGATTGTTTCGGGAATGGCTATAAGTGAAATTAAGCGTTCAGATGTCTATCTCAAGCTTTTAAGAATGAAGGAGGAAATTCCTAATGATCAGCTTGAACAATTTGACGCCCTGAAAGAAGAAGTTGAGAAGTTTTTCGATAATTTGCGAGTCAAGTACAAAGAGGGTGCTAAAAGTGCCAGTTAAAGAGTATGTAGGTCTCTCTCGCATTGTTGGCCCCCTGGTGGTGGTTCAGGGAGTAAGTGGTGTTGGTTATGAGGATCTGGTGGAGATCGTTTACCGTGGAGAGCGCAGAGCAGGTCAGGTGGTTCTCCTTGAGAAAGATAAAGCTGTGGTGCAGGTTTTTGAAGGGACTAAGGGCCTGATTCGTGAGGAAGCGCGAGTGCGCTTTCTGGGTGAACCCCTGAAAGTTTCTCTGTCTCGAAACCTGATTGGTAGAGTGCTGGATGGTCTGGGCAGGCCTCGTGACGGTCAGGGTAAAGTACTGGCTTCTCTAAGGCGCGATATAGGGGGATTACCGATTAATCCTGTGGCCAGGGTTTATCCCCGCAGTTTTATTCAAACTGGTATTTCAGCTATTGATGGCATGATGACCCTGATCCGGGGGCAAAAACTACCCATTTTCAGTGGGAGTGGGCTTCCCCATGTTCGGCTTGCCGTGCAGATTGCCCGCCAGGCCAGAGTAAGAGGCGAGAATGAGGAATTTGTGGTGGTTTTCGCTGCGATAGGGTTGCGCCATGATGAGGCAGAGTTTGTAAGAAGGAGTCTTGAAGAAACGGGTGCTATTAAGAACGCGGTTATGGTTCTCAATCTCGCTGATGACCCAACCGTGGAGCGCATTGCCACTCCCCGGGTTGCTCTGACCATTGCTGAGTACCTGGCTTTCGATGAAGAGATGCATGTTCTGGCCATCCTGGTGGATATGACTAATTACTGTGAAGCTTTGAGAGAGATATCCAACTTCCGCGGGGAAGTTCCCGGGAGAAAGGGATATCCGGGCTATATGTATAGTGACCTGGCCAGCATATACGAACGGGCAGGTATAATACAGGGTCGGCGAGGTTCTCTTACTCAGCTCCCGGTTCTCGCTATGCCCAATGATGATATCACTCACCCCATACCGGATCTTACCGGGTACATCACCGAGGGTCAAATCGTTTTGAGCCGGGATCTTCATCGTCAGGGTATCTATCCTCCCATTGCTGTTTTACCTTCTCTTTCTCGCTTGATGAAGGACGGAGTGGGTGAAGGATATACCCGTGAGGACCACCCTGAGCTTGCTGCCCAGCTTTTTGCAAGTTACAGCCATGCGCAAAGCGTGCGTTCTCTGGCCACCATTATAGGGACAGAAGAGCTTACCGAAGTGGATCGTAAATATCTTGATTTTGCCAGGCGTTTTGAAGAAGAATTTGTCAAGCAGGGTTTTGAAGAAGAACGGAGCATAGAAGAGAGCCTCGATCTGGGGTGGAAAATGCTTTCCTTACTCCCTCGTGGAGAGTTACACCAGGTAAAAGAGAAGTATCTTGAAAAGTACTGGAAGGGTTGAGGGAAATGCCGATTTTCAGCAACGTTTCTCCCACCAGAGGTAATCTTATAGAGATGCAACGCTCTCTGGAGCTGGCCAGAGAGGGGCATTCGTTGTTGGATCGCAAGAGAAACGTGCTGGTGAGGGAGATGATGCGTTATCTTGACGAGGCAAAGACCCTTCAGGAGGAAATAGATCGCGTTTTTCAGGCTGCCTACCTTGCTCTACAGCGAGCGAACCTGGATATCGGTATCGAGCGAGTGGAGGAAATCGGTTTTGCAGTGCCCGAAATTCAAGACCTCGACGTTCGCCTGAAAAGCATCATGGGAGTGGAAATTCCCGAAATCAGCTGGGGCAGGGAGGAAAAAAGTCGCCCCGCTTATGGTATGTATCGCACCAGTGCGGCGCTTGATAAAGCTTATCTTGCTTTCCACAAAGTAGTTTTTCTGATCATTCGTCTGGCGGTGGTTGAAAACGCGGTTTATCGCCTGGCCGTGGAAATCAAAAAAACCCAGAAGAGGGTGAATGCCCTGGAAAACGTGGTTATTCCCGACCATGTGGAAAAAATCAAACTTATACGTGATATATTGGAAGAACAGGATAGGGAAGACTTTTTTAAGATGAAACTTCTAAAAAGAAGAGAAGAAAAAAGCGAGGGGGTATAAGTTTTGTGTGGTATTATAGGTTATGTTGGTGAACGCCCCGCTTTGCCATTAATTCTTTCGGGTCTCAAAAGACTTGAATACCGCGGTTATGATTCGGCGGGTATCGCCCTCCTGGGAGGACAGGAGATTTGCGTGGTCAAAAACAAGGGTAGGATCAGGGATTTTGAACTGGAGCTTGCTGGTTTTGACTTTCCTTCTTTTTGTGGCATAGGTCACACTCGATGGGCAACCCACGGTATTCCCTCTCGCGAGAATGCCCACCCTCATCTTGATTGTGCTGGTGACATTACTCTGGTTCACAATGGCATTATCGAAAATTACCGTTCTTTGCGGTTTCATCTGAGCGAAGAAGGGCATGCTTTCAAGTCGGAAACCGATAGTGAAGTCATAGTGCATCTTCTGGAAGGAGAGGGCACCCCTCTGGAACGCCTGATAAAGGCTGTAAGAAACCTGAAAGGTTCTTTTGCGCTGTGCATTATTTTTAGGGAGGACCCGGGAGCGATTTATGGTGTGCGAATGTCCAGCCCCCTGATTTTGGGAGTTGGCAATGGCGAAAACTTTCTGGCTTCTGATATACCGGCCTTTCTGCAAAATACTAATCGGGTGGTCTTTCTTGAAGACGGGGAGATAGTGAGAGTTACCAGGAGTGGTTGGGAGATATTCGACTTTGAGGGTCGAAAAAAATCCGGTTCACCAGTTGTTACTGTTCCCTGGGATCCGGTAAGTGCCGAAAAGGGTGGATACAAGCATTTTATGCTTAAAGAAATTCATGAGCAGCCCCAGGTTTTTGAAGATACCCTTGCGGGCCGGTTGGATTTGCTCGGGGGTCAGGTGTGCTTTGAAGAGTTAGAAGAATTTCCCATGGACTTTGAGCGAGTGGTGATTGTTGCTTGCGGTACTGCCTGTCATGCTGGTATGCTGGGGAGGATTTTTCTTGAGAAGTTTGCCCGCATACCTACTGAGGTGGATTATGCCTCCGAATTCCGCTACCGCGATCCTCTGGTTGACTCGAAAACCCTGGTATTGAGTATTTCCCAATCTGGAGAGACTGCAGACACCCTGGCGGCGGTTTCACTGGCCCGGGAAAAGGGTTGTCGAGTGGTTTCGATATGTAACGTTTTGGGAAGCAGTTTGACCCGCATTTCTGATTGGGTGCTTTATACTCGGGCTGGTGTGGAAATAAGCGTAGCTTCAACTAAAGCCTTTTTGTGCCAGATGGCAGTGCTTTTGCTTTTTGCCATTTATCTGGGGCAGCGCAGAGGTCTTTTGGGCGGGGAAGAGATGCGCAAGTTGCTTGAGGAACTGGTAACTCTGCCGCGCTTGATTCGTGAGATTTTCGAACAAGAAGAAGATATTAGCAAGCTGGCCAAGAAGTTTTATCTTTTCAGGAACTTCTTGTACATTGGGAGAGGGGTTCTCTTTCCTCTGGCACTTGAAGGGGCTTTGAAGCTTAAAGAGATTTCCTACATTCATGCTGAAGGTTTGAGTGCTGGTGAAATGAAACACGGCCCCATCGCTCTGGTGGAACCTGATCTGGCTACTTTTGTTTTGGTGGGACAGGATGTGGTTCGTTCTAAGATCATCAGTAACATGGAGGAGATAAAGGCCCGTCAGGGGAAGATTATTGCTTTGTGTTGTTCTGGGGACCAGGAAGTAGCCGAACGAGCTGATGAGGTAATTTATATTCCCCGAGTTACGGAATACCTGTTGCCTTTTCTGGCCATTGTTCCCATGCAGCTTTTTGCTTATTACGTGGCTCTTGAAAAAGGTTGCGATGTTGACCAACCGAGAAATCTGGCCAAGAGCGTTACCGTAGAATGATCAGTTAATCTTTTTCTGGCTCAATGTGTACCAGGCCCTGATAGCCGGTAGTTTTATATATTACTTCTTCTATGCTGTCAGCAAGCTGGTGGCTTTCGAGGACTGAAAGACTCCCTTTTACCGTGACGTGGAGGGTGATTACTCCCTTTCCGCCGTAATCATGGATGATTATGGAATGTACGTCTTTTACTTCAGGAAAATTGTTGGTTATTGTTTCTTTTATTTTCCTTTCTTCTTCTTTGGATATAGCGTGTCCCATTAACGTGGAAACGGCTTCTTTTAGTAGCTTTATTCCTACCATTCCTATAAGCAGGGCTATAAAAATGGTGACCAGGGCATCCACAAGCGGGTAGCTGGGGAAAATATATACCAGAATTAGCGGTAGTGAGGACAAAGCGTCGCTTCGGTGGTGCCAGGCGTCGGCTTTAATAAGATTTGAATTTGCCTTTTTTCCCAGGAGAAAAGCTCCTCGAGCCATGATTTCTTTTGTGAGAATACTTAAAATTATCACCACAAGAAAAGCAAGTGAGTTTTTTACACTGTTTTCGGCATAGAGTCTGGCGTAGCCTCGCCGTAGGAACTCAAATGCAATTACAATGAGGAGAGTGGACATGGAAACAACTGCGATGTCTTCTGCTCGGCCGTGACCAAAAGGATGTTCTAAATCAGGGGAACGCCTGGCTTCACGCGCGGCAAAAAGCACAATAGCTGAAGTGGAGAGGTCTGATAGGGTGTGAAAAGCATCGCTTATCATAGCAAGACTTTGAGAGATGATGCCAAAGTACAACTTAACGAAGAACAGGATTAAATTGCCAAAAATACTTAATAATACGGCGTATTTAACATAAAGGTGCTTTTTCTCTTTTTCTGCACTCGATATGTCCATTTTTTCGTCTCAGCTCGGATGGGTTTCAAAACGATTTATATACTAACACAAAAGCGCCCTTCAGAAAGTGCAGGTTTTTGCGCGGATTGTTTTCCTGGAAGGCTTATTTTGTACTCCATCTCCTGTGGAACCACAACCATTGAGTCGGAAATTCCCGGAGGAAGATCTCGATTATCTGGTTGGATAGAGCAACGACAGAAAAAATATCTTTGCTCAACTCATTCGAAACAGGCGCCAAGAAAGGAGGCAAAAAGATAATTTCGTGCTTTAAATTCTCTTCTTTTCGGATTATGAAAGCTGGAATAATGGGGCTTCTAAAGAGTCTGGCCAATCTGGCATGTACGGTTGGACTCGATGTCGCTATCCCCATAAACGGACAGTTAATTCCTTTACCTTCTCCTTTTTGATCAACGAGGATGGCTACAGCTTTACCCTGACGCAGAGCCTTGCAGACTGCATTGATTGTGTTGATCCAACCTGTTTGGTATTCTTTGCGACAACTTCTTATAAAGTTGTTGACCCGGCGAGGGGTTAAGTCTCTGTATAGTATTTCTACAGGGTATCCGCGATGTCCCAACCAGGCGGCGAGCAACTCCCAATTGCCGAAATGGGCGCTTATGATAATTACTCCCCTTTTTTCCTGGAAGGCTCTTTGCAAGAATTCTTCTCCGCTTACTTTTTCAATGAGCGAAGGCAGTATCTTTTCTTTTTTGTATTTTATGAGTATGATCTCCAGTAAGGACAGGGTGAGGTGGCGAAACACCTTTCTGAGATTGCTTTCTATTTGGGGAGATGGGATACCCGGAAAGACCAGTTGCCACTGTTTGCGAACATAATCAAGTTTTTTACGGAAAGCCAGGGAGAGAAACTCTCCCAGGAACAAAAAGCATCTTTTGGTCACGGAGATAGGAAAAAGGAAGGTGATAATTTGCAAAAGGGTTAAAGTGATGCCTATCAAAAAGGATTTCACTCTCCACCTGATCGTGTTCTTAAGAAGTTTATCATGATTTTTCTTAATTTTTAAAGAGTATGGTTTTTCTCAAGAGTAGTTATTCTGATTAGCGGGTTTATTCTTTCTTAGAAGGTGGATTGATTTTGTGGTGGCAGGATTTACTTTTTAGTGCTATCCTTGAGAAGGGGTGGTTTTTGTGACTTCGAGAGAACGAGTGCTTACATCCTGCAATCATCAGGAGCCCGATCGGGTCCCCATTGACTTCGGAGGGCACCGTTCTTCGGGTATCATGGCCCTGGCCTATCGGGACCTGCGTAAAGCTTTGGGACTTCCTGATAGCCCGCTTTACGTCTATGATTTTATTCAGCAACTTGCTATTGTAGAAGATGACGTATTGGACTTTTTCGGTGTGGATGTAGTGGATGTGGGGCATCTTTACTATCAAGACAAACAATACTGGAAGGACTGGGTGCTTCCTGACGGCACTCCCTGTAAAATCCCTGCTTTTATTGAAGTGGAAAAAACAAAGGAGGGTTGGATTGTTCGGGGAGACGAAGGTCAACCCATATGTGTGCAGCGTCCGGAATGTCTATACTTCGAACAGTGTTATTTTCCTTTGCTGGATAACCCTGACCAGGAGTTTGAACGTCTTGAATACTATTTGAAACAGATTATGTGGTTTCGTCTGGGGACTCCCCCTGCGCCGGCGGGCTTTGATTCGAAAGGGTTAAAAATCCACTGTGAAAATGCTCAGAGGATCCGTTCAGCTACGGATCGGGCAATATATGCCACCTTTGGTGGGAATCTTCTGGAAACGGCGCAATTTGCTTTTCGTATGGATAACTTTTTAACCGAGATTGCACTGAATCCGCGTCGGGTGCACCGTTTTCTGGATAAATTGGTGGAGTATCACCTGGGCAACCTTGAAAAGTATTTGGATGCGGTAGGCCCTTATGTGGATATTATTGGTTTTGGCGATGATTTGGGAATGCAGACTGGTCCGCAAATTTCTCCAAAGATGTACCGGGAATTTTTCAAACCTCGTCATGCATTGCTCTGGCAAACCGTGAAAAGGAAATATCCTCACCTGAAGGTGGCTTTGCACTGCTGTGGAAGCATTTATCAGTTATTACCCGATTTAATCGAGGCAGGCCTGGATATTATTCAGCCGGTGCAGATAGCTGCTAAAGATATGGAACCAGAGCGCCTGAAACAAGAGTTTGGCAAGGATATTGTCTTTTGGGGTGGGGGATGTGATACTCAAACCGTGCTCCCCTTTGGCACTCCTCAGGAAGTGCGTGAGCATGTGCGCAACAACCTGCGAATTTTCGCCCCTTCCGGAGGTTATGTCTTTCAGCAAGTGCACAACATAATGGCTGGAGTTCCACCTCAGAACATCATTGCCATGTTTGAAGAAGTTCATAGTTTT
>CAZMZG010000028.1:0-21650 GCA_964570785.1 uncultured Atribacterota bacterium | reverse complement strand
CTGTAGATATATTTAGAGAAAACGGGATACTTTATGGACCTGCAAAAGCGGCTAATGCGGGAGGAGTTGCAGTTTCTGGTTTAGAGATGAGCCAAAACAGCATGAGGTTACAATGGTCAAGAGAAGAAGTAGACAATAGACTTAGGGATATTATGAATAAGATTCACAAAACATGCCTTGAAGCGGCAGAAGCTTATGGCCATCCCGGTGACTATCTTTTTGGTGCGAATATTGGGGGCTTTATAAAAGTCGCGAAGGCGATGCTTGCATATGGAATAGCATAAGCCCTGGTCATTTTTCAACCATCTTTAGCCTGCATAACAGAGTTGCAGGCTAAAGATGGTTGAAATGACATATTTTTTCTGAATTTCTATTAAATTAAAGCTTTTCATGTTTCTTCTTGCTTTTGACCCTTTAGTTGGTATGTTTACTGGTAGCTCCTTTCTTTTTTTAACCCTTTCCACTTATATGATAATATAAGCCTTAGTTCTGTATTTTTGAATTGTTGGGTTCAGTGAAAGGAGTGGTTTTTGTGCCAGATGTTCTTGAGAACCTGAAGAGTCTTTTCAAAAAAGGCAAAAGCAAAATGGTGCTTCTGGTAGCCGATGGTTTGGGTGGTGTTCCTCATCCTGATTTTGATTTTAAAACCGAGCTCGAAGTAGCTCACACTCCTAACCTGGATCGGCTGGCTCAGCGTAGTGTGCTGGGGCTTATGCATCCAGTGAATTATGGCATCACTCCCGGTAGCGGTCCAGGCCACATCGGCCTTTTTGGTTACAATCCCGAAGAGTTGATTATTGGTAGGGGGGTTCTTGAAGCTCTTGGTGTTGGCATGGCCCTTGGTTCAAACGACGTGGCAGCACGAGCCAATTTTGCTACCCTTGATGAACAGGGTCTGATAGTTGATCGCCGTGCTGGTCGTATTCCAACTGAGGAATGTGTGCGCCTGGTTAATCTTTTGAGTGAGAAAATTAGCGAGATTGAGGAAGTTCAAATTTTGCTTAAACCAGGCAAAGAACATCGCTTTGTGATGGTGTTGAGAGGAGAGGGCCTGGGTGATAAAATTAAGGACACAGACCCTCAAAAAGAAGGACTTGCTCCCTATGCTCCAGAAGCTCTGGATGAGGCTTCACAAAAGACATCCAGAGTGGTAAAGCAATTTCTGGAGCGGGCTCAGAAATTGCTTTCTAATGAAGAAAAGGCCAATGCCATTCTTTTGCGAGGTTTCTCTAAACCTCCTGTACTTGAGAGGTTTCCTGAGCGCTATGGCGTGCGTTCCCTGGCTATTGCTATTTATCCCATGTATAAAGGCATTGCCAGACTTTTTGGATTCGATACTCCAGAATTGGAAGGAACCTTTGAGAATGAAGTTGAATATCTGGAAAAAGCCTGGGGCGATTATGATTTCTTCTTTGTGCACTACAAAGATACCGATAAAGCTGGTGAAGATGGCAATTTCGAGAAAAAGGTAGAATGCATAGAGTACTTTGACCAGTTTATACCGCGTGTTTTGGAGCTTAAGCCGGATGTTCTGGTCATCACCGGTGATCACTCCACACCTTCTTTGCTGGGAAGTCATTCCTGGCATCCTACTCCGGTGCTTCTTTTCTCGCCCCATGCAGGGTGTGATGAAGCTTCGCGCTTTACAGAGCGGGAGTGCAGGAAGGGCTATCTCGGCCATTTTCCTGCTCGAGCCTTAATGAGTTTGATACTCGCAAATGGCCTGCGGCTTGGGAAATACGGAGCCTGAGCCTGAGCTTTGAGGGTGAACCCGGCTACGGTTTTTGAGACTGTGGCCGGGGCCGGTGGCCACTTTCCGTCCCAATTTTTCAACCATTTTCTTCATGCAGGGAATGCAGGCTCCCCAGTTTTCCTGGATGCAAATTTTACCAGGATAAATTTCGTAACTGGAACGATAAGCAAGTGGTGTTAAGTTGGGCATCAATACATTAGCTCCACAGCGGAGAGCCAATTCTCTACCGCCAGCAACTAATGTTCCTAACGCGGTGGTGGCCGGGATATGGGCATTCCGGGTCAGGATTCGAGTTAGGGCAACAGTTTTTAGGGTTAGTTTGAGTTTTAGGTGGATGTCTGTGTGGCATTGACCCAGTGGAGTTTGTGGGTGAGGTATAAAGGGGCCAATGCCTATCATGTCAAAATCCATCTTTTGGAACATTTTAATGTCGTGTGCTAAATGTCTTGTTGTTTGCCAGGGGAGACCAACCATGTTTCCACTTCCAGTTTGAAAGCCTATTTCCATGAGTTTTTGTTGAGAGTGAAGGCGCTGGTCAAAGTCGTCGTCGGGATGTAACTTGCTGAATAACTCTCGATTAAAAGTTTCTTGTTTTAGAAGAAACCGATCGGCTCCTGCCTCTTTCCACAGTGCATATTCCTCTTCTTCTCGTTCTCCCACGCTTAAAGTTACAGCGACACCAAGCTTTTTGATTTTCCAGATGAGTTTGGCAAGGGTTTTTGCATCATAGTAAAGGTCTTCACCGGACTGGAGTACTATAGTTTGAATGCCCAAACGGTGAGCTTTTTCAGCCACGACGAGAATCTCTTGAGGGAGCATGCGAAATCTTTTAAGGTTTTTATTATCTTTGCGTAGTCCACAGTAAAGGCAGTTTTTGCGGCAGAAGTTAGAAAATTCGATAAGACCTCTTAAGTGAACTTCGTCGCCTACGTACTCCTTGCGTTTCTGGTCGGCAAGTTGAAAAAGCTTCCTTTCAAGTTCCGGATCCTGTGCATCCAGGATTTCTACTATCTCTGTTTCCTCTAAATTTTCAGTAATCATAAGTTTTTCCAGAAGATCCTTCCATTTATTTAGCATCTGCGCGGGCTTCCTTTCTTTGTAGGTAATCCTCAATGGCTTTTTTAATGGCTTCTTCAGCGAGTACCGAACAATGGATCTTGTTTTTAGGTAATCCATCCAGGGCTTCCACCACAACTTTATTGGTTATTCTAAGTGCTTCTTGGAGGGTTTTCCCTTTAATTAATTCGGTAGCTATGGAAGAAGTGGCAATAGCAGCACCACAGCCAAAAGTTTCAAATTTAGCATCCTTAATGATTTCGTCCTCTATTTTGAGATAGATGGTCATTACATCACCACAGATAGGATTTCCGACTTGCCCTATCCCGTCCGCATTTTCAATTCTACCCACATTGCGTGGATTGCGAAAATGGTCCAAAACCTTCTGGTTATACATTTTATTTTCAACCTCTCTTTAGATTTTGAATGGAGAAAAACTCCTTAGTTTTTCTACTATTTTAGGAAACACTTCGAGCACGGTTTTAATTTCCGTTTCAGTGGTATACTTTCCCAAACTGAATCGTAGAGAACCGTGGGCTTCTTCAGGTGGTACTCCACAAGCCAAAAGGACGTGAGATGGTTCCAGAGAGCCAGAAGTGCAGGCTGAGCCACTGGATACGCATATTCCTTCAAAATCAAGGCTCAAAAGCATTGATTCGCCTTCTACGGATTTGACAAGAACCAGAGAAGTGTTGTGAATGCGTGGCACTTCTTCGGAAACAATTTTGGTTTTTGGTACAAGCTCTTTAATACCTTGTTCTAAGATGTTTCTAAGAGCTTGTATTTTGTCGATTTCTTCCTGCATCTCTTTGCGGGCAATACTTGCAGCCTCGCCCAGGCCTACTATTCCAGGAACATTTTCGGTGCCTCCTCTTAATCCGCGTTCTTGATGTCCACCTATGATTTGCGAAGTAAGCTTAATTCCTCTTTCTATGTACAGAAATCCCACTCCTTTGGGACCGTAAAATTTATGAGCCGAAGCAGAAGCAAGGTTTACACCTATTTTCTTAAGGTCAACGGGGATTTTGCCTATACTCTGTACGCAATCAGCATGGAAAGGTATTTCGTGCTCTTTGCTGATTTTGGCAATTTCTTCTATGGGCTGGATAGTCCCAGTCTCGTTATTAACGTGCATTATGGAAATTAAGATAGTGTCCTTGTTGATGGCTTTATGGACGTCGTCGGGATCGACCACCCCGTGCTGGTTCACCGGCAAAAAACTGACCTTGAAGCCCTCTTTTTGTAGTGTTTTGCACACCCGCAATACTGCCGGATGCTCTATGGAAGAAGTGATGATGTGCCCTTTCTTTTTCTTGTAAGCGATTCCCTTGATGGCCAGGTTATTGGCTTCGGTTCCCCCAGAGGTGAAGACGATTTCTTCTGGCTGGGCGTTTATTAGCTCGGCAATTTTTTTTCGAGACTCTTCAATAGCTTTTCTAACGCTTTGCCCAGGAGTGTGAAGGGAAGAGGGGTTGGCAAAATTTGCTTCCAGATAGGGCAGCATTGCTTCTTTAACCCTGGGGTCACAGGGGGTAGTTGCGTTGTAGTCAAGATAAATCATAATAAAATCCCCCTTAAAGTTTTAATTCTACTAAAACTATAGAAATAGTAATTGAAGACATTGTATATCACCCCCTCTCTTTAGTCAAGAAGGGGCGCCACTTTAAAACTCATTGGTGAGGTTGGTATCGGCAAGTTTTGATTTTGTAGATAAGGAAGGCTTGAAATTTAGTTCTATCGTGATTTTTTCTCTTGACTTGATGGAGAGAATCTCTTAAAATTCTCTAAGAAATTTAACATGATAAATTTTTCACTTAAGGGGGCAAAGTTATCATGTCTTCTTTAAAGACCCAGGAAATACGTCCTCAGGTATTGGAGCTACTTAAAAAGGGCAACCCCAATCTGGAAATATGGTGGGATGCTCACCCTGGCTTTTACCGCAAGTTCCTCTCTAACCTTTCTGAAAATGGAGCTAACGAGGAGAGTATTGCTCATCTTCATAAATGGATGTCTCACAATGAGGCTGGCACTTTCTTTTTTGATGGTGTGACCACCAATCCCCCTCTCACTCTTAAATTTCTTCAGACCTACTCTGGTGTGGTTTCCTACCTTAAGGAAAAGAGCGAGCAAGCAATGGTTAGCACGGGCGAGCGGTTGCCCTGGTTCGATCTTTACTGGATGACCGGTAAACTTGGTGTAGATAAATTTCTCTCTAATTTTTACCGCAGAAGTAGGAAATATGGCTTTGTTTGTGTACAGGTAGATCCTCGCCATAGCAAAGATGAAGAAATAATGAAGCTTCAGGCCCTTCAGCTTTCTAAAATAGGTCCTAACGTGATGATCAAGATTCCTGCTACCAAGGCTGGTCTAAGGGTAATTGAGTTTTTGACTGAACTGGGTGTTCCCACCAATGCCACTTCTTGTTTCTGCACTCCTCAGGTGTTCCAGGTTGCCCAGGCAGTTAAGCGGGGATATCAAAAAGGTCTACTGCGGGGAGTAGATTATAGTGGTTGGAGATCAGTTATCACTATGATGAGTGGAAGATGGGAAGAGTCTCCAGAGCTCTTTGAAGAAGCAAAAGGGAAAGGGATTGAACTTTCCGAGCTCGATTTGCGCTGGTTCGGTATTCGAATGGTCCAGAGAGCAGTGGAGGAGGTAGAAAAGCTGCAGAGTCCCACCAAGGTGCTGGTTTGTTCAACCAGAAAAGGACCCGGTGAGGATTACCTGCATTTAAAAGCTCTTTCTCGCTTGCCAATTGTGATCACCATGAATCCCGATGCCATTACCTGGGGAATAACGCTTCTCGATGAGGAAGCGATAGAAAATTTTGTACTGGAAATGCCCAAAGAGGTCGAGGATAAGTTGAACAAGCTGGATTTTGTGCGCAGAACTTGGGATGCTCAAGGCTTCTCTATGGATGAGATAGAAGCTTCGGGGGCTCAGATTAATAATCTTCGTTCCTTTTCGGATGCTATGAGCAAAATTGAAGAGATTTTTACTGAGTAGTTTTGGGTTTATTCGTTGGAAGGACTATGATGCGGAAAGAAGAACTGGAAAAGTTTGCTTCTCGAATACGCAAACGGATTGTTCAGGCTACTTACAAAGCAGGGGTAAGCCATGTTGGTGGCTCGCTTTCGATAGTGGAAATACTTGCTTGCCTTTACAACGGCATCCTGGATATTAATGACCAAAATCTTCGCTCAAGAGAAAGAGATCAACTGGTGCTTTCTAAAGGACATGCAGCTCTGGCTCTTTATTCGGTTCTCGCTGAAAGGGGTTTTTTGACAGAGTCCCTTTTCGGGGAGTATTGTTGCCGGGAAGAAACCCTTTTGGGCATTCACCCTGAGCTTGGAGTACCGGGTGTTGATGCAGCTACTGGTTCTCTGGGGCACGGCTTGGGCATTGGCATTGGTTTGGCACTTGCCCTGAAGAAGAAAGATTTGGATTACAAGGTGTGGGTTTTGGCTGGTGATGGGGAATTTAACGAAGGGACCAATTGGGAATGTCTCCCCATTGCCTTTCGCTATCAGCTGGATAATCTGGTACTCATAGTGGATCGTAATTATCTACAACTTTCTGGATTTACTGAAGAGTTACATCCTCTGGATCCCCTTGCTGAAAAGCTAAAAGCCTTTGGTTGGTTAGTGGAAACGGTAGATGGCCATGACCTGGAATCGTTGTGGAACGTCCTCTCGAGAGCAAAGAACTATAGCGGAAATAAACCTTTGGCTATAGTGGCAAAAACCGTGAAGGGAAAGGGGATTGTTGAGCTCGAGGGCAGAGTTGAATCTCACTATTGTGGTATACCAGAGAGTGCAGCAAGAGAATATTTGGAGGTTTCTTTTGGTGAATAGGAGAGAAGCTTTTCAGGATGCTTTACTTGAACTTATAGAAGTCGATCAAAGGGAAATGGTTTGTGTTTCGGTAGACTCAGCTTCTCGCTTTAAAAAAGTCAAAAATCGTTATCCTGAACGGCTTATAGAGTGTGGAATTTGTGAGCAGACAGGGATGAGTATCTGTGCCGGACTTGCTCTGCAAAATATGATACCTGTGATTTCCGGATATGCCACTTTTTTAACTATGCGCGCTTTTGAGCAGATTCGTACCGACATTTGCAAATGGTCGCTCAATGTTAAGATATGCGGTACTGATACTGGCTTTTCTCCCCAGTATGCCGGTTTTACCCACCAGGCCCTGGAGGACATCGCCATTCTTTCTTCTCTTGATAACCTTGTGGTTGCTGAGGCCTGTGATTATGAAGATGCCTTCTTAATGAGTAAATACCTCTTTGGAGGGTGGAAAGGGCCTGTTTACCTCAGGTTTGGGGCTCGAGGCGAAGAGTGGGTTTTCGAGGGAAAACATTGGCCGGTTGAGGTGGGGCACTTTGAGCCACTTTCTGGGGAAGAGTTTAAAGAGCCCGATGTAACCATTATTGCCCTGGGTCAACTGGTAAAAGTGGGGTTAGAAGTTGCTGAAGTTTTAGAAAAGCAAGGTTATAAAACTTTTGTTTTTAACGCCCGTTTCGCGAAACCTCTTGCTAAAGAAATGATTAAAGAGATTGCTGATAAATCAAGCCTGATAGTTAGCATTGAGGAGCATTCCCTAATTGGAGGCTTGGGAGATAACTTGCTGAGAGCTTTTCACGAGGTAGAAGTTATACCTCGGTTTTTGAAATTTGGTATATCCAGCAATTTTGGTTTTGCGGGAAGAAGGGAGTATCTGCTGAACAAAAACGGCCTTTTTGCGGAAGCAATAGCGAAGCGGGTTTTGAATACTTTTTAGGTTATTAGGTTATGGGGGAGATTTTGGCAAGGAAGGAGGAGTTCAAGCTGAGCAAAACAAAGAGTATGCCAAGAGTTTTAGTTATTGCTACTTTAGATACCAAGGAGCAGGAGGCTACTTATCTTTGTAGAGTGATAAGGGAAAACGGGGTGGAAGCGGTATTGATGGACGTTGGCATTTTGGCTCCTCCGCGTGATGTCAGACCCGATATCTCGAGAGAAGAAGTTGCGCTTACTGCTGGTGTGCCCATTGATGAGTTGCTCAAGAGTGGTAACAAAGGCAAGTGTATAGAGAGTATGATCGTAGGAGCTAAAAAACTGGCTAAAGAGCTTTATGAGCAAGGCAAGTTTGCAGGAGTTATAGGTATTGGAGGAGCACAAGGTACTAATATAGCCACTTCTGTTATGCGGGAATTACCTTTTGGAGTTCCAAAACTTATGGTTTCGACCATTGCTTGTGGTAAAACCACTTTTGGGCCATTTGTTGGAACTAAAGATGTGACTATGATGCATTCTGTAGCTGATATGCAAGGTTTGAATGTGTTAACTGTTAGAGTTCTAAGAAATGCAGCTGCAGCGATTTGTGGGATGGTTAAAGAGTTTGTTTCCGATATATCCCAAGAAAAAGACCATGAAGTTGTGGCTATGTCCATGCTGGGTACGACAACAGTGGGAGCTTTACGTGCGAAAAAGCTGCTTGAGGGAAAAGGTTTTCAAGTTGTTGCGTTTCATCAGAACGGAACCGGTGGCATTGCAATGGAAGAGCTAATACTGGAAGGACTTTTTGATGGGGTACTTGACATCAACTTACACGAACTGGCCGACTGGGTTGTTGGCGGATTGCATGCTGCGATTAGGGATTTTCGACTTGAGTCAGCTTCGAAAATGGGGTTACCCCAAGTCATTGCCCCCGGTAGTGTTGATTACTCAGTACAAGGACCCCTGGATTCTCTTCCCTTGGAATTGAGAAAAAGGAAACATGTAGTTCACAATCCTACTTTGACTTTGGTTAGGCTTTCGGTTGATGAGATGATAGCAGTTGCTAAGCTTTTGGCTGATAAAATAAACCGAATTAGCAGTCCTGTTAAGGTTTTTTTACCTTTGAAGGGTTTTTCGTATCACAATCGAGAAGGTTTGGAATTGTGGGATCCAGAAGGGAATGCGGCATTTATTGAAACTTTAAAGAATAGCCTTCATGCATCCATACCGCTTGAGGAAATAGATGCCCACATAAACGATAGAGAATTTATTGATGTTATTGTAACCAACTTTATTGGCATGTTGGAAAAGGCTAAGTGAAGGAGAGATTTTCATATGGTTAGTAGTTCCTTAAAGGAAAAACTTTCTGGAGTTTTTGCTCCAGTAGTTACTCCTTTTCGAAATGACGACGTCATGTATCATGCTTTAATAAGTAATATTAAAAGTCTGAATAATACGGGTTTGAAAGGCTATCTTGTTCTGGGTACTAACGGGGAGTTTAAATCACTTTCTACAAAGGAAAAGTTATTGATTCTTGAGACTGTTGTTAAACATGCTGCATCCGAGAAAACCATTATTGCTGGAACGGGGGCCGAAAGCACGCGAGAAACAGCGGAACTTACTTTAGAAGCTGCAAGAATAGGAGTTTCCATGGTTAGTTTGCTAACGCCGCACTTTTTCCGTAAGCACATAAATGATGAACTTCTGATTAGCTATATTCTTGAAGTAGCAGACGTTTCGCCAGTGCCAGTTTTGTTATATAACAATCCCTCAGTTGCTGCTGATGTTTTAATTAGTCCCCGTGTCGTTGAGAGGGTTTCTGAACATCCTAATGTGGTTGGGATGAAGGATAGTTCTTCGGGTAATTTTGAGAGCTACATCAAGGCCTCGGAAGGAAAAGAGTTTTTTGTTTTGGCTGGGTCAGCTAATTTCTTCCTCGACTTACTTTTGGCGGGTGGTGTAGGAGGAGTTCTTTCCCTTGCAAATGTTTTTCCGGATAGGTGTGTTGAGGTTTATCAAGCCTTTAAGGCCGGGAATGTAGAAAAAGCTCGAGAACTTAGCAGAAAGGTTATAGCTTTAAACAAAAAGGTTTCTGGTTTTGGTGGAGTAGCAGCTGTGAAGGCAGCTATGAACATAGTTGGATATATAGGGGGCGATCCTCGTCGTCCTCTTAGACCGATCAGCGAGGAAGCAAAAAAGGTACTCGAAGCGGAGCTTAAAGAGTTCGAACTCTTGTTTGATAAAAACTAAAGGAGTGCATTCTTAATCAGATTGAAGGGAGGAATTAGAATGCCGAGAAAGAAAACCTGGGATATCTTTGAGATGGGTTACGACGAAGTAGCTGAATACCTTAAAAAGAACGACGTAATTATGATACCCATGGGTTCTACGGAAAAACATGGTGCACATTGTCCTTTAGGAACTGATAGTTTGACCACCATGGGGGTAGTTAAAAAAGCTGCTGAGTTGGCCCAAACCTGCTACACTCCGCTTATTCCGGTAGGTTATTCTCCCCATCACATGGGAGAAGTCGGCCAAGGTACGGGAACATTAACTTTTTCAGGAGACACCTATAGACGAATTGTCTATGAATTGGCCAAAAGCATGATATACCATGGTTTCAATAAGATAGTTTTTGTAAGTCATCACGGTAGCAATTCTAAGGTTATTGATGATGTTTTGAGAAGAATACGGTACGAAACTGGCTGCTTTGTTTGTTGGTATAAAACACCTACCGAGAGGACTTATTCTCTCCTCAAGGATATTGTTGACGGTCCTCCCGAAGAAACACCTGGTTGGCATGCTGGAGAAATAGAGACCAGTACCGCTTGGGCAGCTGATGAGGGGACAGTAGACATGAGTAAGGCAAAACCTGACCGAGCTCATGCACCTCGTTGGATGGGACCTGCTTTTAGCAAACACGATGGTTCTGGTTTTGTGACCTTCTTGGGTTCAGAAAATATCTGGGTTCCTATGGAACACCATGAGTATTCAGACACTGCTACGATTGGCAATCCTCTTAGGGCTAGCAAAGAGAAAGGCTTGAAGTACTTTGAAATTGCGGGAGAGGCTTTGGCTAAATTTCTTGAGGAAGTCAAAAAGTTTAATATAGTGGTTCCTCTTGAGAAACGCCACTTCAATAATAGGGCCTAAAATGTTACTTAAGCAATGGAGCTTGGAGCAACTCCAAGCTCCATTGCTGCGGGGAGGTTATATGTTCGATGGGCAAACTTGACAGTAAAGTAGCTCTGGTAACAGGTTCAGCACAAGGTATGGGTTACATTATAGCTCGTTGTTTGCTCCAAGAAGGAGCAAAAGTGATGATTAACGATGTTAAAGAAGAACTTATTGATAAAGCGGTAGAAAAATTGAACGAGGGATTTCCAGGCCGTGTTGTAGGTAAAAAAGCTGATGTCATGAAAAAAGTAGAAGTTCAAGAAATGGTAGATGAACTTTGCGGAAAGTGGGGAACTATTGATATTTTGGTTAACAATGCTGGCGGTGCTTTGCATACACCGCATAAACTTGAAGAGATTCAAGAAGAGCACTGGGATCTGGTTATTGGTGTCAATTTGAAAGGAGCTTTTTTTACTTGTCAAGCTGTGATTCCCATCATGGTCAAGAACCGTAAGGGTGCGATTGTTAACATGTCAGCCCTTGCCGGTCATTGGAGAGCTTCTTTGGCTGGTGTTCATTATACTGCTGCCAAAGCTGGCGTAGAGGGTCTTACACGACAGCTTGCTTATGATTGGGGTCCTTTTGGTGTTAGGGTTAATGCGGTTGCGCCTACGGTTACTTTGACCGGCGAGCGAGTAAAGTCTTTGTGGGAAAGCAAGAGCGAAGAAGAACGACAAAAAATCCTTTCTCAAATACCCCTGCGAAGGTTAAGTACTCCCGAGGAAGTTGCTAAAGCCGTAGTTTTCCTGGCTTCTGATGATGCCAGTTATATTACTGGAATTACTTTAGATGTTTGTGGAGGACGATATTTAAGATAACGGGTTTTTGGAGTTTAAAAATTTTTTAAGAAGGGATGCGGGATGGCACAAGAAGAATGGTATGTGTTACTTCCTCAACCTATTGAAGAAAAGGCGCTGAAAATTTTAAAAGATGCTGGATTGTCTGTGAAGGTGGCTCCTGAACCAGAGCCTGCAGTAGTTGCTCCTTTGATGAGAGAAGCAAGAGCTATAGTTTTAAGAACGGGTATAGCTATTACTGAAGACTTATTGGAACAAGCCGAAGATTTATGGATTATTTCAAGAACAGGCGCTGGCGTTGACAATGTGGATCTTGAAGCAGCTACGAAAAAGGGCGTTATTGTGACTTCGAGTTTGGGCGTTAACGCAACAACTGTTGCCGAACACGCTTTATCCCTGATTTTGGCTTTATTTAAGCAGCTTTTTTTTCTGGATAGCGAAGTTAGAAAAGGCAGTTTTGGGGTTAGGTATAAGAATTATCCTCAAGATGTTGCAGGTAAGAAACTCGGTGTCATTGGTTTTGGGCGAATCGGTCAAGCGTTGGCGAAAAACTTTTATGCAGTATCTGGGACCAGAGTTTTGGCATATGATCCCTTTTTATCAGAGAGCCTGAAAGAAAAGTTTTGCGATTTTGTTGATTTTGTAGATCTTGAAGAGTTGCTTCGCACTTCGGACGTTGTTTCCATTCATGTACCACTCAACAATGCCACGCGGGGTATGATTTCCTGGAAAGAGCTGAAATTGATGAAGCCGGAAGCTTACCTGGTTAATGTTTCTCGTGGTGGTGTTGTTAACGAGCAGGATCTTATTAGAGCTTTGAAAGAGAAAGTGATTAGGGGTGCAGGGTTGGACGTTTTTGAAAATGAGCCTCCTGAGCCCGATAACCCTCTTTTGACGATGGATAATGTAATCCTTACTCCTCACGCGGCTGCTTTAACCAAGGAGTGTGTTGTTAGAATGGCTACCGAAGCTGTGCGAAGGGTGTTAGCCCTCTTCGAGGGTTATATACCGGATAATGTTGCCAATCCGGAAGTTTTAAAAATGAAAAAGTGGCGAGATTTAAAGAGGCATTAATAAAGGGGTGACTAGGAGTTGAAGATACCCGAAAAGATGAGAGCTGCCTGTTTGGTGGCCAAAGGTAAGATAGAAGTTAGAGAAGTTAATGTTCCAAGGCCGGCCCCCGAGGAGGTTTTGATTCGAGTTGAAGCCTGTGGTATCTGTGGGACGGACGTTGAAGTGAGAGACCATGGTTTGCCCGGGCAACCCCCTTTTGGGGAACACTTTATAATGGGACACGAATATGCAGGCGTTATTGTTGACTTGGGGGAAAATGTGGATGAGTTCAAGGTTGGAGACCGGGTAGCTGTAGAGGTTCATAAAGGATGTGGAAAGTGTCAAAACTGTATAATGGGGAATTACACAGCTTGTCTCAATTATGGCCGGAAAGGCAAAGGTCATGCGGCCGGAGGTCTCACTGTAGACGGAGGCTTTGCAGAATATACGGTTAACCATATTAATACTCTCTACAGAATTCCTAATAGTGTTTCTTTCGATCACGCTTCTCTTGCCACAACTGCAGGTTGTGCTCTGTATGCTTTTGACATTTTTGGTGGTTACGTAGCTGGCGATACAGTTGTTGTGATTGGTCCAGGACCAATAGGGTTAGCCTTGGTGCAAGCTGGCAAGGCATTAGGAGCAGAAAAAGTAGTGCTGGTGGGTACCAGGGAAAGCAGGTTATCACTTGGTAAAAAGATGGGCGCCGATTACGTAGTAAACATAAAGTCTGGAGAAGATCCTATTGCTTTGGTTAGAGAAATAACAAATGAAATTGGAGCCGATGTGGTGTTTGATGCGGCAGGCGCTTCGTCGTCTTTAGATACGGCAATTGATTTAGTTAGAGCAGGCGGAAAAGTGGTTATGGTTGCTTTTTACGAAGATCCAATTACTGTTCATATGTCGAAAGCTGTTAAAAGGCATGTTCAGTTCTATACCGTTCGTGGCGAAGGCCGTCGAAATGTAGGCAGAGCTCTTTCTTTGATGGCACAGGGCAAAATGGACTTAAGGCCACTTATAACCCATTGTTTCCCTTTGACAGAGATTAACAAGGCTTTTGAAGTGTTTATTAACAGAATTGGTGGTGCGTTGAAAGTTATTATTCATCCTCAAGGGTAAAGGTAGGGAAAACCAGGAGGATTAAGAGGGAGGTGGTTGGTAAAGAAGGGTTTTGTTAATTAATTAGTTTGGTTTGTAGGTTACGACTTTGGGTCTGTTCAGGTTTTAGTTTTCGTGTTGGTCGAGTGGGAAGGGATTGTATTATGGTTGAAGGGAGGCAGAGAAAATGAGAATTTTTAAGCAAATACTATTAGGTGCTCTTGTTATTGCCATGGTGGTAAGTTTGTTTGCTGGTGTAGGCGTAGCTGCTAAGCAGCCAAAAACCTTTAAATTAGGTGTACTGTTGCCTTTGACAGGTACTTTTGCAGCTGTAGCTAAAACTCAGGAAGAAGGAGCACTTTTGGCGGTAGACGAGATCAATGAAAAAGGTGGCTTGAACATGCCCTGGGGTAAGGTAATGGTTGAAGCAACGGTTATGGATGATGAAGCAGATATAAATGTTGGCGTGAGAAGATTTAGGTATCTTAAAGAACAGGGTGCGCATGCCGTAGTAGGGCAAACTTGGGCTCCTGTAGCATTGGCAATTAACGAGCTATGCAAGAAAGATCTCTTCCCTTACTTCCCCGTTAATGTTGCACCTGTAGATTCTTTTAAGAAAGGCTCTCTTGCTGATTGTACTTTTGCTGCTGGATACACTCCTTGGACGGTCGGTTATATGGCGGGTTATGCTGCAATTAATGTGCTTGGTAAGAAGAAAATATTCTTCTTGGGTAGATCCGATGCTTGGGGATGGAATATTAAGAGTGGTTTAGAGGCAGCTTGTGAAAAGTATGGTGGAACCATTGTGGGTAGCGATGAGGTAGCCGTCGGGACTAGTGATTTTACGACGATTTTGGAAAAAGTTAAAGCAGCAAATCCTGAGGTGTTTATATCTGCCCAGTTTGGCGGTGATGCAATAGCATTGCTTAAACAAAGCTATGACATGGGTCTTTACGACAAAATGACCATTTTCAATGCTTTTATTACTAATGTCGTAGCTAAAGGTCTTCCTCCAGAAGCCAGAGAAGGATTATATGCTATGCATTTCTTCTACTATGATCTGAAGGATTTCGAAGACCAGGAAGTGGCTAAAATGGCTGAGGAATACGCTAAAAGGTATGAAGAAAAATACGGTACGCCCCCTGATGCTTATGCTACCATTGCCTACATAGCTACTAAGCAGCTTTTTGAGGCCGTAGAAAGAGCGGGAAGCTTTGATCCTAAAGATATTCAGAAGGCTATTGTGGAAAACCCGGATTTTGTCTGTGTAAAAGGTCCGGCCACTTGGAGAATAGACCACGAGCCAATTTACAAATATGCTGGATTCTTGGTGAAGGGCAAAGGTGCAGATGAGCAGGCTGGTGAGTGGGATCTTTTCGAGGTCGTTACTGCTTTAGGTGGTGAGGAGGTATATCCTCCACTTGACTACTTGGGTTACTAAGAATTATTTATTCTATCTATCCTCACATCTGCCAGAAGGGAAATCCTTCTGGCAGATGTGGTTTGCAAAGCTTAAAAGAGAGGTTTTTGGAAATGAATGTTCCAAGAATAGTTTTAAAAGCCGAGGCTGTTACCAAAAAATTTGGTGAGTTAGTCGCTGTAAAAAATGTGACTTTTGAGGTTAGAGAGAAAGAAATTGTTGGATTGATTGGATCTAACGGTGCAGGCAAGACCACTCTTTTTAATATATTAACTGGTAACCTCATACCTGATAAAGGCAGAGTGTATTACAAGGAGCGAGATATTACAAAGCTTAAGCCCGAACAGCGTGTTGAATTAGGTATTTCAAGAACTTTTCAACTTACTTCCACGTTTGATGACCTTAAGGTGATTGATAATCTCAAGTTGGCGTATTTCAAAATTTACTGCCCCTCTTCTCTTTTAAATATGTGTCTATCTCGTTTAGATGGTATCGTTTCTGAGAAAATTGAGAACTGTTTAGATACTTTTGGTTTAAGGAAGATTGCCAACCGCCGCACTAGTGAAGTTTCCTTAGGCGAAAAAAGAATACTGGAAATAGCTATGGCTTTAATAACTGACTCTGAAGTGTTGTTGCTTGATGAGCCCTTTGCGGGATTGAGCGAAGCGGAAATTGACGAGGTTTTGGCGGTTTTGAGGGAACATGCCCATAGACACACAATAGTAATTGTCGAGCATAAAATTTCTAAAATCAAAGATTTAGTGGAACGGGTAGGGGTTATGGTTGAGGGTGAAATAATTGCTACGGGAAAGATTGACGAAGTTCTGGAAAATCCTCGCGTTCGTAGGGATTACTGGCGAGTTGAGGAGTGAGTTGGTAGAACTTCTTGCTTGAAACATTAAAGTCGCAGGGTGGATTGATATGAAAATTTCTGAGAATGGTTTAATTTTACGGGTGGATAATGTTGATGCCTCGTACGGTGAGTCAAAAGTTCTTTTTGATGTTTGTTTGGAACTAAAAGCCAACGAACGAGTAGCAGTTGTAGGTAGAAATGGTGCTGGCAAAACTACTTTGCTTAAGTGTATAGCCGGTTTTGTTAAGCCTGCTAAGGGTGCTGTTTTATACAATGGAGTGAACATAGTTGGAAAGAGACCTTTTGAGATTGCCAGACTTGGGTTGAAATATGTGCATCAGGATAAAGGAGTTTTCCAGGATTTGACAGTTAGAGAGAATTTAGAACTTTCAAGTTATGCAACTGGTGACTATAACTGGAACAGGGTATTTGAGTATTTTCCGAGGCTTAAAACCTTGATTGATAGAAAAGGCGCCAATCTTAGTGGTGGAGAAAAACAAATGTTAATGGTTGGAAGGGCTATTTTAGGAAATCCTAAGGTGCTTTTGATTGATGAACCTACTGAGGGTTTAGCTCCGGGGATTGTTGCTGACTTGGCTGCGATTTTCTGTGAGCTTAGTAAGGTTAGCGCCTTGATCGTGGTTGACCAAAATCTTTCTTTTGTCTCCAAAATTGCCCAGAGAGTATATGCGGTTAAAGAAGGAAGAATAGTTGCCGAAATAAAGGATGAAAAATCAATTAAGGAAGCTGCTTATAGTTGTTACTTGTAAGTTGCTGAGTTTCTTATTCATATGTTTTTGGAGGAGAGAAGAAAATGACGAAAATTTTCAAAAGTTGGGCAACAATCTTTGTTATTTTTGGTGCATTATACCTGCTGAAATATTTTTTACCTCAGTCTTTTGTAATAGAGGTTGTAATAGGTAGCGTATACGTAATGGGTTGTAGCTTTTTGATTGGCAGGGTGGGACTTGTTTCGTTTGGTCAGCCGGCTTATCTTGCCTTTGGAGCTTATGGGACTGCTTTCTATCTCTATTATCTCGGTACTAATCCTTACCTTGGCGTTTTGGCCGGTATTCTTATGGGCTTGGCAGTAAGTGCTCTTATAGGAGCCTTCCTTGTTAGATTAAGTAGTTCTTATTTTACTCTTTCTAATTTGGCTTTTTGTGCGATAAGTTTCTTTTTATTCCAAAAGCTACTTGTTAATTACACTCATGGCGATAACGGCTTGTGGTTTTTGAGTAGAATGGATTCGACTTCGGTGCTGGATTTGAGTACTACTAAAGGCGTTTTTATTTTCTCTTTCCTTGTGGCTATAGGAGTGTGGCTTTTGTTTGACTACTTGATGAATCGTTCGGTTTTTGGGGCGGCTTGCCTTGCTGTCAAAACCAATGAGGAGAAATTGAGGTTTTTGGGATACAGCACTTTTAAGGTAAAGTGGCTCAGTTTTGTGGTTGCTAATACTACTACAGCATTAGCTGGAGCTCTATATGCTATTTATCTTGGTTTTGTTTCGGCTGGGATTTCTGATGTGAGCAAAGCGGTTGAGGCGGTTGCTATTTCCATGCTTGGTGGTGCTGGAACTCTTTTTGGACCCATTGCTGGTGTTTTCATTCTCACTGGATTGAAGGATATTGCCAGCCAGATTATATCTTACTGGGAATTAATGGTGGGTTTGTTGCTTGTCGCCATAATGCTTGGTGGAGAAAGAGGCGTGGTTAACTTTTTGAGAGACCTGTTCGATGGGTTATTAAGAAAAAAGCGCGTTAGTGATGCAAACTTAAACTCTGTCGATGGGGGAGTATGATGGCAATGGATCTGCAATTAGTTGTATCGGCTTTTGTGTTGGGTTTGAGCATGGCAAGTGTGTATTTTTTGCTTACAGTTGGTCTTTCTATGTGTTATGGCTTAATGAGAATAATAAGTCTTGACCAGTTCTTTTATTATTCTTTGGGTGCGCATCTTACCTATACGGTAGTTGTGGCTACTGGTAATTTTTGGTTTGGAATTTTATTTGGTATGGCAGCAATTGTCTTTGTTGCTGGATTTGTTGAAAGGTCAATTTATAGGCGTATTTATGAAAAGTCAATCATGTTTTCCATGATTCTCTCTTTTGGTATTAACTTGGCGGGAGTTGGTTTGATTAAGTATGTCTGGGGCTTGGAGCCAAAACCTGTAAAGGCGCCGATTGGGGGTAGTCTTACAGTTTTGGGGACAGAAATCCCTGGTTATAGGGTATTTGTGATTTTTCTTGCCGCGGCCGTTTATTTTGGGGTTTGGTATTTTCTTAATAAGACAGTGGTTGGTACGGCAATCAGGGCTGGTATTGATGATATGGAAAAGGTGGAAGCACTTGGCATAGATATTTATAAGCTTTTCGCTATAACTTTCATTCTTGCTGCTTCTCTTTCGGCCCTGGCGGGTGGCTTGCACACTCCTATGGTTATGGTTGTACCTGATATGGGTTTGAGCATCACTGCTTTTGCATTTATGGTAGTAATCATCGGGGGTTTAGGAAGCATAAAGGGCACGTTGGTTTCCTCTCTTATTGTAGGGCAAATCGTTTCCTTTGGTTCATTGATCTGGGGACCTTTAGCTCATATAGCACCCTTTATACTTATGTTGATAGTGCTGCTGATAAGACCCACAGGTCTTTACGGCAGTAAGTATTTGAAAAAATGATAGGTCATAGGTGGTATAGAAAATGAAGGCGATGATTTTGGAAGAGTATGGAAAACCTTTAGTGTTAAAGGAAATCAAAGAGCCTGATTTCGATAAAGACGAGGTATTGCTCAAAGTTAAAGCTGCTGGTGTTTGTGGTACTGATCTAAAAATTCAGGAGGGTAGAGTCCCCACTAAGGCACTTCCTCTGATACCCGGACACGAGATTGCAGGGGAAATTATAGCTGTGGGAGAAAGTGTTGATGAATTTAAAGTAGGCGATGAGGTACTTGTTTCTTTTTATATACCGTGTGATTCGTGTTCTCTTTGTAGAGCTGGCCGTTACACCATATGTGAAAATCTTGAGGGCAGAATGGGCTTCGAACGCAATGGTGGTTTTGCCGAATATGTGGCAGTGCCTCAGAAGTGCCTTGTTCGTAAACCAAAGGAAATAACCTTTGCTCAAGCTGCTGTTATACCCGATGCGATAGCAACTTGTTACCATGCTTTGGTGGCGCGAGCTAAGGTCAAAGGTGGTGATTCGGTACTGATGATGGGTGGTGGAGGAGGACTTGGCCTTCATGCTATTCAAATTGCCAAGTGGTTAGAAGCAAATGTCATTGGTGTTGATGTCTCGGAGGGAAAACTTGAGCTCATGAAAGGTTTTGGTGCTGATTTGGTTCTAAATGCAGATGGTGATGACTTAGTTGGTAGAGTTTTGGAATACACCTTAGGTAGGGGTGTTAATCATGTAGTTGAGTTTGTTTGTACTGAATCGAGTATAGAGCAAAGTCTTGGGGTTCTTGGAAGAGGAGGCCAGCTATTGTTGGTGGCCTATAACTCGCAGGTTAAGTTTGACGCACTCAGAGCACATTTGTTTGAGATAGATATATTGAGCACCAGGGCTGCCAGCAAGGAGGATATTGAAAGATGTTTGGAACTGGTTGTTCAAGGAAAAGTGCGTCCGGTGATTGGTAGTGTGTTACAGCTTGAAGAAATCAACCGTGGTTTCCAAATATTGAGGGAAGGAAGTTTGAATGGAAGATTGGTGGTAGAAATTTAGGAATGGTGCCTTAATAAACCGTGCGAGAAGTGTATAAATGCTATCTCGATAGGGAGGAAAGCGAACAATAAATCGAGTTACGATTTTTGAAGGTATTGTTTTTAGTCTTAAAAATGTTTTTGCTTCAATGGTTGTTTTTTAATCTTAAGATTAAACAAGTTGAACTTGTTGGTGATGTAGCCAGAAGTTCCCTTTTTCAGGAGCTTCATGCTAATCAGAAATAGCAAAAAAGATATAGTTTTTTCGAATTTTGTAAGTGATCATTGAATTAATGGCCATGGAAACGCTGAAAAATTATTAGAAAGAAAGGATGTGATGGAATTGTCCTTGGAAATCAGGAATAAGCTTTCTGGGGTTTTTGCTCCCATAGTAACCCCTTTTGATAGAGAAGGGGAAATTGTTTTTGAGGCTCTGCAAAGAAACATTGCTAAGCTCAATAAAACTCGGCTAAAGGGATATTTTGTTCTGGGTACCAATGGCGAGTTTAGAAGCCTAACTTTTGAAGAAAAACTAAAGGTTGTAGAAGTGGTAAAAAAAGTGATTTCAGTTTCAGGTAAAGATAAAATAGTGATTGCTGGGGCAAGCTGTGAATCAACCTTTGAAAGCATAAAATTAGCCAAGGAGCTATGTAGTTTAGACGTTGATTTTATAAGTCTCATGCCTCCTTCCTTCTTTGCTAAGCGTATGACGGATGAAATGTTGGTTGGCTATTTTACTGAGGTTGCGGAAGCGATAGACAAACCAGTTCTTCTTTATAATAACCCTTCAGTGGCTAATGGTCTGTGCCTTTCCACAAAAGTTATTGCCAAGGTAAGTGAACATCCTAATATTTTTGGCATAAAGGACACTTCCAAGGGCAATTATGATTCTTACATTTTATCTACGCAGGACAAAGACTTTTGGGTTTTGGCAGGTTCGGCCAGCTTTTTCTTCCCGGCTGTAATACTTGGAGGCGTGGGAGGAGTTTTATCGCTGGCCAACGTGTTTCCGGATTTGTGTTGTCAGCTTTACGAGCTTGCTGTTAATAAGGATCTCGAGGCAGGGATTAGTCTGCACCGCAAGATTATGAAGTTGAATAGCCTGGTTTCAGGAAGCTTTGGCGTGGCTGGTGTTAAGGCTGCCATGGATAAGTTTGGGTTTGAAGGCTTTTATCCTCGTCGCCCTCTTTTGCCCTTATCTAAAGAGGAAGCAAATAACTTACAGGGAGCTATTCAAAAAATTCTTTGACCCAATGATTATCAATTTTTGACAAGCGAGGCAGGGATCATTTGAAAAGAGAAATCAGGTTTGATGAGCTGGAAGCAATGGTTAAGGCTGCTGAACTGTATTATATTTCGGGCCTTAATCAAAGTGAAATAGCCAAGATTTTGGGAGTTTCTCGTCAGAAAGCTTTTCGTTTAATCAAGAAGGCCAGGGAACTGGGCTTGGTCGAGATAAAGATAAGAAGACCGGCGGAAGCCGATCAAGTGCTAGCCCAAAAGCTTGAGGAAAAGTATTCTCTTGAAGATGTGGTGGTGGCCAGAGTTTATAGCGAAGTCCCCGAAAATGTTGTTAAGGCTATTGCTCAAGCTGGAGCTGATTATATAAAGGGAAAGCTGGTTCCTTATGTTAGCGTTGGAGTAGCCTATGGAAGAACTCTTTATGAGGTTATACGTTATCTTCCGAAGTTGCAGCTTCCAGGAGTGAGAGTGATTCAAATGATGGGAGCGTATGGGGGAGTGAAGTGGAAAACTCTGGCCATCGAACTTTTGAAAAATTTTGCTGACAGGCTGGGTGGGGAGGCTATTTATCTTTTTGCTCCTGCTTTTGCGGGAAATAGCGCGATTAGGGAAGCCTTTTTGAAAGAAGTAGGAGTGAAGGAAACCCTCGAAATGGCCGAGGAAGTGGATGTTGCTCTGGTAGGTATTGGTGGAATAAGAAGTGAAACCAGCCTTCTTATAGAAACAGGGGATTTGAAAGAGG
>CAZMZG010000027.1:0-21848 GCA_964570785.1 uncultured Atribacterota bacterium | reverse complement strand
GTCTCAGGCACGCTTATTGCTCCTCAGGAGCAGTACGCCACAATGGTCCGTAGCCAGTTTGCCAACAGATACGGCTGGTCTTTTCCAGTATTGATAGACAACTATGGAAAAGTGCAACGCCAGTTTGCCGGAACAGGAGTTCCTCGTTACCTTTTCATAGACGAAAATGGTGAAATCCGGGGAAGAGCCATGGGAGAGCTGAGCCAATCTCAATTGGAAAGCTTGCTTTGGCAATATATTCTCTAAAATTTGAAAGCGTTCCATCCAAAAAGCTGGTGTAAATTGGATGGAACGCTTTTTATATCTTTGCTTACTCAAACACTGTCTTCAAGCGCCCAATTAAGATACTCTTCAAGGACACCAAGCCAATCCAGCAAGTCAAGCAAAGTAACCCGTTTTCTTAAGAAACGAGCATAACGAAATGCATCGTGGGCCATTTTTCCTCCAAAACCCAGCTCCCGCAGTGAAGAAGGAATTTCAGCTCTTTTAAGAGCATCTTCAACCAATGGCACCACAAATAATTTTTCCTTCACTTTTTCTCTAAAAGAAGCGGTATTAGCAAAAAAGCCACCGAAAGCAAAGGGAGGAGCAAGTTTTCCCATAGCTTCCTTTTCTACAAAAGGGAAAAGCGGCCCAAAGTGCAACTTTAACTCATCAAGCAGGATTTCTGGCCTTGTTCCAATGGCAAACGAAGAGAAAAGATGCAGTTCGTCCAAAAAACGAGTGTACAGTTTCTGCGCAACAACAGTAGCTGCGCCCACCCTTAACCCATGCAAAGAAGGATTCAAGTGCCGATGTAGTGCGAAAATCTCGAGATAATGAGCAACTAAATGTTCCAGTCCTGAAGCGGGCCGGGAATCTCCAACCAAGGCCATACTCAAGCCGGAATTGAAAAGCGCTACCGAGAGGTTGGATATAAACTCGGAGGACCTCTCCCCAAGCGAAGCTGCTTCTCTATCAAGGTACTCCAATCCTTCTTTAACTAGGTCAAAGCTGTATTCACACATATACTCATTGAGAAAATAATGTCTGAGTGTCCAGTCGGCATTAGCAGTGGTTTTACCCATTAAATCAGAAAACCCTGCCTGAATAAGTTCAAGTGGTGCCCGAGAAAGAATATCAAGGTCCATGATGATTGCTCGAGGTGGACGGGCTTCAAAAGTGACCTTGTAACCTCCAACCAGCATGGGCGCCCCTGGCGAGGAATAACCATCCATGGAAGGAGCAGTAGCAATAACAATATAGGGTTTCTGTACCCGGCAAGCTACAAACTTGCATAAATCATTGATCACCCCTGAACCAACGGCAACTATGAAATCAGGGCCTCTTTGAAGATGAACGCCTATCTGACTTCTCGCATTTTCATCCGGCTCCAGATAAAAAAAGCCTGGGGGCTTTTCAAGTACGCAGGTTTCAACTTCTACCTCGGTTTTCCCCAACAATTCCACAATTCTTTTTCCAATCCGGGAAAACACATTCTCATCAGAAACGAGAAGTGCCTTCTTTCCCAAATCAAGTTCCGCAAGAAGCTGAGGTAAGCTGGAAAGCATTCCTTCACCAAGAAGAACCTTCTGTTCAGGAACCGAATGCCTGCGGCCACAAACACACTGAAAATCTCTAATGTCATTCTTAACAATAAAAGGTAAATCAAGCATCGGCAAGTTCTTCCTCCGTTAAAGTTTTTTCAAACTCTCGAGTAATTCCTGTAAAGAAGAAAACACAAAATCTGGCCTTGAAAAGGAAGTTTCCAGATCAGAGAGACGGGCCTCACCTGTTAAAACCAGGATAGAAATTATTCCTGCGTCTTTAGCCATTTTAATATCAGTGTAAAGACGATCTCCGACCATAGCCAGCTCATTTTTAGAAAGGCCCACTCTTTCCAAAACGTAAAAAACGGTCTCGGGATAAGGTTTACCAAATACCTTAGCCTGGACCCCTGTAGCAACCTCAATTGCCTTCATTATAGAACCAGCATCGATAATGGGTCCCTGAGGAGTAGGACAGTTGAGGTCTGGATGAGTCACTAAAAAGGGAACTCCGTTCCTTACAAAGGAAGCGGCTCTTTTTAATTTATCATAAGTCAGGGTTTGATCGAATCCCAAAACCACATAATCCGGATCGTGTTCTACCAAAAGAAGGCCTTCTCGCATAAAATCCATAGCCAACTCTGGGGTGCCAAGAAGAAAAACCCGCGCTTGGGGGGAAAGTTCACGTATGTAATAAGCGCAAACTTGTCCTGAAGTAATAATATTCTGGGAAGAAACGTTCTTCAGGCCGAGCCCGCGAAGTTTCCTAAGATAAAAGTTTACATTATGCGAAGAGTTGTTGGTTAAAAAATAAAAACTCCTTCCGGTCTTAACCAGAAAATCAACAAACTCCAGAGCTCCAGGAAGCAGTCTATCTCCAAGGTAGAAAGTGCCATCCATATCCAGAAGAAAAGCCCGAACTGCAGAAAGCCCCATAAAAAGCTCACCTCAGGGTAAAAATTGAGCATAATTAGCCGCTAAGTCTTCTTCAAAAGAAATTCCAACATCTTTAAAGACAAAACCATAGTTTTGTTCACCCCAGCTTTTTCCTTCGCTACCCTGCAAGGCTTTTTTCAAAAGCTGAGTGTTTTGATGAATAAAGCGATAAGTTAAAGCTCTAATTTCCTCGGGAGTTCCAACGTTTCCTTTTTCAAGAAATATTTCAATTGAGTAATCCCACAAATTTTGAAGGAAACTTTCCGGATTTTGAGAAATATAACCATCAAAGAATTGCTTGATTTCGCCACGAAGAATTTTTGCTTTTTCAGCATCTCTGTTTTCCGCTTGCAGGAACTCCACAATCTTCTCAAAAACTCTCCGTTCTTTTTGAAAAATGTTAGCCAAAGCGCTTGGTTCAAGCCTGTACCAGGGATAGCGCTCCAGCGTTTTCCATACTTCTATTTTCACCTCAGAATCACTTTTTCCTTCCTTTTCAATTGTTCTGGAAAGGAAATAGAGCTTGTTCTCAATACTGCTCCCAATTTTACCCAAAAGCCCAAAAAGTTCGCTATAGAAGCGAGCACGACACATTTCCTTCAGCAAATCAACCCTGTTTTCAGGTATCGCCACACTGCCATTTTTCATAAACTGGAATTCTGGCTCTTCATCTATAAAATTCAGCCTATAGCGGAACAAGAGGGGATCAATTTTTTTTGCAAACTTCTCGCGGTCAACAATGGAAATTAGAGCTTTAATATTCGCCACATAAACCAGACTTTGGTCGTTGGGATCTCCGGAAATCCTATCCTTAGTCCAGAGAGGAACTTCAACCTTAAGGGGGACATCTGTATTCATCGGAAAAATGTCTTCGACCACCCCAAAGGGCGGCGGTTGAACAAGAAAATTAATAACCCGAGAAGTATTGTTCTCCACTACCCTGACCCGATAGGGGAGAGCAGAGGGACCAAAAAGAGAACCTTCCCTGACCCAAACCTCACGTACTATCGCAAAATGTTGAGGAGGAAGAGAGTGGCGTGAAAGAAAGAAGAAAGAAAGAAGACCAAACACAATGACTACCATCAGTAGCCCCACCAACCAGCTACCTGTAACCCTGAGTACCGCTCTCAAAAAAGCAAGCATTGACCAACCCTTCTCAAATAAGATTTTGCCGCCTCTGCAACAGGCGCATGTATCTCAAGTAGGAAACTCTTTCCAGGCTAACTTCAACCGAATCCACCTGGACGCCTATACGGTGCAGAAAGACGCCTTCGTTCCGCAAGTAATTCAAGGCCTCTTCTTCTAATTTCTGCCGCAAAGTACTCCTCTCAGTGTTTAACCCCTCTACAACACGATTATTAACGATTTCGTTAACCGCAAGATAAAACAAGGTTTGGTAAAGACCAGGGTATTCAATAAACTTCTCCAGGCTGGGGCTGGTAATCAAATCTCGAACTTTCTGAGGAGATGCAATCAGGTGGGCGTGTTCTCTCTGTAAATTCTCCCTGACCACCTCCATCTCGTGTTCCACAAAATCGCGCCACTCCGTCTCCTTTTCCATACGAGGGTGTCTTCGAAGCCATTCCAACCCAGTTAGATACATATCATAAATGGATCCTACGCGATAAGTATCAAGAGGCGAGGGGTAAAGTAACCTTCTAATCCACTCTCTAAAAGAAGGCCTTTCAAAAATAACTTGCAAATGTTCCTCGATATCTTGAGTATTACCCTGACTGAACAGGTTCATCCTTAAATCACTCATAACACGCTCATACACCGATGAAAGACTTACTTCAAGATCCCTTGCAAGCCGATCCATACCTTTACCATCAAAGTCGTACTCCTTCCAGAGTTCCGGTTTGGAAATTTGGAGAGAGCAATTAAATTTGAGAACTACGAAATCAGTGCCATAACCCTGCTTAAAAAAAGCCATCGCTCTTTCCCACCAGTACTTCAACCTATTCCAAAAACCCTTGTTCAAAACAGGCTCTACTTCCTTCAAGATGAGTAAAGCATCAACTTTCTGAAGCTTGGAGGTCCTTCGGTAAGTGAAGGCGAAGGGGCGAGGAGGACTGAGTAGCAACTTGAAGTTTCCAATTTTGATTCCATCATCAACGATCGTCACTCGCCTTCCCAGAACCGATTTAAAACCAGGAGAAAGCCTTTCCACGACAAGAAAATCTTTTTCACCAACCAGATGCAAGCAAAATACAAACAAAGCAAGAGTAACAACCGCACAACCCCTAAATGCGATACCCCTCCCCCGCAAAGGTTCCTGATCTGGATTTCTCAAAAATTCTCTCCAGCGGTTAACAAAAAACCTCTTTAACGTCCTCTCCTGATGAGACAGACGAGAAAAGAAAAGGTACAGACGGTGGTAATAGTCAACCAGCGCCGAAAAAATCTCCTCTGGAATATGCCCAATCAATCTGAGATGAATCTTACGTTTCATTTCCAAGAATAAATTCGCAATTTCCTGACAAAGCGAAGCATTGGGGGTCTCCTCCAGGTGACCCACCAGCGCCGTAAGCTTTGCCTGCCACATCTTGTAATCTTCCGAAGCATAAAACTCAAAAAGTGGCAAAGAAGATTCCCATCGAGTTTCGTAAAACATAAAGTTATTCCTTATTAGAAAAGCCAATTCGCTTCTAAGTTCTTCCAACAATTCTTCCTCCGACCAGGAGAAGTCAATATTCTTCATCGTGTCTTCAAAGTCAAGTAACCACTCAGCTATCCCCTGGCAGTTTCTCGCCTTAAGCAATGAGCAGAGCTGTTTTAACTTTCGTTTCAACAAAACATTGTCCACAAAAGAAATTATGCGGAGAGCTTTCTTTCTAACTTTCTCCCAGAGAGGTTCTTCAAGCAAAGCTTCTATTTTTCGCAAAGAGGCAATCCCCTTCCGTTTTTTAAAAACGGTGTTTCCTGACAACAGTTTTTGATAAGCAGCATAAATGATTGGCGAAAGCACTAAAACAGTGTGAGCATAAGGATTGAGATAATCGCCACCCAGAGTAAAAAGAAAGTCCACACCTTTTGCTATAAATCCCACGTTCCACATTACATAGGCAAGAACCGCAAAAAGCACCAAATAGAAATAATCCTGATAAAGAAGATTAAGAAGCTTCCTTTGCCAGGTAGCAAAACAATTTTTTATAAAAGCTTTGAAAATTCCCCCCGTATCATCCTCTGTATCAAAAGCGCTTCTCACACTAATTTGGAGAAATGGCAAATCAAAGCGCCTGCTATAAATCTGACAGTGTATGTGCTCAAGATAGCTCTTAAGCCTGTTTCTGGGAACAACCAGCGTTCGTTGACCGGGATTAAGAGGATCAGGTATCTCCCAAAACGAAAACCTGCAACTCCTGGGCACTAAAAGCGCTCACCTCGTATTTCCACTCTGAGAGTAGCCTCAACAAAAGCCAAACCTTGCATCAACCTTTCCTCACGGGATTGGGTAAAAGTTTCGATGGTTCTTCCACAACATCCGGTCATCTTTTGAAAGAAATCGGGAGCAAGAGCAGTGCCAGTTTTCCAGAAAAAAGGGCCAGGCAGGTAAATACCTTCAGCAAGAGGCAAATCCCTCTCCACGTAGAAAGGCAGTTCTTTCAATGCCGCTTCAAATTTATCCTGAAAAATCGCAAAGCCCCGCTTTTTTATAAAATTCCTAATAGAAAGGGCTTTTGCAAAAAGGGGATGATTGAACAAAAATTCTTCTCGGTACTTGGGAAAGCGAAAAGGAAACCTCTTTCTCAGAAAAACCTCGCCTTTCTGAAATAGACCCAGGGGATAACGCAGGTGAACAAGTAAGTCTTTCTCTTCTTGCGTAAAGTAATCATGAAGTAAAATCATAATCCCAGCATTTCTGTAAAACAGTTCGCTTCCCAGCATTACCGTTTCATGAAGGCTTGAAAAAACTTGAAGAGGGCTGAATCTTCTCAGGATATACCCTTGAATCGCCTTAGCCCTGCGACTACGGATCGATCCCAGCTTTCTCCCAAAAGCTGCATTGGCATCTTCCCATCCGAACATGTTCCTAATATGCCTTAAGCTCACAACCACCGGGTTGTGAACCTCTTCTCCGCTTCTATCAACGTAGGCACGGGTTTCTTTAATCCAGCCGTCAGGATCAACTATCGGCAAAAACCCAATGAAGCTTGATTCTAAAAGTTCTCGCAATCTCCAGGAATTTTGCAAGAGTGAAAAGAAAGCTGCAAAAAGAGTAACAGAGTGCAGTCTTTCTCCACCGTGACAGGTCGCTTCAAATACCAAGCACTGGCTCTGTCGAGAAGGATTGCCAATCTCAAGAACTGGGATTTTATTACCCAGCGAAGTCAAAAACGGTCCGCTCTCGTCTTCCACAAAAGACATCCTGACGGTCAGGTTAGAAGGCCACTCCATTTCATTTACTTTTCGCTGGACTTTTTCAAGAAGCTGGGGGTACTCAAGGTCAAGCCAGCTCAGGTATCCCAGAGCAGAGTCGTAACTTATCAATTCCTCGTCAAGAAAATTAGCAATCACCTTACTGGTCAAGATTTGTCGCCGTCCTTTCTCCAGGGAAAAAGAGGCATTGGGGGTCTCATAAACTTGGTCCACTCACTTTCTTCTGTTGCCTGAGTGGCTGGCCAGTAAAAGTCTCGTAAAAAACCCAAACCCAACCTGGAACAGAGATGATATGCCTTCACAAACCCATCTTCGGGATTTTCAGCAACCAGCTTGTTCAAAGCAGCCAACGCTAAATTCTCAACTACCTTAAGCTTAACTTCAGAAAAAAACTCATCTATGCCCCACTGCAAACGAGTATAGTGCTTTTGAAGTTCTTCCAGGTTTCTTTCTTCAAAATAAGGGTCACCCACAAGCATGTCCCAGGTCATAGGTTGAAAACCAGGAATACCATGCATAATAAAAACAATAGGGAACAACTTATGCAGAACTCCATAAAATCCCCCAGGACGAAAGCGTTTGAAATGATAAAAAATATTGCGATTTTTTTCATCCTCGAGGAGGAAAGTATCTTCTTTGAGGAGAGTATCAAAAAAGCCCTTTTTAAGGTACGCCAAAAACTCCTTTCGCTCCTGAGAAGGCTTGATTTCCAGTTCTCCTTTCTCAGAGGTAACTTCGAGCAGCGAAGAAGCTGCAAAAAGATTTTCTACCTCGCTTTTTTCACCCACTTGAAGAATAATTTCCAGTCTTTCGCCTTCAGATATCCTCCAGTAACGACTAAATCTCTCTTCAGCAAAAAACGGATTACGAGGAGAGACAAGTGTATAATCAGATTTGTTGAACAGCCTGTAAAGATTGACCCTGGGCATTACCTTCACCTATCAAAAAAGAGATATCAAAATTAAGGTCTCTTATCTGGCAAAGAAGCCTCGGAGGTAACAACTGGGGAATCAATAACAAGTCTCCAAGGAAAAACCGAGAAACTTTCTTCGAAAAAGTATAAGCCATTCTTTGCAATATAAAACTGTCTTCCTTCTCCATTGTTAGAATGTCTTCAAAAACCTTTATCAGTTCCAAACACAAAGGTTCCGCTCTCTGTTTTTTGCGCAAATAGGTCACTATTTCCACAAAATCCCTTTTGGAAAGCCGCTCAAATTTCTTAAACCGGCTATAAACTTCCTCGATCAGTCTCTTCCTTCGCGGATCCTCGCCCACTGTAACCCGAAATCTAACTCCTTCCTCCAGAACCTTCGCCTTGCGTCTCTTGAACCAGTTATCCAAGCCAGCCAGAGCCAGATAGGGTTGTCGAAACCATATAAACCACCAGGTATTTACACTGAAGAGTCCTATAATATAGGCAAACAAGCAAAGAGAGAACATATAGCGATAATTGCGAGCGAGAGATTCGTAAAACCTGAGTTGCATGAGATAGCTATAAACAGTTTCTTCAAAAGCAGTTGCAATTCCCTCGATTTCTCCCTCAGAAAGGGGGTGTAAAACCGGCGGCATGTACACCTCAAAAGAAATAAAAAGCGGAGGTTTCGCTTTTTTAGCCCTAAACCCCAGGTCGGTTACTCTGAGACCCGTATGAGCAACCCAAGCCCCTTCATCGTACCAACTCCAGCCAAGAGTAGGAACGCAATACACTGGAATTTGTAGCTCTTTCAAAGAAGTCCCCTCTTTTACACTTAATGCTTTACCATTAGCTTTTTTTGCGAGTATAATAAAAACAGCTTTTTAAAGCAACCACATTGGTAATGAAAAACACAGAAAATTCACAAACTGTGTCAAGGAGGAAATAATGCTAAAAATACACGTCAGTAGACTTCGTCCCGGTATGGTTACTGCATACCCCATTCTTCATGAAAACGGCGTGGTGCTGCTTAAAGAAAACATTGTACTTACCGAAAAGCTTATCAACAAACTCAAAGAGCTGAATTTTGACTATATATACATAAAAGATGAACGATTTAAAAATGTAGACCCAGAAGAAATATTATCTCAAGAGACCAAGAGAAAAGTGCTACAAACAGTACATGAAACTTTCTACAAAGTCATCAAAGGCAAAGAAAAATCAGTCCAGCCCTTAAAAGAAGCTGTAAATTCAATAATAGAAGAAGTCCTTAATTCCAAGAAATCAGTCATCAGCCTGGTACAGCTGCGCAAATACGATGACTCGGTTTTTGCCCATTCAGTTAACGTGGCCACCTTATCAGCTTTTATAGGTAAATTTTTCAAACTGCCTATCGATACTTTGCGTACCCTGGCATTGGGCAGTCTGATGCACGACCTGGGGAAAATCAAAGTACCCCTTGAAATCCTCAATAAGCCGGGGAAACTGGATGCTGAGGATTGGGAAATAATTAAGCAACATCCAGGATGGGCGGCTGAACTTATGATGGAAAAGATTCCAGAAAACACTACAGCCATAAAAATCGCCCTTCAGCACCACGAGAGAATGAACGGCAGTGGTTATCCCTACGGCCTCTCAGGAGAGGAAATTCATCTCCTTTCTCGAATTTGTGCCTGTGCAGATGTGTATGATGCGCTAACTGTGGACCGGCCTTACCGCAAGCGTTTTTCTTATTCAGAAGCTCTGGAATACTTGATGGGTAATGCTGGCAGGCTTTTTGATCTCCAAGTGGTCACCACCATGGTGAGACACATAGCCCCTTACCCGGTGGGAGAAACTGTAAAGCTCTCTACTGGAGAAATAGCTGTAGTAATAAAGCTGAACGAAGGTCTGCCTATCCGTCCAGTAGTAAGAGTAATCAGAGATCAAGAAGGAAGAGAACTGGATACACCCCGAGACCTGGATTTGATGAGTGAACTCACGGTTTCAATTGTGGAATCTGTAGAAGCAAGTTCAGAACCCGTTCCCGATGAAACCAGGTTCTGGGAGGAAGCAACCACGTATGATTCGAGTCAGGGTTGAAGATTTGCGTCCAGGCATGAAAATAGCTTATCCAGTATTTCGCGAAGACGGTTCTATCCTCCTTAATAAAGGAGTTGTGCTTACTGAAAGTTATATCCGAAGGCTCTTTGAACTGGGCTTTGAGTCCGTATTCATTGAACACGAGTTTTTTGAAGATATTACAGTAGAAGAACCTGTCACTTTAGAAACCAAAAGAAAAGTGCAAAAGATTTTTCATGAATCGCTAAAAAGGCTTCAGAGAGGAGAAACAAATGGCTACCAAAAAATTCAAAGTGTGATCCAGGAATTAATAGATGAAGTGCTTAACTACCCCGGAGTTATATTCTATCTGGTACAGCTGGGAAGCAAAAGCGACGCTCTATTTGTTCATTCGGTAAACGTGACTGTGATTAGCTTAATGATCGGGAAGTTCCAGAATCTGAGCTACCTCCAGCTCAAAAAGCTTGCCTTAGGAACCCTTTTGCACGATGTTGGGAAAATTCGATTCCCACCCGAGATCTTTCACAAAAAAAGTCTTCTAACTGAGGAGGAACGTAAAATCATTCGCATGCACCCTGTGTGGAGTAGAGAAATTATCCAAAAGCATGCAGAGTACGATTTTCTAGCTTCGGTTATCGCCCTTCAGCACCACGAGAGAATGAACGGCAGTGGTTATCCCTACGGCCTCTCAGGAGAGGAAATTCATCTCCTTTCTCGAATTTGTGCCTGTGCAGATGTGTATGATGCGCTAACTGTGGACCGGCCTTACCGCAAGCGTTTTTCTTATTCAGAAGCTCTGGAATACTTGATGGGTAATGCTGGCAGGCTTTTTGATCTCCAAGTGGTCACCACCATGGTGAGACACATAGCCCCTTACCCGGTGGGAGAAACTGTAAAGCTCTCTACTGGAGAAATAGCTGTAGTAATAAAGCTGAACGAAGGTCTGCCTATCCGTCCAGTAGTAAGAGTAATCAGAGATCAAGAAGGAAGAGAACTGGATACACCCCGAGACCTGGATTTGATGAGTGAACTCACGGTTTCAATTGTGGGTCGCCCCGAAGAATCACCACCACCATCATCCTCAAATACAGAAGAAGAAATTTATCTTCCAGAAGACTTTCTGGATTGATTTTGGCTGTTCAAAAAATAGCTTCCATCACAAATCAGGTCGTTCCAGGCAACAAACCCTTCACGACAACTTGAAAAAGGCAAATTATAGCTGGCAACCAGTTCCCTAAGAGAGCCTATTATATGTTCACGAATTTCCTTGCGAAGATACAAGCTGTTACCACGTTTCTCGCAGTAATCATTCCTGTAGCGTCTCGCCGAACTAAAAGCCTGGGTAATTCTCTTCCACGAATCGGCACGCAGCTTATAAGTAGAAGAAACCACCTGTACAATAAAAGGTGAAACTTCTTCAATTAGCTGCTTCCATTGTTTAGGGTTATCATTGACCCCCGGTATGATGGGATCTAAACGCAAGATAACCGGAATACCATTTCTGGCAAGCTCAATTATTGCTCTTTTGCGCTCCCGAGGTAGAGGTGCACCAGGCTCAAGTTTATGAGCTACCTCATCGCAGGGCGTAGTCAAAGTTATGCTTACTGCCGAACGCATAGTGAACAACACATCCACATCCCTGCAAACCAGGGAAGATTTGGTGAGAACGAGTACTGGGATTCCAAATTCTGAACACCAGCTCAGAATTTGCCGGGTAAGCTTGAGGTCTTTTTCCAAAGAAGGATAGGGATCAGAAGAATTGCTCAGCGTGAGATAGCTTCCTTTTGGAAAACTCTGTAAATCCCGATAAACCTTCCTAAGAAGGTCTTTTTTTTCTCTAACATGGAAAGCTTGGGGTATAAAAGCAGTTATATAGCAATAAAGACAGGCGTGTTCGCAACCCGTGTAAGGGTTAAGAGTAAATTTAGGAGGGCAGGTACACAACTTACCTCTCCAAGGATCAAAAGGTTTTACCACTCGCAGCTTGAACGCCTCCCGGATAAATCACAAACAGACTAAAATATCGACCTGATATAATTATAAAGACATCAAAACAAAAGGAGATGATTTGAATGTGGAAAAAAGTTGACTGGACTGAAGTTGCCTCTCGAATCCCAGCTTCAATAGAAAAAGTAGGGGGTCTCTTTTTGATCACGGGCGAGGGAGAAAAAAGCAACGTTATGACCATAGGATGGATACAAACCGGAAGGGTATGGGGAAGAGCCGTGACTACCGTACTGGTGCGCCCTTCCCGATTTACCTTTGAGAAACTAAAGGAGACTTCTTTTTTTGTTGTAGCACTTCCCACCGAGGATATGCAGAGAACCATTCAACTCTGTGGCAGTGTTTCCGGGCGAGAAGAAAATAAGTTTAAAAAGGTGGGTTTCACTCTCCGCCACCATGAAGATTTTCCAACTCCTTCAATCAAAGAATGCACAGGGGCTTTATTCTGTCAGGTAATCCAGGAAACAAAGGTCGATCCTGCTGCTTTCCCCCAACCCATAATCCAGGAATACTATCCTCAAGGGGATTTTCATCACATCTATTTTGGAGAAATCATCAAAGCCGAGCTCAAGATTTAACTCTCTTTCTTAGTGTCTCCTGCCAGCACGCTAAAGGCCCTGACTATTTCCATTGGCAATGGAAACACGACCGTAGTTGCGTTCTCGGCCGCGATATCATTGAGCGTTTGAAGATAACGCAGTTGAATAGCAATCGGGTTCTGAGATATGATTTTAGCCGCTTCGGCAAGTTTCTCCGAAGCCTGGTATTCTCCTTCTGCATTAATGATCTTGGCTCTGCGCTCACGCTCTGTCTCAGCCTGACGAGCCATAGCTCTTTTTAGCTCCTCAGGAAGAACTACTTCTTTAATCTCCACAGCCGAAACTTTTATTCCCCAGGGGTTAGTTTTCTCATCAATTATTTTTTGCAAAGCCTCGTTAATTTTGTCTCGACGAGTAAGAAGTTCGTCAAGTTCGGACTGACCCACAATACTTCTTAAGGTAGTCTGAGAAATTAAGGAAGTAGCCATAACATAATTTTCCACCTGAGTAACCGCATCTTCAGCATTCATGACCCGAAAATAAACTACCGCATCTACTGTAACCGGGACATTATCCCTGGTAATAAGCTCTTGTTTGGGAACATCCATAGTCATTACCCGCAAACCAACTCTTACCAGTTGATCGATTAAAGGGATTACAAAGAAGATACCCGGACCTTTTGCTCCAACCAGACGTCCTAATCTGAATATAACTCCCCGTTCATATTCTCTAACCACCTTGATGGCGGCAGAGAGAAAGATAATTATAATCAACACTATAAACCCTAAGAAAATCATCCCTTTTCACCCTCCTCCTTTTTGTGTACTAAAAGTTTACCACCTTTTTTCCCAATCACCACTATTTTTTCTCCCGGAGTCACGGGTTCTTTAGACTCCGCCCACCACAGTTCTCCATCGATAACCACAAATCCTTCAGGATTCAACTCTTGTTTGGCTACACCTTCTTTACCTTTCAGTGCTTCCTCTCCAGTCCTTACATCCTTGCGCATCGCTACAATGGCCATAGAAAGCGCAAAAACAAAAAAAGCCAAAATACCCAAAACCGTGAATATTATGAGCCCTATGGGCAACCTAATTCCCACTTTTCTGACATCAAAAAGCACCAGTGAACCTAAAAAAAGAGCAATTGCCCCACCAACAGTTAAAACTCCAATACCCGGAGTTACCCAGAGGTCCAGAGCCAAGAAAATAATCCCCAGTAAAATAAAAACTATACCAGCAGCATTGACGGGAAGAATAGAAAAAGCGTAAAAAGCCAGTAAAAGACATATACTTCCAAAAACTCCAGGAACAATAGCTCCGGGGTTAGAGAGCTCAAAAACCAATCCCAGGGCTCCCAAAACAAGAAGAATGTAAGCAAGATTGGGATTTAAAAGAGCATGCAGGATTTTTTCTCTTCCGCTCAAAGATATTTTCACAATCTCTGCTTCTTTCAAATCAGGAGCAATTTTCTTCACAACTTCTCTTACAGAATTTGCAATACCATTTATAATGCCATTGGATAAGGCCTCTTTCTCTCCAAGAGAGAGGCTTTCCCTAACCATTTTCTCAGAAATTTCGGGATTGCGCCCCCGGGTTTCCGCAAGAGTTCTAATAAAAGCTGCTGCATCGTTTACTATTTTCTCGTTAACTGCTTCTCCCTCCACCGTGACTGGGTGCGCTGCTCCCAAAGTGGTATTTTCACTCATAAAAGCGTAATGAGCAGCCAATACCAGGAAAGCCCCAGCTGAAGCAGCCCTGGCCCCCCGAGGGTAAACGAAAGCCACAACCGGAACAGGTGAGTTCAAGACGGCCTTAACCATTTGTCGCATTGACTCTTCAAGTCCCCCCGGCGTGTCAATAAGCAAAACCACCAGCTTGGCTTTGGATTCTATCGCATCATTCAACAATTTCTCTAAATAATCAGCCAAAACGGGATTGATAACTCCTGAAAGTTCGCCAACCAAAACCAGATTGCTCTGGGACCAGCCAATATCCCAAGACAAAATCAGACTAACTAAAACCAGGAATATGAAAAATTTAGCAGACATTTTTAAACCCCACAGTAAGCATTTTAGCATAATTATGTGTAGTGTTATATAATATCAGAAAATTGGATTCAAAGAGAAAAGAAGGTGATTGTACCTTAATGAAAATACTTCTTATTGCACCAGGAACCAATGAACATAACAAAAAAGTTAAGTTAGTGCCTTTCCCTCAGGCAAGCCTTCCTCTGTTAGCTGCCCTAACCCCACCCAAGCACGAAGTAGTAATAGTCGATGAGCGAGCTGAATACGTACCTTTTGATGGGCAATTCGACCTGGTGGGTATCACCGTCATGACTGCCACTTCACAGAGAGCATATCAAATAGCTGACCGCTTTAGAGCCCAAGGGACAAAGGTAGTCCTCGGAGGTATGCATCCCAGTGCTTGCCCTGAAGAAGCACTGGAACATGCGGATGCTGTGGTAATTGGCGAAGCCGAGGGCCTATGGGAACAACTGCTTGAGGACGTAGAAAAAGGAACACCCAAGAAAATATATGCCAGAGAAAACTTCCCAGCTATTTACAAGCTCCCTCCTTCCCGACTGGACCTCCTAAAGAGTAGATACCTTCTCAAGTATGTATTTCAAACTACCCGGGGCTGCCCTCACGGATGTAGCTTCTGTTCGGTATCTCGCTTTATGGGCAGAAAGTATCGCCACCGTGACATAGAAAATGTTATAGAGGAAATAAAACTTTACCAAGACAAAACGCGCATAATTGGTTTTCTCGACGACAACATTGTAAGCAGTCCCCCTTACTCTAAAGAACTTTTCAGGGCTCTCATTCCTCTTAAAAAGAAATGGGTTAGCCAGGGTACTCTTAACATTGCTGACAACGACGAATTAATTAGCCTTGCTCAGAAAAGCGGATGTATTGCCCTTTTTGTAGGTATCGAATCGGTTAACGAAGAAACCCTGAAAAAGGCTCACAAAAGCTTTAACAAGGTTAAAAACTACAAAAGACTCATCGAAAAATTTCATAGGCACGGTATAATGGTAATCGGTTCTTTTGTGTTTGGATTTGACGAAGACGATACCTCTGCATTCCAAAAAACCCTGGAGTTTATCGAGGACGCTAAAATCGACTTCGCCCAGTTTTCAATCCTTACTCCTTTACCAGGAACTGAAATTTTTTACAAGCTAAAAAACGAAAACCGTATCTTTACTTACGACTGGTCCAAGTACGATTTTGCTCACGTCGTGTACCAACCTGCCAGGATGACGGTCGAAGAACTCCAAAATGGTTACAACGAAGTATTTAGAAAATTTTACTCCTGGCCCTTAGCCTGGAAAAGAGTAATACGTAATTGGAAGTATTTACATTATTTTATACCAGCTACGTTCTATTACAATTGGGTTTCCAGACATCCCAAGAAAGTCCCAAACCCGATTCCTGAAACCACTTGACAAACATGATATATTACTGCGAGGGTGTTAAAGAGTGAAAGCCTTGCTGGCTCTCGAAGATGGAAGAATCTTTCGGGGTTATGCTTTTGGTGCCCCGAAAGAGACAGGTGGAGAAGTAGTCTTCAACACCAGTATGACTGGCTACCAAGAAATACTCACCGATCCCTCATATAAGGGGCAAATAGTAACCCTCACTTATCCACTAATAGGTAACTACGGAATAAACTCCAACGATGTAGAATCGGCCAAGCCTCAGGTAGAGGGACTCATAGTGAGAGAAAAAAGCTCTATTTTTAGTAATTGGCGGGCCGAAAAAAGCCTTGAAGCTTACCTTGAAGAACACGAGATACTGGGCGTGGAAAGGATAGATACCAGAGCACTTACCAAGCATATTCGAGAAAAAGGTGCCATGCGCGGATTTATTGCCCTGGGGGAAAATCTTGATGCCAAATTGCTGGTCGAAAAAGCCCGGTCTCTGCCCGAAATGAGTGGTCAAGACCTGGTGAAAGTAGTTACAACCAGTAAACCTTATCTTTGGCAGGAAAAAGGTATCTACAAAATAGTGGTTATAGATTGTGGAGTTAAATTCAACATTCTAAGAGAACTTGCTAAAAGGAAATGCAGAGTGGAAGTATACCCTGCATTCAGTACAGCCAAAGAAATCCTGGCCGCAAAACCTGCTGGAGTCCTTTTCTCGAATGGACCTGGCGACCCAGCGGCTTTGCCATATCTTGTGGAATGCGCACAACAACTGATTGGTAAGGTGCCCATTTTTGGAATATGTCTGGGACATCAAATACTTTCCCTTGCTCTCGGCGGAAGTACCTTTAAGTTGAAATTTGGGCATCATGGTGGAAACCATCCCGTAAAAGACTTATTTACCGAACGAGTTACCGTAACCGCTCAAAATCACGGTTTTGCGGTTGATCCTCATTCACTGCCCCATGAGGACGTGGAAATCACCCACCTTAACCTGAATGATAATACCTTAGAAGGCATAAAACACAAAAAACTCCCCTTATTCAGTGTACAGTTCCACCCTGAAGCCGGTCCTGGACCCCACGACACCACGTATCTTTTTGACAATTTCATGAGTCTTGTGGAGGAAAGCCATGCCTAAACGCACCGATATCCACAAAATACTGATTATAGGTTCTGGACCAATTGTTATCGGGCAGGCCTGCGAGTTCGATTATTCAGGAACTCAGGGATGTAAAGCGCTTAAAAGTGAAGGTTATGAAGTGATCTTGGTTAACAGTAACCCTGCCACTATAATGACCGACCCGGAAATGGCTGATAGGACCTATATAGAACCTTTGATCCCCCAGGTGGTTGAAAAGATCATTGCCAGAGAGAGACCCGACGCATTATTGCCAACTCTTGGTGGTCAAACGGCACTCAATATAACCGTTCAGCTCGCCGAAAAGGGTATCCTCCAAAAATACGGAGTAGAAACTCTGGGAGCTTCTCCAGAAGCAATTAAAAAAGCCGAAGACCGAGAACTCTTTAAGAAGGCCATGCAAAACTGTGGTATAGAGGTCCTGAAAAGTGACCGCGCTTACTCTCTTAAAGAAGCCATGGAAGTGGCTCAACAAATTGGCTTTCCACTGGTTATTCGCCCCAGTTTTACTCTTGGCGGAACAGGGGGTGCCATAGCTTATAACATCGAAGAATTCGAAGAGCTGGCTCGCAGAGCTTTAGAAAGCAGCTTAAATAGTGAAATACTGATCGAGGAATCGGTCATCGGTTGGAAAGAATTTGAATTGGAAGTAATGCGAGATAAAAAGGATAACGTGGTAATCATATGCTCTATAGAAAACTTTGACCCCATGGGAGTACACACTGGAGACAGCATCACCGTGGCCCCCATACAAACCCTGAGTGACTACGAATACCAGCATATGAGGGATATGGCCATAAGGGCCATTCGCGAAATTGGAGTAGATACTGGAGGTTGTAATATCCAGTTTGCTGTACATCCTTGCACCGGTCGTATGGTAATAATCGAAATGAACCCTCGAGTGTCAAGAAGTTCAGCTCTTGCTTCGAAAGCCACTGGATTCCCCATAGCTAAAATAGCCGCCAAACTTGCTGTTGGTTACACTCTGGACGAAATTCCCAACGACATAACCCAGAAAACACCCGCTTGTTTTGAGCCAGCTCTTGATTACTGCGTGGTTAAAATACCTCGTTTTACATTTGAAAAATTTCCTGAAACAGGGTCCATCTTGGGAATTTCTATGAAAAGCGTTGGGGAAACCATGGCCATTGGTAGTAACTTCAAAGAAGCGCTGCAGAAAGGTTTGCGTTCCCTGGAAATTGGAAAATGTGGACTTGAGGACCTTCCAAAACTTAACTCTTTACCAACTGAAAAACGAAGAGAAATTATTCGGGAAAAATTGCAAAAGCCTAATCCTGAAAGAATCTTCTATATCAAAATGGCTCTGAAAGAAGGTTTTTCGATCCAGGAAATCAGTGATCATTCAGGCATTGACCCCTGGTTTATAAAGCAAATCGAAGAAATACTCGAAATGGAGGCAAACCTGCGTAAGATAAAAGACTGGAAAAAGATTGATCCTGATCTTCTTTTAAGGGCCAAACAATTTGGGTTTTCGGACCGCCAGCTCGCCAAATTTTGGGAAACCAGCGAGTGGGAAGTAAGAGGGTTCCGCAAAAATCTTGGCATCTTACCTGTTTATAAGCAGGTTGATACCTGTGCTGCAGAATTTGAAGCCAAAACTCCTTATTACTATTCAACCTACCTCGAAGAGTGTGAAGCCAATCCCAGCTCCAACCAGAAAGTGATCATTCTGGGAGCAGGACCTAACAGAATAGGGCAGGGAATTGAATTCGATTACTGTTGCGTCCATGCCACCTGGGGACTGAGGGACTTAGATATAGAGACTATAATGGTTAATAGTAACCCTGAAACCGTGAGTACCGACTATGATACTTCTGACAAGCTTTACTTTGAACCTCTCTATTTAGAAGACGTACTCAACATAATAGAAAAGGAAAAACCTCTGGGAGTTATTCTTCAGCTCGGAGGTCAGACTCCGCTGAATCTTGCCAAAGACCTGGAAAAAGCCGGAGTTACCATTCTCGGTACTGGTTCCGAGGGGATTGATATAGCAGAAGACAGAGACCGTTTCAAGCAACTTATAGAGAGATTAAAGCTGGAACAGCCCAAAAACGGTATAGCTACGTCTTTCCAGGAAGCCAAACAAGTAGCCTGGTCAATTGGTTATCCAGTAATGGTTCGTCCCTCCTATGTCCTGGGCGGAAGAGCCATGAGAATAATATACAACGAAGAAGAATTAAGTGAATTTATAGAACAGGCTGTTGAAATTTCTGCGGGGCATCCAGTACTCATTGACAAATATCTTGAAGACGCCATTGAAATCGATGTGGACGCCATCAGCGATGGTAAAAGAGTTATCATCGCAGGGATAATGGAACACATAGAGGAAGCAGGAGTCCATTCTGGAGACAGTGCTTGCGTGGTGCCACCCTTTTCGCTGAGCGATGAGATTATCGAAAAAATTTCCCAACACACCTACGCACTGGCCCGGGAACTCGATGTAATAGGCCTTATGAACGTTCAATACGCTGTAAAAGATGACACTATCTATGTGCTCGAAGTAAATCCTCGCGCTTCACGTACTATCCCCTTCATCAGTAAAGCAACCGGAGTGCCTTTCGCAAGAATTGCCTCCCAAATAATGGTGGGCAGAAAGCTCGAAGAAATTGGTCTCACCAGCGAGGTAATACCTCACTATTTTGCTGTTAAAGAAGCGGTATTTCCTTTTAACAGATTTCCCAACGTAGACCCAGTTCTGGGACCTGAAATGCGCTCAACAGGTGAAGTCATGGGTATAGATCGAGACTTTGGAATGGCTTATGCTAAGGCTCAGCTAAGTGCCAACGCTAATTTGCCACTCGAAGGCAAAGTATTCATAAGTGTAAAAAACCGCGACAAAAGAAGCATCGTTTACCTCGCCAAACGGCTTGCTGATCTAGGCTTTAAAATTGTAGCAACAACGGGGACGCGCAAGGTGTTAATCAACAACGGGTTAGAAGTAGAAGCTGTAAAAAAAGTTGGAGAAGGACGCCCCAACATAGTAGATCTTATAAAAAACCGTGAAATACAACTGATTATAAATACCCCATCCGGAGGCCGTTCACAACAAGAAAGCAGTATTATTCGCAAGGAAGCCGTAATAAGAAACATCCCTTACGTAACAACTCTCTTTGGAGCAGAAGCCACAGTATACGCAATCGAACGTCTGAAAAGAAAAGAAATTGAGGTTTGCAGTTTGCAGGAATACAGAGAAGAAATTTTCAAAAAATACCAGTTAAACATCAACCTTCAAGCCAAATACAATGAGCCTGAATCTGTCCTTCATACTTAGAAAAACCATAAATATTGCAGCTATTTGTGGTGGCTCTTATTTAGCCATCATTCTTGCTTCCTTCGCCATAAGAAGGTTTCTGGTGATCACCAGTAAATTTGAAAAAAAACAAGACCTTAACCGCCGTTTAAAAACGGTCGCTCCGCTATTAAATAGTCTAACAAAATATATTGTAGTATTTTTCGCAATAATATTGCTGTTGCGCCAGTTCGGCGTGGATGCAACTGCCATACTTGCCGGAGCAGGGATAGTAGGTATTGCTATAGGTTTTGGTGCCCAAACCCTGGTTAAAGACATTCTTACGGGGGTATTCCTGCTTGTTGAGGACAGTATCTCAGTAGGTGATATTGTCCAAATTGGTGATCTTACTGGTACCGTCGAAGATATTGGCCTAAGAGTAACTCGGATAAGGCCCTTCTCCGGAGCCCTGGTCATAATACCCAATGGAGAAATTACCAGGATTGCCAATTTTAACCGCGGCTTTACTCGAGCTATAGTTGAAGTGGGCATCGCTTACGAAGAAGATGTTGACCGAGCCATGCAGGTTCTTCAAAACATTGCCAGTCAGTACCGAAGAGAAAATCCCTCGAAAATCCTCGAAGAACCCACTATACACCGCATTGCTCGCCTTGATTCTTCAGCAGTTATCCTAAGAGTAGTGCTCAAAGTAGCCCCTAAGGAGCACTGGGGAGTAGAACGCGATTTGCTTTACCTCATCAAAAAAACTTTTGATGAAGAAAAAATAGAAATCCCTTATCAGAAACACGTTGTCTTCCTGAAAGACCTGCGTTAAAACATCAATCCATCAACGTCAGCTCAAAAACACGGGAAGAAAAAGGCTCCATAAAGGTTTTATATTTAAAATCCATTTTTTACCCTAAAGGGGGCGTGCAGCTTTGGAAGTTAACATAAAAATAGCTGGTGAAGCCGGACAGGGCATTGAAACAGTGGGTAAAGTCTTGAATAAAGCTCTGTCAAAAAAGGCTGGTACATGTTTCCCATCGAAGGCTTCCAACCGAAAGCAAGAGAAGAACATAATTTTGCGTAAATAAGGACCTCTAATAAAACATTGAAAGCAATGGCTCAGAAAATAGATATTTTCTCCAATGGAAACCAAACCATAGCCCTGGGCAATAATAGTTGTAATCAGTGCCATTAATATGACGATTGGTACCTCCTCTGTCGGAGCAAGAACCATAGCAGGTAATCTGGAAATGGTTTCTCTTGATGTGTGAAGACTTGGGGTCTGCAACAATGACTGAAACCCCAATTGCCATAATCGATGTTCAGCGTCCTGAGCCAAGCGCTGGATTGTCCACTCGCAGCTTTTAAGAAAACCTGAATTCTTGCATTAAATGCCTCGCACGATGAATTCCCTCGCTTTGTGTTCGCTCCTTCTACTTTTGTGAAGAAGTAATCCACTTAACCACCAAGGTTTCTTGAATTGGCTGATAAATACCATACTCCAGCAACAACACTGGCTGATCAGCACTTCACTGGCCCCCAAATTCCCTTACTTCAAAGCAGAACTCGGGGAAAATTCCGCTGGACCTCACTGGATTGAAGCCATAAAGTAACCAGGTGGGACTTAGAGGGGGCGACAAAATGCCCCCCTCTTTTTCAACTC
>CAZMZG010000026.1:0-22190 GCA_964570785.1 uncultured Atribacterota bacterium | reverse complement strand
CTAAGGAGCTTTTCAAAGAAAGAAAGCGATTCCTCGCTACCCATAAACTGGTAATAGTAAGGAAGATATTCCAGGTTCTTAGTCGGTGGAGAAAAAGAAATTTCTCTCTTTTTTCTCTTTGCTTCCAGCCTTTTAATCAGTTCCACGGTTTTCTGGGAGATGTAAAAAACCTCCTCCCAGGCAAAGGTAGAACCCAAATTCCTGGAAAGAGACAAAGCTATTTCTTTCAGCTGTCTTGCAACGTAGTTTACTGATTCTTCATTTTTTTGCAGGGGAACATCGACCAGATAACAGGGTACTTTCCAGATAATAGAAAGCCATTTAAAAAAGCTCGCCGTCCCCTGGCAAATACCTGTTGTGGCAAGCAGGGCAGCTGGCCTGGGAAAAAACCTCAAAAAGCTCATTCCCAGCGCCAGACGGTGATAGCTGCATAAATCCCGAGAAAACCAGTTTTTATCAACTTCCTGGAAGGGATAAGGCGAAAGTCCTAAAGCAGCAACAAGGCCCCCTGCGATTTCAGGGTAAAAGGCTTTACAGGAGGCAGCATGGATAAATTCGCTGGGAAAGAAAAAACTGGCCCATATTACAGGTTTTTCCCGACTATAAAGCTCTCGTATCTCCTTTATAGCGGTTAAATATGAAAATTGAGCAAGATCGGGAGAAGACCACTTTCTGGCCAGAAACCCTTCATAAATCTTTAACAAACGAAACGGATATCTACACTGTAAAAGATAGCCAACAGCTCTAAGAAGCAGGTCTTTTTTGAACATGGTCGCAAAGAGATTCATGAAAAGCTTCGATTCTTATTCGCCAGCGAGAAATTTCTTCTTGTGAAGTATCGCAATCAATCGCAAGAAAAGGTGGGGAGAGTTCTTTTTTAAGAAGGGGCAATTCATAAAGCGAAAAATCGCAAAACTTGGAATAAAAATATACAACCCCCAAAATGCCCAGGGAAGTCACAGCTTTTTTCAGCATACTTATTCTTTGCAAGTCATTCATTCGAGGGCAAGGAAGCAAGGACTGCAAATATAGCTTGGAAAGGGCTAAAAAGGGGTCCTCCTCAGCCACTGCTTCCAGCCCATCGAATCCCTCGCCCAAAACCCTGCGCATTGCATAAGGTGAATCCTCAAGAACCTTAAAACCCGTTTCTTCAAGCAAAAGGGTTATCTCTTGCATAAAAATATGGCCACCAGAAAGTAGAACAGGGATTCCTGCGCCCTTACCTAATGATTTATTAGCAGAAGGCATTTCCAGAAAATCCACTTTCCTCAAAACATCCCCCCAGATAAAGCCCTTAAAAAACAATTCACCCCATTTGCGACGCCATACGAGAGAAGAGAAAATTAAGCCCGGTAACTGTTTCTCCAAAGCAGGTAGCGAAACTCCTGACAACCTCCCCAAATTCAAAGCCAGAGAACGCAAGTTATATGCAAAGCGGGCAATAGTCATTTCGTTCAGGTGATGAGGAACTTCCAGCAAAAAAAGAGGTAGGCTATCGGCGAAAAGATGCTGAACCACCTCGTACAACCTGCGAGCAGCATCACAGCTTCCCGGAAAAACCAGAACATCTACCTTTTCAAGACCACCCCTGTTCATCCAGTCGATAAAAAACTTGGCTGTAGCGCAAAAAGGTACCGGGAAATAGGCTGAATTTCCCCTCAACGCAAGTTCTTCCAGCCTGATCTGAAGGGGTTCACCACCGCAAGCCAGAATCAATTCAAAAGGGACATAACGGCAGAAAAAGCCTACTCGCACTGGCCATCACCTTACAGAAAGATAAAAACCCACCAGAGAACGAGGCTTAGGCAACCCAGTATGGCCAAAACGACCAAAAACAATCCTCCCAATAAAGCACCCACCACAAAAAGAGCCAGGGCTACCAGGAAACCCAGGGCCAGAGGGAAGAGAAAAAAAGAAAGCAAAACCAACACCAGAAAAACCAGTACTGTATAGATAACGTGCATCAATTCACTGCACCCCAAAAAAAAATTTGGTAACCCCCTATAAGGGGCTTATTCTTCAATTTCAACCTCAGCTCCCGAAGACTTAATAGCATACTTCATAATCTTACCAGTAACTGTCTGGGGAAGCTCTTTAACGACTTCCACAAGGCGTGGCACTTTATAATGAGGCAGTCTTTCTTTGCAAAAGCGAACAATCTGCAGGGGTTCCAGAGTAACGCCTTCGGCAGGCACCACATAGGCCTTGATCAATTCGCCCCGCACATCCCTTTTTACGCCTACCACCGCTGACTGGACAACGCCTGGAATTTCCATTATTACTTCTTCAACCTCTCGAGGATACACGTTGAAACCGGAAACGATTATCAGTTCCTTTTTTCTCCCTTCAATATACAGAATGCCCTTTTCGTCCCTTCTACCCAAATCACCAGTGTAGAGCCAGCCCTCCCGGAAGGAACGAGCATTCTCCTCGGGATTGCGAAAGTAACCAGGAGAAATGGGGTCTCCAGAAAGGACAATCTCACCTACCTCACCAGGAGCAACTTCGTCCCCCTCCTCATCAATTATGCGTAAACGAATTGCGTCAATAACCGAACCTACAGAACCGGCAACTCGCACCTCAGGAGAAGGGTTAACGGAAACCACCGGAGAGGCCTCAGTAATTCCGTAACCCTCTATAATTTTTAAACCAAAAGCGCTCTCAAAGGCCTCCCGAACCCTCGAGGGCAAAGCATCTCCACCACATATCAAAAGACGCAGGGGGTGAAGATCGAACTCCTGACGAGCTCGTGCCCCAGCAAGTATGGAAAAAAGAGCAGGAACCCCCAGAAAAACTGTGGACCGATAGCGCTTGAGTGACTCGAGCAAACCATCCAGGGGGTAAAGCGAAGGCACGATAGTCAGGGTCATGCCCTTCACCAGAGGCAAAAGATAGGCGATTGAGAAGCCAAAAACATGAAACATGGGAAGAACCCCCAGCATTCTGTCATCGGGGGATATGTCAACAAGATCAAAACAGCTATCTATATCTGAAAGGATGTTGTGGTGGGTTAGCATGACCAGTTTGGGAATCCCCGAAGTGCCTGAGGTCGCAAAAAGGGCAGCTACCGGGCTTTCCAGGGCAGGGAAAGATTCCCTGGGAGGAACTGGTTTACCCAAAAGGCTGAGTTCACCATTCTCATCGAGCAGTGCTTGGGGTGTATTTTCAGAGAGCTTCTTGTCTTCCCGGGTAACAACCAGGCTGGCATCGGCAAGACCAAAAATCCTTTCTATAAAGTGCACCGGGTAACGAAGAGAAAGCGGAAGAGGCACAATTCCCAGCTCAAAACAGGCCAGAATAAGCCGCAACGCAAACCAGCTGTTCGGCAAAACCAGCAATACTCTCGAACCACTCCTAAGGCCTATCTTTTCAAGTTTCATGGCTACCCGTTCAATATCTCCAACCAGTTCAGAATATTTCAGGCTAAAATCGCCTTGAGAAACCGCTACTTTACCCCTATACTCTCTGGCAATTTCTCTGATGCGCTGTGGTATAGTTTCCTGCAAGACCTCCACCTTCCCCAAAAATTTTCTATCTATTCTATCACATAAGGAGCAAAGCCTAAGAAGCTTTCCAGCGCAAGAAACGGCAAACCCCTTGATAAAAGAACATCAAAAGCCTAAAATGAGGAACGGGTTCGAAATTCGTGCTTTTCTCTTCCTGAGGAGGGATGTGCCTTGGAAGTTGCAGTCAACCAGAAAAAGCTCGTTTTGATCCAGGGAGATATAACTAAACAGGAAACAGATGCTATTGTGAATGCCGCCAATTCCCGTCTTGCTGGAGGAGGAGGTGTGGACGGGGCCATCCACCGTGCTGGTGGTCCAAAAATCGCTGAGGAATGCCGCAAGATAGGAGGGTGCCCCACTGGAAAAGCAGTAATAACTTCAGGGGGCAACCTTAAAGCAAAATATGTCATTCACGCAGTAGGACCTGTGTATAGAGGAGGAACTCACGGTGAACCAGAACTTCTTAAAAGCGCCTACCTTTCAAGCCTGGAGATGGCCGAGCAAAAAGGCCTTCGTTCCGTCTCTTTCCCTTCAATCAGCACCGGAGCTTATGGTTATCCAATAGAAGAGGCTTCTCAAATTGCCTTAGAAACAGTCCTTAACTACCTCCTGGGAAAAAAAGACTCTTCGCTTCAAGAAGTATACTTTGTGCTGTATACTCCCCGGGACTACAAAGTGTACGCAGAAACCTTACGCCGATTAGCAGAAAAGAGGGGATTAAAGGTCTCCGGAGACTGATAGCGCTCAGTCTCCAAAGACATTTTGCAGTAAAAATCCGGCGCACTTTCTAAAAGCCAGGGCGCGATGGCTAAAACGGTTCTTAAAGCCTTCACCCAGCTCAGCAAAAGTTTTCTGATAAGGAGGAAACACAAATATGGGGTCGTAACCAAAACCACCACTACCAGAAGGCTTATCGGCAATAAACCCTTCACAAACACCCTCGAAAAGCTTTTCTCCTCCTGTCCACACCAGGGCCACCACGCAAACAAAGCGAGCCTTACGATCCTCAAGGGGTACTCCCCTTAAAAGCTCGAGGATCTTTGCATTCCTTGCCCCTGCGCTATCAAGGCTATAAAACCTTGCCGAATATATGCCTGGAGCTCCTTTTAAATAATCAACTTCCAGACCCGAATCCTCAGCCAGAACAATCTTTTTAGACACCTCAAAACCCCGACGGGCTTTCAAAAGAGCATTTTCGGCATAGCTTTTTCCCGTCTCTTCAATCTTACCTATCTGCGCAATCTCGTTTATGCCACGCACCCTTATGCCGAAAGGACTCAAGATGGCCCTTACTTCCCGGAGCTTGCCCTGGTTGCCAGTGACCAGGAAGACCTCACGAACCCCATTCATGGTAACCCTCGTTCAAAGAGACGTTTCTCAAGGTGAATAATTTCGCTAATGCCTTGCTCAGCAAGATCCAGTAAGCGGTTCAGGGCTCCTCGATCAAAAGGACTGCGCTCCGCGGTGCCCTGAATTTCTACCAGTTCACCACTTCCCGTCATCACCACGTTCATATCTACTTCAGCTTTGGAGTCTTCTTCAAAGTCGAGATCCAGAAACTCTTTTCCTTCAACTACTCCCACGCTTATAGCCCCCAGATAATCTTTAACAATGCCCCGAGACAAAATGCCCCGATCAACACATCCCCAGAGGGCTTCAACCAGAGCCACAAAGGAACCAGTAATGGCCAGCGTTCTGGTGCCACCATCTGCCTGAATAACGTCGCAGTCTACCATAAAAGTCCTCTCGCCAAGACTGCTTAGATCGACCACCGCTCGCAGGGCCCTGCCAATAAGACGCTGGATTTCGTGTGCCCTGCCTCCAATTCTTCCCTTAACCGAGTCCCTGATGTTGCGCGTAGTGGTAGCCCGGGGTATCATGGCATATTCAGCCGTTATCCAGCCCTGACCACTACCTCTTAAAAAAGGGGGCACCCGATCCTCGATAGAAACCGAGCATACAATGCGATTATTGCCCGCTTCTATAAGCACCGACCCTTCCGCATATTTAAGGTAACCCTTATGAACCACAATCGGTCTTATTTCGTCTGCTTTTCTCCCATTTTTTCTCATTCCTCGTTCTTCCTTTCTTCTACCCAGATAAGCTCCCAACTCTTGAAAACTATTGAATTTTTGCAATGGCTCTTTCATCCCTTCCCAAGGGTTTAGAAATATCAATATGACCACACAATGTATCTTTGTCCTCTCCATCAACCAGAATTTTAACCCTCTCTATTCCAGCCCCCAGTCCAGTCAAAGTATTTACCAGAGAAAAAACACTCAAAAATTCCTGACTTGTACCACCAGATTGTCCAGAAATCATTTCTGCACTGAGATCAACATAGGCAATACCGCCTTCAACAAAGATTGCATTAAGTTTGGTATTTTCGGGAATAGGACTGTACAGTCCTTCTGTTTTTGGCCCCTCCAGCAAAGCTCTTACCACATTTTCTAAAAAATGAGAATCATTTTTAATGGCTCTTTTTTCTCCAAAAAGATAGATAAAGTTTTCATCGGTAAAATACAGAACCACCTCTTTATCTTCCTGGGACAGTGTTTCCTCCCGAGAAAGAGGGGATTCCTGGAGCTCTTCAAGAGGCACCACCACCCGCGGAGGAGGGGTTTCTTCCTTGCCTTTTTCCGTATCCTTTCTATCCGTAAAAAGCAGTTCCCCTCCGTAAACTACAGCAAAAAACAAGCCCACTCCTATAAGGAGGTAAAGAAGCGCTTGTAAAACAGAACTCCAATTTTTTTTAGAGCGTTTTCTAACCTTTCTCATTGCTCATTTTCAGAAGCGTACTTTTGCAAATTTGGAGAATTGCGAAAAGCCACAATCCCTTCAGCAATACCCTGCGCAAGTTGCTCCTGGAAAGCTGGAGAAGCTAATTTTTTAGCCTCAGCAGGATTGCTCAAAAAACCTACCTCCACAAGGCAGGCTGGAAACAATACGTCACTCAACACGATAAGGGGAGCCGTCTTGACGTCCCGCTTAATCTGACCGGTTCTACCGGTTATTCCATCAAGCAGGTACTTAGCAAGCCCTTCAACAACAAGCTCTCTGCTTGTCAGATAAAAAGCATCGCCGAGGACTTCGCTCAGTGTGTTTCCTGAACTCGGAGCAATTTCCGACTGGAACAGCTGGTTCTCACGAGCAGCAACCTCCCGAGCTCCCTCTCCTTGATAATGAGCATCACCCACAAAAATCTCCACCCCTCGTGCCGCAGGCGAAGGAGCAGAATTACAATGAATGCTCAAAAAAGCAAAAGGCTGCCTGGTGTTAGCCACTTGCATGCGCTCCGAAAGGGAAGGGTACACATCCCTGTCGCGAGTCAGGTATACTTGAAATCCTCTTGCCTCCAGAGCTTTTTTGAGTTTCAGAGAAATGGCAAGTACAATATCTTTCTCCCGATAGCCGTTTTGCACGCAGCCCGGGTCTTTGCCACCATGACCTGGGTCGATAACCACCACGTTAAAGTTAATCTGATTCTCAGGAAGGACGGTTTCTGCTGTGGGTGCTTGCTCCTCAACTCTCGGCTCTATTTCGGGTTTCGTTACTGCGGAAGCAGGCGATTCCACTTCTGTTACATCCATAATGTCGAGAAAAATGCGGGGATTGTCCCCACCAAGAACGCCCTTCACAATTTTAGCGGGTTTTTCCAAAGAAATATTAATCACCGTTTTTCCTTTTTCTCCATAAACCCGAACATCACCAACCCGCCCATCTCTTATTTTGACCAGTTCACCCAAACCTGGATCGGGAATACAATCCCTGAGATAAAGATAAATTTGGGACTCGGTTTCTCGCATTTCATGCAAGGGGGGTGTCTTTGAAAAATCAAGAGTAACCCTGGTTTTCCCCCGGTCCCGATAAGTGTAAAAACGCACCCTTACCAATAAGTTTTTGGATGAAGCCGTTTGCGCAACGGAGACAGCTTCCGATGCTTTCGGGGTGGATGGTACTGGAGAAGAAGGAGGAGTTGCAGACCGAGTTCTTAAGGTAATTTGCCAGCCAAAAAAGCGCTCAAGAAGAGGTATGGCCACGTAAGCGGTGTGGTCTTCGATTATAACCTGGTCGGCACCTAAACTCAAAACCTCGCCACCTTCTGACATTGCTTCGCCCTTGTCAAGCGCGATGGTCCACTTGATACTTCCATAAGCCAGATGTATTTTCTTCATAATAGGAGAATAATAAACAATTCCCTTTATTTGAGGAAATAGCTCCTCCACCGCAACAAGACTTTGCGTCCCCCTGGTAAGCAGAGAAACCTCCTGAAGCAGAGTTTTGCTACCAATTTTTACCTCAAGCTGGGCTTTTGCTCCCCAAGCCCAAGGACTGAACAATAGAAAAAATGAGAGCAACCAGAACGTTACCCAAAAAGGCCACTTTTTAAAAGGGTGCCATACCTTCTTCCTGGTCATCTACGGGTATGTCCTCCAGATCTCCCAAGATTTCTTTCTCAGTATCAGTTGCATCAAAAGTAAAAGGCTCAGGTGTTTCAAGGTCCCCCCCAATATCGGGAACTTCCTTAACTTCCTCCTGGACCACAGGCCTGGCCGGTGTCAGGAACTGTATGTTTTCGGCCCTCACTTCATAGCTAATTCTTTTCCCGCCGTTGCGATCTTCCCAGGAACTGGAACGCAATTCTCCAACTACTGCCACTCTCGAGCCCTTAGAAAGATAGCGAGCGCAGAGTTCTCCAAGCTTGGACCATGCAGCCACGGTAACAAAAGTGGTGTCATCCACAAAGTTGCCGTTTTTGTCCCGGTAACGCCTGTTCATAGCAATGCTGAAACGACAAACCGGCGTGCCCTGGGGAGTAAAACGCAGGTCAGGATCGCGCACCAGATTGCCGATCCCAAAAAAATAGTTAATATCTCGACGCATTTGAACATACCCCCATCACGGTCTTCTATTATTTTACAACTTATTCAAATCTTATCGAATACTTTTTGCCCCACTATCAGGAAAAGTTGACCAGGCTCTTATAATATAATAGCTACATAAAATTACGGGGGAACAATGAAACACTTTCTCTTTATACCAGAAAAGGGGCTGGAAGAAAAGGTGGCCCGAAGACTTCAAGATGAAGTGCATAAAGCGGATCTCCAAGCAGAAACTACTGTTTATCCTGCTCTGGAGCCCCCTACCGAAAAGGGGAACTTGCAGAAAAGCAATTCTCCTTTTGCCGGCTTGATAGAGCTTTTAAGGACCTACTCAAGGTTTCGCCACCTTTTATTGTCCAGAAAACAAACTGAAGAAAAAGCGCTGGTCTACCTTGGAGATAAACCGATTAACCTTTTTCTGCTTCATCTCCTCACCTGCAAAAAAATAATCTGGATCAGGATTTCTCAGGAACTTAAAGAAAAGAGAATTTCTTTTTTCCAAGGGTTTATTACATCAAAAAGCGCTGAGGTAATTTTAACCGACGACCAGAAAATGAACCGTCACTACAGGCAAAATCTCCTGCCCAGTTATTTTGTTGGCAATGTCCTCGCTGACCTCTGTTCCTCTTCTTGCTTTGAATTTCTTCACGGCAAAAACCCCATCCTCGCTTTCTTTTCTAAAGCAGATGAATTTGAAGAAGGACTCTTTACCTATCTGGGTCTTGTGGAAGGACTGTGGCTCAGCAACCAAAAATATTATTTTCTTCTGGTGATTCCCAAAGGAGTTTCCACCAGAAAAGTTAAAGAAATTGCCGAAAAAGAAGGCTGGCTTTATTGTCGCAGCTTCGAAGGAGACATTATTGAAGGTTATTTGTGGAAGCAATCCGCCTACATCAATTTGACTCGCTTTTATAGTGAAGCACTGGAGCAGGCAGAGCTGGTATTGAGCAACGATCCCATTCGTATTATCCAGGCAGCAGGCATGGGTAAAAGGATTCTCTATACCCACCGTAAAACTCCCAAAGAAGTTATCCAGATGCTCAACAATCAGATTTTTTTCTTTGAATACTGTCGTTCCATATGGGATCGCTTTGGTGCGAAAGGAGGGCTAAAGCGCCTTGTCGCCTATCTTCTCTGGGGTGTAGTGGAAGATCCGAGGTTCAATCAATACCTCTTAAAGAAAGGAGCCGGATCATGAAAGGTTTAGTCCCCTGGGATATCGATCGAAGACTGCAAGCTTTCCTGGAAGAAGACCTTGGGTTTGACGACATCACTACCCAGGGCCTTGGAGAACTATCTTTGCTTCCGGTAAAAGCCATAATAAAAGCCAAAACTGATGGAATAATGGCTGGAGGACCCTTTGCAGTCAGAATATTCTCCCTCTTAGACCCCGAAATCCAGCACGCCATCTTGGTAGAAGAAGGAAACGCTTTTTGTAAAGGCGATACTCTGATAGAGCTTCGGGGAGCAGCAAGAGGAATCCTGATGGGAGAAAGGGTGGCCTTAAATCTACTGCAAAGGCTCTGTGGTATCGCCACCAGAACCCGTATGATGGTGGAAGTCGTGAAAGATCTTCCCGTGAAAGTTGCTGACACACGTAAAACCAGCCCCGGGCTGCGCATCTTTGAAAAGTATGCGGTTCGCTGCGGTGGAGGAATTAATCATCGCCTGGGGCTCTACGATTGCGTATTGATAAAAGATAACCACATAGAGCTATGTGGTTCGGTAAAAGAAGCTATGCGTAGAATCAAACCTTCTGTCCCTTTTACGGCCAAAATCGTGGTGGAATGTCGTTCTCTGCAGGAAGTTGAAGAGGCTCTGGAAGCAAAAGCTGACGTAATCATGCTGGACAACATGCCTCTTGAAACCATGCGCAAGGCTATCAACCTGGTCAAAAACAAAGCGATCGTTGAGGTCTCCGGTGGAGTGGATCCCACCAGCATACGTTCCATTGCTGAATTGGGACCCGATATCATTTCTACCGGTTATGTAACTCACCAGGCAACCTGGATTGATATAAGCCTCTCTATAGAAAAGCTGGATTCATGAAATACGACGTTCTGGTCATCGGTAACGGAATAGCTGGGGGAATTGCTGCGCTTTTGCTGGCCAGAAGCGGTCAGCGGGTGCTTATAACCACCAAAGGAGATACTCTTGAAGAATCAAACACTTCTCAAGCCCAGGGAGGAATAGTGTTTCGCGGCGAGAATGACCATTGGACGCTTCTTTTTAAAGACATCATGGAAGCTTCCAACCATTCTTCGTGGGAAACGAGCACCAGGTGGGTCTGCAAATTAGGACCTTTCCTTGTCGAGAAGATTCTAATAAAAGAACTGGGTATTCCTTTCGATCGAAGCCCTGATGGGAAGTGGGAGCTGTTCCAGGAAGGTGCCCATTCCAGAAGGAGAATACTTCACGTCAAGGACTACACTGGAAAAATTATTCAACAAACCATTAACCAGTACCTCAGAAAAGAACCAAAAATAGAGATCAAAAACAATTTTTTTGCCCTGGAGCTCATAACCTCCAGCCAGCTTCCCGAAGTATCTCGGCGCTACGGTAGAAGCCTTTGCCTGGGAAGCTATTTCTTAGACAAAAAAACTAATACCATAACTCCGATTTTTGCAGACTACACTATCCTCGCCACTGGAGGTCTAAACCAGATATACAAATACGCCTCAGGAGGAAAATGGTGCACCGGAGATGGATTTGCAATGGCCAAAAGGGCTGGGTGTTCTCTGATCAACATGGAATTCATCCAGTTTCACCCTACCATTTTGTGTAAACCTGACTCAACCTCAACTCTCCTTATCTCTGAAGCAGTAAGAGGCGAAGGAGCAGAGCTGGTAGGTGCAGAAGGTGAGCCCTTCATGAAAAAGCACCACCCTTTGGGCAGTCTGGCCCCGCGAGACATAGTAGCCAGGGCGATCTTCCAGGAAATGGAAAAAAAGGGTTTGCAATGCGTATATCTGGACCTTTACCGGAAAATGCAACCTCAAAAAATACGAGAAACCTTTCCTTATATCTACCAGGAAGCGTTAAAACAGGGCATAGATATTACTCGGGAACCTATACCCGTCGTCCCTGGAGCTCATTTTGCCTGTGGTGGTGTTCGCATCAGCACCCGAGGAAAAACCGACATAGAAAGGCTTTATGCTGTGGGCGAAGTAGCCTGTAGCGGAGTTCATGGTGCTAACCGCCTGGCTTCGGTAAGCTTGCTCGATGGGCTTACTTTTGCTTACCTCGCAGCCAAAGACATCCTTTCTCAAAAAACTGTTCCCCTTTGCTTACCCGAAAAACTCCCTTTCGTCCATCCTGCAGGTGAACCACCACCCGAATCCCTGGTCTGCGAACTAACCCGGGAGGTTCAGGAAACCATGTGGAAGAAAGTAGGGCTTCTGAGAAACGGCAGAGAGTTAAAAAAAGCAGTAGAAAAGCTCCTGGAACTCAAATATCAGGTTTTTCAATTACTCGAAAGATTTGGCATGTCACAGCCACTCAAAGAATTAGAAAACCTAATTGAGGTCTCTCTGGTGGTTGCGAACGCAGCTCTTTGCAATCCCTTTTCTCTGGGAACTCACTACCGAAGCGACCAGCCTGGCTAAACAAAAGCCATCAATCACTTGCTCCAGGAAACCATACGTTTTCTGCGAGCCCTGAAGTCACTAACCACACGAGAAACTTTGAGGCTTTTCAGTCCTTCCCGTGTGTACAAAGCGAAATAAAGACTCCAGTTAGGCTGTTCCTCAACCAGAATTTGGGCAAGAGCTCGAGCAAGTTTTTCAGAATCATGACGGGTAGGAAATTCCGCAGAAAGAAGACGCGACTTGACCACCTTTAGCCCCGGAGGCAATCCATCAAGATCAATTGAAACCGGACTGACGTCCTGGGCGAGTACCCTTTCCAGCTCCTCTGCGGGAGGGATTTCTTCATTAACCAGAACATAGTTAACCCGAGAAAGTGGTATGAATTGAAACAAGGCTTTAAGGTGGTCAGAAAGAGCAAATCCGTCAGTTTCGCCAGGCTGAGTAGTAACATTACAGACAAAAACCAGAGGGGCCGAAGAGCGCAGGATAGCTTCGCGCACTTCCCGAATAGCCAAATTGCAGAGGACGCTGGTGTAGAGGCTTCCCGGACCAAGCACGATCATATCAGCCTTAGCAATTGCTTCTACAACTTCTGGGGTACTCCTTACGTCCTGAGGGTCTAAGAAAAGTCTTCGTATCTTTTTCCCGCATTTCCCAATATTTGACTCCCCGGTTATAACTTCTCCGTCATCGCACTCTGCCTTAAGAACAACGCTTTCCAGCGTGGTAGGCAAAACTTTGCCCCGCACTGCTAGCACCCGGCTGGATTCCAAAATTGCCTTTTGAAAATCACCGGTTATTTGAGTAAGTGCTGCTATAAAAAGATTGCCAAAATTGTGCCCATCAAGACTGTGGCTTTGGCTAAAGCGGTGGTTAAAAAGCTCTCTCATGAGAGGTTCACAGTCAGCAAGAGCCACCAGGCAGTTGCGAATATCTCCTGGAGGCAGCAAACCCATTTCCTGGCGCAATTTTCCAGAACTTCCTCCGTCGTCAAAAACCGTAACTACTGCAGTAACATTAGAGGTATACTCTTTTATTCCATGAAGCAAGGTGTGCAAACCGTGACCCCCACCTATGGCCACGATGTTGGGGCCTTTTTCCAGCTGTCTTCTTCTAAAAACGGTCTGAGCAACTTCTTCACGAGAAATGGGCTTGATAGCGCTTATTATGGAACGGTTCATCTTTTGTAATCCATACACAACCAGCACTATGCCACCAACAATCCAGAGCAACCCAAAACAAACTCCCAACCAGTAACTACGAATAAGCTCGTATACCAGTGTTCTCCAAGAGTAATAAATAATCCGCAAATAAGGCACAGAAAGAATAAGGCTCAAGCCCAGGGATATAAGCAAAACACCCACAATAGCTATGATCAGCCACCTTTTGACCCTCATCCCCGGATAGAGCCAGCGTAACACACTTTTCCACTCCCGCTTGGAGAAATTCATTTTCAACCTCCGACTCTTTGAAAAACACTTATATTATTATACTACTAACTGCAATTTATTCCTTTATAATGTAAAAAGAACAAAAGGAGGAGGAACAAAGTTTGCATGAAGATAAAATTGGGGATAATCTGAGCGATGTTAAGACCAAGAATCGCTCTTTAGTGCTCAGGCTGATTAAAAAGAGAGGGTTTTTATCGCGGATAGAGCTGGCCCGGATAACCGGCTTAACTCAACCTACCATAACCAACATAGTGAATGATCTAATAAGAGCTGGTTTACTCATTGAAGTGGGCACCTCAGAAACTAAAGCAGGGCGCAAGCCCATTCTCCTAGCCTTTAACGACCAGGCCTTTTACGTGGTAGCTATCAGTTTTAAGAAAAAGGGATTTACGGTTGCCCTGACCGACCTGGGACCCAACATCCTGTATCGCCGCGATTCAAACTACAGCTTGCTTGAAAATACAGAAATGACCCTGGTAGAACTCCAAAAAGAATTCATTCACGTTTTAGAATATGCCACCCAGTCCCTCAGCTTAATTCTTGGAATCGGCGTCAGCGTGCCCGGGCCAGCAGATCCAGAATCTTTCACTATTCTGGCCCACCCTGTTTTCCTTGCTCACCACAATCTGGACCTAAGACCTGTTTTGAGAGAGTACGACCTTCCTATTTTTATGATGAACAACGCTTATGCAGCCTGTCTCCATGAAACCTGGGGAGGAAAAGCCAAAGAAGCGAGAAGCCTGGTTTACTTTATGGTTGGCGAAACAGTTGGGGCAGGTATCATGGTGGACGGGAAATTATATCAGGGAACCGACCAAAAAGCTGGAGAAATAGGGCACACCAGCATTAACATCTTTGGACCTCGCTGCGTTTGTGGAAATTATGGCTGTACGGAGCTTTACTGCAGCACTAAAAGCGCGGTGGAAAAAGCCCTGGAAGCGGCCTGGCTTGGAAAAAGCCCTTTTTTAAAAAAACGGCTTCGGGAAAAAGAAAACACGCTCACCTTTCAGGACTTGCTCGAAGGAGCCAAAAATAAAGACCCAGTGTGCAGGGAGATATTTACCTCCCTGGGGCAGTACGTAGGTATAGGAGTGGTGAACCTGCTAAACCTTTACAACCCAGAAGTTCTGGTCATTGGGGGAGAAATTGCCCTTGCTAAGGAGTTTATAGAAAGTTCTGTTCAGCAAGTGATAGAAGAGCGACTTCTTTATCGAGATTATACCAGTTCTAAAATATATTATTCCCAGTGGGGAGAAGATGTAACTCTGCTGGGTGCAGCCTCTCTGGTCCTGGACCGCTTCATAGCTGGAGAGCTGGGAAGGTTTTAAGGGTGTTTTTTAAGATAGATTAATACCTTGTTAGGCAAACAGGCAATAAACCCTCCGTTGTCAGGAATTTTGCCCATCCGCATGCAGGTTTTGTTCGGGCAAGGTGAGCTGACTACCCACACTTTGCCATCTTCCACTCTAATTACCGTCTTACCCAAAGGCCCGGATATCTGCAATTCCTCTTTAAACTCAGGAGTAACCTGAATAATTTTTGTTCCCTCAACGCTCTCTATACAAACAGAATAATTCCGGGTGCTTCCAGCAAAATAACCATACTTTAAGAAAAGTAAAATCAAAAAAACTATGCCTACCGCTATCAGCAATAAGCGATTCCCTCGAGAAAAAAGAAGCAGCCTCACTTTCCTTTACCACCATCAATCTCCAGCCAGGGATTTCTTCATAACTTCCATCTCGTGAAGAAGCATCACCAAGCCACTTTCCAGACACTCATTCCTGAGGGCTATCCGGGCAGGAACTCTGATAAGAGCTGGAGAAAAATTCCATATCCCTTCAACACCGGCTTCGACAAGCACGTCTGCAACGCCCTGAGCCTCGCGAGGAGGAACGGCGATGATCCCCAAACAAGCTTCGAGATCTTTCGCTTTTTCTTTTAGCTCCCCCACAGGATAAACCCAAACTCCCCCGACTTCCCTACCATACTTTTGAGGGTCTTTATCAAAAGCACCAACTATCCTTACCCCATATCTTGAGAAACCTGGATAATTGAGCAACGCTCTTCCCAGGTTTCCAGTACCAACCAAAACAGCGTTTCGGTCTTTTCTTAATCCAAAAACATCTTCAAGCCTATTTATTATTTCCTCAACCGGATATCCCTTGCGGGGAACGCCCTCCAAATTCACGGAAGCCATATCTTTGCGAATCTGGGTTTCGTCCACCCCCAAAAGAAGAGCCACTTTAGAGCTGGTAATAAATTCTACTCCCAGGGCCCGCGCCTCCCGGGCCAAATAGTAACACTTGACGAGTCGCTGTGCTGTCCGCTTGGAAAGGTTTCCCAACGCTTTTCCTCCTTGATAACCAAATATAAAAATTCCTGACTCTATTTTAACATTCAATGCCCCAAGCATTCACAGAGGTCGATTTTCCCCGAAAAGTTTAAAAACCACAGCTCCTTGTAAAATTCATACCCACTATTTATAATAATGGTCGGGACAAGAAAGATAATTGTGGAGAGGTGGCTGAGCTGGACGAAGGCGCCCGCCTGGAGAGCGGGTAGGCAGGTGTTGAGCCTGTCTCGTGGGTTCGAATCCCACCCTCTCCGCCAAGGCATGCCTCTGACCACGCTAGATGGGGAGTTAGCGGTGCCCTGTAACCTGCAATCCGCTATAGCAGGGTCGAATCCGGCATAAGGTGCTTTTCTGTAGTGCAGGTCTTGGTAAGGGGCGATGAAGGCCGGGTCTTGCGCAACGAATCCTTGCCAACCCCGCCAGGCCCGGGAGGGAGCAACGGTACGCAAGGCTCTTCGGGTGCCGCAAGGGTGCCTGGCTGGAGCAACCTGCCTGGATTTCGGCTGTAGGGAGGCCATCGAGTGCCGGTGCGTGGTCAGGGGCAACTTGTTGAAAAGCAGGCTTTATAGAGCTTTTGGTTGAGGTGTAAGTTTTGGACTACCTGGTACTGTATCGTAAATGGAGGCCACTGCGTTTTGAGGAAATAACCGGCCAAGAAATACCCGTTAAAATACTTACCAACAGTATAAAAAAATCCTCTATACACCATGCTTATCTTTTCTGCGGACCTCGTGGAGTTGGGAAAACCACCACGGCCCGCATCTTAGCTATGGCTCTCAATTGTGAAAATGGCATAACTACAACGCCCTGTGGAAAATGCAAAAGCTGCACAGCTATAATTTCGGGTGGCTCTCTGGATGTGGTGGAAATAGATGCAGCGAGTCACCGCGGAATCAATGAGATAAGGGACTTGCGAGAGAGGGTAAAATATGCCCCCCTTCAATCCCGCTTCAAAGTCTATATAATAGACGAAGTACATATGCTAACCCAAGAAGCCTTCAATGCTCTTTTGAAGACTCTTGAAGAGCCACCACAGCACGTGATATTTGTGCTGGCTACCACTGATCCCCAGCGCCTTCCTGAGACCATCCTTTCGCGATGCTTGAGAATAAACTTCAATGCTATTTCTGAAGAAGATATCGTTAAGCAACTTAAAAAAATTGCCCAGGCCGAAAACCTTAAAATCGGAGAAGACCTGCTTTATAGAATTGCCCTAAAAGCAAGGGGTTCCTTGCGAGACGCTGAGGTATACCTGGAACAGCTCCTGGTATGGGGTGAAGGAATAGACTGGGAAACCATCTCTCAAATCTTGAGAGAACCAGACGATCAGGAAATGGATGCCTTTACAGAGGCCTTGAAAAAAGGTGACGGCAAAAAGGCTATTCTGCTTTTTAATGAGTGGATAGATAGGGGTTTCAGCAGCGAAAATATATACTACAGCCTGGTCACCTACTTCCGGAATATGCTGGTTTTTGCTCTGACCGGCGAAGAAAAGCTGGCTCGCGTTTCTTCCCAGCGTTCGGCAAGACTGAAAGAGTTGCTCCAGGGTTTTCCTGCTCAACAAATACAAAAAATCTTAAAAGATTTCCAAGAAATAGAAGTTCTATTGCGTCATTCTCTTAATCCTCAGATTGTCCTGGAACTGCACATATTGCAAACAGCCCAAGAACTGAGCAAAGGACCAGAAGTTGCTGCAAGAAACCCTTCTTCTCTACAAGCAGAAAGCGTTCAAAAGCCCCAAAAAAGTGGAAAAATGCAGCATTCTTCAGAACATCCCCAAGATTCGTTTAAGGCTCATTGGCAAGAAATTCTCAAAACCGTAAAAAATGAAAAAATATCCCTTTATGCTTTCTTACAGGCTGCAGAGTGTAAACTCGAAAATGAAACCAGCATGGTGCTTTCTTTTGCCCCCTGTTACCAATTTCACAAAGAAAGCGTGGAAAGAAACGACAACCTATCCTTTTTAAAAGAGATATGCCAGAAAATAACTGGGAAAAGGCTTCTTATAAAGTGCGTGATTGACGAGAAAGCAACTCCCGTTGCTTTAGAAGACTTTTCTAAGGAGGAAAAAGGTCAACCGAACCGGTTTTCCCCTGCTAAGTCCACATCCCAAACAAAGGCAACAGAAAGCACTGTTTTCTCTTCTCCTTCCAATAATGGCGCCTTTTCCTTAAGCGAAGTTTGTGAAATGTTTTCCGGTTTGTTGGTTGGTTACTCTTCAAAAGACCATATGAAAGGTGGTTTAGAAGATGCAGAACTTCAGGAATCTTCTTAAGGAAGCTCAAAAAATGCAAGCCAAAATAGCCAAAGTACAGGAAGAGCTAAAAAATAAAGTCGTGGAAGCTACCAGTGGCGGAGGAATGGTCAAAGTAACTTGCAATGGTCAACAAGAAATTTTAAAAATTGAAATTGACCCCGAACTTCTTGAAGAAAAAGATGTAGAAATGCTTCAAGACCTAGTCATGGCTGCTGTAAACGAAGCCTTAAATCGCTCTCGAGAAATGCTTCAAGAAGAACTGGGCAAAATCACCGGGGGTGCGCAATTTCCCGGCTTCTTTTAAGGGTGACATCCTTTGAGGGACGTACACATTCTACCAGATGCAATAAGTAAGTTGCTTGCCAGCCTCACCAAGTTGCCAGGCATTGGGCCTAAAAGTGCTCAGCGCATCGCTTTCTACCTGGTAAAAGCTCCTCGTGAGGAAATACAGCTCTTCTATCAGGCCTTGAGAGAAGTAGGAGAAAAAATAAAATACTGCTCAATTTGCGGTTTCTATGCAGAGGGAGAGATCTGCAAAATATGCCAGGACAGTTCCCGAGACCGCAGCGTTATCTGTGTGGTAGAAAAGCCACAAGATGTTATTGCCCTGGAGCGCACCAGCTACCGGGGTTTATATCATGTTTTGCAAGGTTCTCTTTCTCCCCTGTCTGGAAAAACACCCCAGGATCTCTCCATCGAAGAGTTGCTACAAAGAATTCAGAAAGGAAACATAAAGGAGGTGATTCTCGCTACCAGCCCCTCTGTGGATGGAGAAGTAACCGCTCTTTTTGTAGCCCGTAAACTTCGTACTTTCCCGATTAAAATCTCCATAGTTGCAAGAGGATTGCCCCTAGGCGGCGATTTGGAGCTCGCCGACGAACTAACCCTGACTCAGGCTTTAGAAGGAAGAAAAGAGCTTAACGTAGATTAAAGAAGGGAGGATTCAACTTGAAAAAGCCACTGGAAATACGCTGGCATGGAAGAGGCGGACAGGGAGTAGTGACTGCTTCCAAGATTCTTGCTGAAGCACTTCTCCAAGCAGGAAAGTATTTTCAGGCCTTTCCAGAATACGGCCCGGAAAGAATGGGAGCACCAGTGAGAGCTTATAACCGGGTGAGCGACCAGCCCATCAGAGTTCACTGTGGAGTAACCAATCCTGAGTTTGTAATAGTGGTAGATCCCACCCTGCTTTCCTCTGGAGACATTCTTGATGGTCTGGTTCCTGAAGGCGTTGTGATTGCCAACTTCGAAGGAACCCCTCAGGAACTAAAGGAAAAACTTCCCATCAAAGATGAAAAAACAGTAACCGTAGACGCTTCCAGGATATCACGAGAGATTCTGGGAAGGGTGGTGGTAAATACCCCCATGCTTGGAGCACTGTGCAAAGTCTTCGATGGTGTATCCCTTGAAGTCGTTGCCGATGCAGTAAAACACCAGTTTGGAGAAAAGTTGAGACAGGAAATCATCGACAAAAACATTGCTTGTCTAAAAAGAGCTTACGAGGAGGCGCAAATAGCATGAGCAAGCTAAAGGGCTGGAAAGAACTGGTTCCCGGGGGCATTATCACAGAAGCTGGTAATGCTCGAGAATACAAAACGGGAGACTGGCGAACTGAAAAACCCGAAGTGGACAAAGAGAAATGCATTAACTGTTTGTTCTGTTGGGCCTACTGCCCCGACGGCTCAGTGCTGGTGGAAGCCGAGAAGGGCATAATGGGCGGCTTTGATTACGATCACTGTAAGGGCTGTGGCATCTGTGCCAGTGTTTGCCCTGTGAAAGCAATAACCATGACTCCTGAGCGATGAAGCTGGAAAGTGAGGTAGATTAAGATGGGAAAGATAATGGGCATGAACGGAAATTCCGCCGTTGCCTATGCTATGAAACAAATTAACCCTGACGTGGTGGCCGCTTACCCCATAACCCCTCAAACTGACTGCGTGGAACGCTTTGCAGAATATGTTAGTGAGGGACTGGTCGATACCGAATTTGTTACGGTAGAAAGCGAGCACAGTGCAATGAGCGCCTGTGTGGGAGCTGCAGCCGCAGGAGGAAGAGTGATGACCGCTACTTCTGCCAACGGCCTGGCTCTCATGTGGGAAATAGTCTACATCGCTGCCAGCATGAGACTACCCATAGTCATGATGGTTGCTAACCGAGCTCTTTCGGGCAACATTAATATTCACTGCGACCACTCTGACACCATGGGAGCAAGAGACGCAGGCTGGATTCAACTCTTCTCAGAAAACGCCCAGGAAGCTTACGATAATATGATTCAGGCAGTGAAAATAGCTGAAGACATGAATGTCCGTCTCCCCGTCATGGTCACCCAGGACGGTTTCATCATCAGCCACGCCATGGAAAGAATCGAAACCCTCGAAGACGAAGAGGTTAAGAAGTTTATTGGACCCTATCAAGCCCGCTATCCACTCTTAGACATAGAACACCCTGTAACTTATGGACCTCTGGATCTTTTTGATTACTACTTCGAGCACAAAAGATCCCAGATTGAGGCCATCGAAAATTCTCCCCAAATCATTGAAAAGGTAGGAGAAGAATTTGGGAAATTGTCCGGGCGCTACTACGGTCTCGTCGAAGAATATAAATTGGATGATGCCGAGCTGGCTGTAGTAGCTCTGGGTTCAACCTGCGGAACGGCAAAAGATACTGTGGATGCTCTCCGCGAAAAAGGCAAAAAGGTCGGGCTCCTTAAAATACGCTGTTTTCGGCCCTTCCCCAAAGAAGCAGTTATCAAAGCCTTGGCTCCGCTCAAAGCAGTTGCCGTTCTGGATCGCTCCGTTTCATTCGGAGCGTTTGGGGGTCCGGTATTCACTGAAATTCGGTCTGCTCTGTACGACGCCGAATACAAACCCCTGATAATAAACTTCATTTATGGCTTGGGTGGAAGAGACATATTCCCTGCCGACATAGAACAAGCCTTCCTTAAAGCGGAAGAAACCGCTCAAAAAGGTCGAGTTGAGAAACACATCGACTATCTGGGCTTGAGAGAGTAAGGAGGTAACCAACATGCCAACTCTTAAAGAACTGGTAAAAAGACCGGAAAGGTTAACTCCGGGGCATAGACTCTGTGCGGGTTGTGGAGCCCCCATCGCGGTAAGACTTATTCTGGCTGCTGCGGATAAACCAGTTATAGCTGCCAATGCCACTGGCTGCCTTGAAGTAGCGACTACTATCTTTCCCTATACCGCCTGGGATATCCCCTGGATTCACAACGCATTTGAAAACGCAGCCGCTACCATCTCCGGCGTGGAAGCCATGTACCGGGCCAAAAAGAAAAGAGGAGAAATCCAGGAAGATATATACTTCGTAGCTTTCGGAGGCGATGGAGGAACTTATGATATAGGACTGCAATCCCTTTCCGGAGCTCTGGAAAGAGGACACCGCTTTGTCTACGTTTGCTACAACAACGAAGCCTATATGAACACCGGCATTCAGCGCTCAAGCGCCACTCCTCTTGGAGCCTGGACTACCACCAGTCCGGTGGGTAAAGCTATCCCTGGTAAAATCCAGTGGAGAAAAAACCTCACCGAAATTGTGGCAGCACATGGCATCCCTTACGTTGCCCAAACCATCCCCTCTAACTGGAGAGATATAACCACCAAAGCCGAAAAAGCCTTTCATGCTGATGGACCAGCCTTTTTAAATGTCCTTGCCTCCTGTAACCGGGGATGGAGACATTTGCCTTCGGAAACCATTCAGGTTTTACAACTTGCTGTGGACTGCTGTATCTGGCCCCTTTATGAAGTTGAAAATGGCAAGTACCGCCTGACTTACAAACCTAAAGAAAAGAAACCAGTCGAAGAGTGGCTCAAAACTCAGGGCAGGTTCCGCCATCTCTTTTCTCCAGAAAACAGGCACATCATTGATGAATTCCAAAAATACGTTGATCAGGAGTGGGAAAAGCTTCTCAAAAAATGCGAGGAGTAAACCAGCCAGTTTGGAGAAACTATGCCGCACGGCATAGTTTCTCCAAATACTAAACCAAGCTTTGTCCTTTACGCTCAGAATTCTCAAACCATCTTCAAAGAGGTCTTGAAGGTATCTTACCACGGAACAACTACAAATAAAGCCCCAAACCCATTGACAACCTTCAACTCCTGTGTTAAATTATCTCTTGCCCTTCAGGGGCAGGAAA
>CAZMZG010000025.1:0-22313 GCA_964570785.1 uncultured Atribacterota bacterium | reverse complement strand
TACTCCTGGCCATACGTTTTGATGCAATTTTTTGTATTCTTCCAACTTTTCCGGTTTGACTTTGATCACCATGCCATATCTTTTCAATCGAGACCCTCCCTTTAGTAGATAAAGTGATGAACGTTGTGTTTGAGAATAACCTCGGGTTTTACATAGCTAAAAGGTGGTGGTTGGTAATTTTCTCTAAGATATTTGTATAAAATCATTACCGACTGGTAGCCCTGAATTTCAGGAGATTGAGAGATGGTTGCTTGAAGAGTTCCTTTCTGAAGGTATTCAATGTTGTCTTTGTAAATACCAGAACCGATCACTTTGACTTTTCCGCTTAAGCCTGCTTCGTCAACAGCCTTACAAGCTCCTGATGTATTGGCTGTGTTGACGTATATTCCTCGTAGTTCCTGGTTGTGCTTTTCAATTAGTTTTTTTGTAACCTGGTAGGCGATAAGTTCTTCATCGTATGTTTCTACCGCAGCGGCGATTTCCAGGTGTTTTCCCATTTCTTTTATCACCTGGCTGAACCCTCGGATTTTTTCTTCGTGGTCTTCTACGCCTGCAAAACCGGTGAGGATTGCTACCTTACCAGGCTGGTCAATCATTTTAGCCATCATTTCGCCCGCAATCTGGCCATTCTCGTAAGCATCAGGACAAACACAGGTTATGCGTTTGCTATCCGGAGCATCAGTAGCTAAGGTAACCACTGGTATGTTTTCTTCGTGAAGCTGGTTGATAAGGGGATTGAGTTTGGTTCTATGTCCGGGACACAGAATAATACCATCTACTTTCTCTCTTTTCAGGACATTGAGAAAATACATTTCTGCTTCTGGCCCCAGATGTTCTGGTCTACAAAAAATGAGTTTTACGTTGAAGTCAAAAAGCTCTTTTTCGGCTTTTTTCATGCCCCTTTCCACGCAGTCATAGAAACACTCTATTTTCCGTGGAAAAACTGCTCCAATCAAAGTGGTTTTTCTCCTGGCTAAAGTGCTTGCCAGTTTATTGGTCTTATAGCCCATTTCTTGGGCTTTTTCTATAACCCTTCTTCGAGTTTCCTCATTGATTCCCGGGCGGTTGTGGAGTGCTCTGTCGACGGTGCCTATTGACACATCGAGTGCGCGCGCGATGTCTTTAATGGTGGCTCTCCTTTTCATTGCTTCCACCTATTGTTAACGTTAACAACAACTTAAAGTCGAATCTTGCTTTTGTCAAGATATAGCGAGGCTTCTTTCACAAGTTTTTCTAAAAAAAACAGCATTTACTGCTTTAGTTTCTGTGAAATTTCCCTGCTTCTTGAGACCAGAAATCAAGGGATTTGTGAACTTACCTCCGTGCTAAACCCAGAACTCGCCCTTATTGTTAACGTTAACGCTAAAATAAATATCAGCAGATCTCCGCTAAATTCTCTTTTTAAATTTCCTGAAAATCCAGAGCGGTTTTATTGCGTAACTGTTCGAGAGTCGCTGAAATGTCTATTTCCTCTGGCAGTGCGATATAGTGTTTCGCATCGCCTGCTATCTGGAAGATTTTTACTTTTTCAGAAATGTTTTTTGCTTTTTCTCTTGCTTCTTCTGGAGAACTGCAAAGAAGGAGAGTACCTCCTGCTCGAGTAACAAGTTCTTTAAGCTCTTTCATTTGCCAGCCTTTCACTACTAACCCCCTCCTTTTTGTCGGACTGTTTTTAGCAAGCTTTATGTGGGAAGTTCAAGCTTATCTGAACTGGCGGAGAGGGTGGGATTCGAACCCACGAGGCAGGCTCTGCACCTGCCTACTCGATTTCGAGTCGAGCGCCTTCGTCCAGCTCGGCCACCTCTCCGCTTTGTTCTCTCTTTATTTTAAAATATTGCTTAAGGATTTGGCTACACTTTTCTTCGAGTAAACCTCCCTGAATTTCAGTGATGTGGTTGAAGAGCCCGGGCTGGAAAAGGTTAACCTTGCTCCCTGCTGCACCAGCCTTGGGGTCTGGGGCACCAAAATAGACTTTGCGGATGCGAGCCTGAATTATGGCGCCAGCGCACATAGGGCAAGGCTCAAGAGTCACGTAAAGGATGCAATCTTCTAACCTCCAGGTGCCGAGCGCTCGAGAGGCCTGACGAATGGCCTCAACTTCTGCATGAGAGGTAACATCCTGCAGTTTCTCCCGGCGGTTGTGGCTGCGGGATATTATTTGCCCATTTTTAACCAGGCAAGCCCCAACTGGAACTTCATCTTCTTGAAAGGCCTGCCAGGCTTCTCTCAAAGCTGCTTCCATGAATTTTTCGTGATCCATGCCTTCATTATAGCAGAGAGGTTTGACTTTTCATTTACAAAATTTGCAAGAAAACACTAGTTTATGATAAATTTTAAAGGCACTATTTATTTTATCCCGGCAAAAATCTGCTTCCAACTTTATTGGACCAGAGGGAGGTGAAAGCGATTACTATCAGAAGAATTTGCGTTGCTTACAGTCATAGCGTTTTTGAGGAACGGGAGAATCGCTATTACCAGTTACAACCTGATTTGAAGGGTAAAACCTTAGAGTTTATAGAGCAAGCCTTGGGAGAGCTTTCTCTGGAAGTGGTTAGACTGGATGTTGATCAGCCCTTGCCTGAGCTCATAGATTTCTTTGCTCGAGGTGAAGTGGATTTCGTTTTCAACCTTGCCGTTTCGGCAGCGAGGATTTACAACCAGTCCTTTCTACCCTCCATTTTTGACTCTATGGGTATTCCCTATCTTGGTTCCAGTTCCACCGTGCATTCTCTGTGTTTAGACCGCAGCCTGGTCAAGCTCTCTCTGAGGGGCATTGGTATTCCCACTCCTTCTTACTTTTTGTGGTCACCGAATCTGGAAATTCCGGAGAATCTGAACTTGCCAGTTATAATCAAGCCCCGTTTCAGGGTTCAGGATAACCTTATTGATATGGCTTCTCTCATCACTGAGGAATCCCAACTCCGAGAAGCTTTGCACACTTTTTATCAAAAGAACATGGAGAAACTGCTGGTCGAAAAATTTGTTATGGGTCGCGAGCTGGTGGTGGGCATATGGGGCAATGACCGGGAGCTGGAAGTTCTGCCCATCATGGAAGTGAACCTGAGCAAAGAAAAACCCATTCGTGATCCAGAGCTCAAGAACCAGAAGGGCTACGTGATTGATGTTGCTTGTCCTCCGGACCTTTCTGAGGAACAAAAGTCACTCATAGAGAACATGGCTCTTAAGATATACCGTGAACTGAATTTGCGCGATTTTGCAACCTTTCACTGCATTTTTGCAGAAAAAGAAGACATGCCTTTCTTTTTTGAGATCAACTCCTTGCCCCTGCTTCATCCTCGCCACAGCGCTTTTCCGGAGATGTGCAGTGTTGCTGGCTTTAGTTATGAGGAGATGGTCAGACACCTCCTGGAAATAGCCGTCAAAAGGTTGGAGTTGCGGTATGAGTGAGCAAATTACTTTTGCAATACTGGGTGCTGGCCATGGTGGTCAGGCATTGGCTGGATATCTGGCTCTTAAAGGTTTCCCGGTTCATCTTTTCAACCGCAGTCCAGAAAGAATTAGCTCTGTGAGGATTATGGGAGGTATCCAGTTAGAAGGAGAGATTCAGGGTTTTGCTTCTATAAAACTGGTTACCTCTGACATTAGTGAAGCTATTCGGGGTGCCAAAGTTATTATGGTAGTGGTCCCGGCAACGGGACACCGCTTTCTGGCAGAGATTATGTCTCCCTACCTCGAGGATGGACAGATAGTAGTTTTGAATCCGGGAAGGACGGGAGGAGCCCTTGAAGTGAGGCATGTTTTTCAGGAACGAGGCGTAAAGGCAGAAGTAATCATTGCTGAAGCTCAAACCTTCATTTTTGCAAGTCGGGTAACTGGGCCGGCTCAGGCGCGTATTTTCAGAATCAAAAACAGCATTCCGGTTGCGGCTATTCCGGCTTATAAGACGGTAGAAGTGGTGCAGACTTTACGCCGGGCCTTACCCCAGTTTGTACCTGAGGACAACGTTTTGAAAACCAGCTTTAACAACATTGGAGCTGTTTTCCATCCTACCCTGACCATTTTAAATGCCGGGCGTATCGAAAGCACCCGTGGAGAGTTCGACTATTACATGGAAGGGATTACTCCTTCCGTGGCTTTGGTCCTTGAGGCTGTGGATCAGGAAAGGGTTAAGGTTGCCGAGGCTTTGGGAGTTAGAGCTATCACTGCGAGAGAGTGGCTGTATTCAGCTTATGATGCCTATGGACGCAATCTCTACGAGGCGATTCAAAATAATCCGGGCTATCGGGGCATCAGAGCACCCTCCACCATTTTTCACCGTTACATTACTGAAGACGTTCCCATGAGTTTGGTTCCCATTTCTTCTTTTGGCAAGATGCTGGGAGTTCCCACGCCTACCATCGATGTTCTTATTCACCTGGCTTCGCTGCTTCACGGTAGAAATTATTTTCTGGAAGGAAGAACTGTCGAAAAGCTGGGAGTTGCGGGAATGTCGGTGAAAGAAATCCGGGAAATGGTGGTCGTTGAGGAGGAAAAAACATGACTTCACAAAAATTGATCCTTGGTGCTTCAATAGGAAATTGTGTGCATGTCGCAGGTATTTACCGTTTTCTTGGCCTGGCGGAGGAATACGACTATAAATCAATTTTTCTGGGGCCGGCCGTTCCGATTGAAAAACTGATTCAAGAAATAGTCCACCATAAACCCCAGAAAGTGATTGTTGGTTATCGGTTGAGTGAACAGGCAGCACGTTCTCTTTTCGCAGAACTCCGGGATGCCCTGGAGGAGAAAGGCTTGAGAGACAAGTTGGAGCTTATTTTGAGTTGCACGCCTTCCTTGAAATCCATTGCTAAGGAAGTGGGTATTTTCGATTTCATCTTTACCGGGGAAGAAACCTTTCAGGAGATACTGGAGAGCATTTCTGATAGACCGAGAGCAACTCCTGAGGAGAGATACCCCCAGAGCTTACCTGAGCGCATAGCTTCTAAAAAGCCTTTTCCCATCTTGCGCCACCATTTTGGCCTTCCTACCGTGGAAGAAACAGTTCAGGGTGTGAGCAAGATTGCCGAGGCAAAAGTTATCGACGTTATTTCTCTCGGTCCGGACCAGAACGCTCAAGAATTTTTCTTTCGCCCTGAGCAAATGATTCCCGAACGAAGCGGTGCGGGAGGAGTTCCCCTGCGCACGAGAGAGGACCTGGAAAGGATCTATAAAGCCTCGCGTCGGGGTAATTACCCCTTGCTGCGCTGTTACAGCGGGACCAATGATCTTGTAAAGTGGGCACATCTTTTAAAAGAAACCATCAATATTGCCTGGGGAGCTGTGCCCCTCACCTGGTATAGCGTTCTTGATGGTCGTAGCAAACGTTCCCTTGAGGAGGCAATTCGCGAAAACCAGGAAGCTATGAAAACTTATGCCGCTTTAGGCGTGCCTCTCGAAGTGAATGAGTCGCATCAGTGGAGCTTAAGGGATGCTCCTGATTCGGTGGCTGTGGCTTCGTTTTACCTTGCTGCCTACAACGCCAAAAAGGCGGGAGCTCGTTTTTATGTTGCTCAGTATATGCTTAATACTCCTCCTGGTATTTATCCGGCTGCTGACTTGGCCAAGATGCTTGCCAAGAAAGAGCTAATTGCAGAACTCATTGATGATAACTTTACGGTCTTCACCCAGGTTCGTGGTGGTCTGGCCCATTTTTCCGCAGATCTCGATTTGGCCAAAGGGCAACTCGGTGCTTCTACTGCACTGGGCCTCTTTCTGGAGCCAGATATCATCCACGTGGTGGGCTTTTGTGAGGCTGTTCATCTTGCCCGCCCGGAGGAAGTGATCGAGAGTGCCCAGATTGTCAATGGAGTCCTGAAGGACCTTCTTTTTGGTCTACCTTCGATCAAGGCAGACACTTTCATTGAAGGGTGCAAGAAGGAGCTTAAGGAAGAAGCGAACTTAATCCTGGAGGCAGTGCGCAAGCTTGGTGAGAAAGAGAAAGATCCCTTTACTTCTCCCCGGGTGATTGCTGAAGCAGTGAGGAAAGGCATTCTGGATGCTCCGCATCTTCTGGGCAATCCGGAGGCTCTGGGCAAAACGCAAACCAGGCTTGTAAAAGGCGTTTTACGTTGTGTCGATGAAAAGGGAAAGGTGATTACCGAAAAAGAGAGATTGCGTAGTTTAGGCTTTTAGCAATTTTTTGAAGATTTTCTTCAGGTCCGGCATAAAGGTTTTTATATGCCGGACCTGAAGGTTTACCTCCTTCTTTTTGCTTCCCGGGAACCTTTTAAACTGGCCAGCTTTTCCTGACTTTCTTTTAGAAAACGATTCATCTTCTGCTCCAGAGTTGCTTTGCTCTGTTCCAGCTTGCTTGCATACTCTTGTTCTTCGTTCACAACCCTTTTCAGGGAAAGGTCGATTTTGCCGTCTGGAGAAACCCGAAGCACTTTTACTTTAACCCGGTCGTTTACTTTAAGAAAGTCATTTACGTCTTTTACAAACTGGTTGGAGATTTCTGAAATGTGAATGAGACCCTTGCTTCCATCTTCGAGTTCGACGAAGGCTCCGAATTTTGCAATACCTATCACTTTACCTTCCACAATGCTATCTACTTCAACCATAAACTACTAAACTCCTCCTTATTTGAAATTGGACTAATTATACAAACCCTGGTAAAACTTTGTCAAGGATTTTGGGGAGGAACCAGCTCTACGACGATTTCTCCTGGCTTGACAAAGTTAAACCGTTCCCGGGCTAACTTTTCTATGTACCAGTCCTGATGCAAGTATTCTTTTTCTTTGTTCATAGTGACTATTTCTTGCTGCAGCCTTTTTTCTTCTTCAGTAAACTGTTCGATCTTTTCGCATATTTTCCAGTAAGCAATCATTTTCTCCAGGAACTGGTTCATCCATAAAACCAGTGCTATGGTGAAGAGAGTTATAAAAAGTATTTTCCAGATATTCAGATGGTTACCTCTTGGTGGGGAAGACATCTTTTCCCCTGAAAGTGGCCACATCACCAAGTTCCTCTTCGATTCTCAAGAGCTGGTTGTACTTGGCTATGCGTTCAGAACGACAAAGCGAGCCGGTTTTTATCTGGCCTGTGTTGGTTGCTACGGCAAGATCGGCAATGGTGGTATCTTCAGTTTCTCCGGAACGATGAGAAATTATTGAAGTGTATCCGGCTCTTTTTGCAATCTCGATAGTTTCCAGGGTTTCGCTCAGAGTACCTATCTGGTTGAGCTTGATTAGTATGGAGTTGCAGCACTTTTCTCGGATTCCTCGCAAGAGGCGCTCTTTATTGGTCACGAAAAGGTCGTCTCCAACCAGCTGTATCTTTTCACCCAGAGCGAAAGTTAGCTTTTTCCAGCCTTCCCAGTCCTCTTCAGAGAGGGCGTCTTCGATGGAAACAATGGGATACTTGTCGACCAGGCTCTGATAGAACTCGATCATCTCATCAATGTTTCTTTTCACACCCTCGCGAGAGAAAATGTATATTCCATCCTGGAAGAGTTCAGAAGCAGCAACGTCGAGGGCCAGAAAGACATCTTTGCCCGGTTCATAGCCAGCCGCCTGGATGGCTTCTATAATTACTTCTATGGCTTCTTCGGAAGAATGCAGATTGGGTGCAAATCCCCCCTCATCGCCCACTCCGATTGAGTATCCTCTGCGCTTCAGAACCTTGGCCAGATGGTGGAAAACTTCGGCACCCATGCGCAGGGCTTCAGAAAAAGAAGGAGCTCCGCAGGGTGCGATCATGAATTCCTGAATGTCTACGCCACTGTCGGCATGCTTTCCTCCGTTGAGGATATTCATAAGGGGTACTGGTAATTCGCGGGCACCTGCTCCGCCTATATAGCGATAAAGGGGAAGACCACAATATTCGGCGGCTGCTTTGGCTACAGCAAGTGAGACCCCCAGTATGGCGTTAGCTCCCAGCTTTCCCTTGTTGGGTGTTCCGTCAAGTTCAATCAGGGTTTTGTCTATTTTGCACTGGTCCAGAGCGTCGAGACCAATGATTTCGGGCGCGATTATTTCGTTAACGTTTTCTATTGCTTTGCGAACACCCTTTCCAAGATAACGGTTTTTATCGCCGTCGCGCAATTCAACCGCTTCAAAAGTCCCGGTGGAAGCGCCGGAAGGAACGGCTGCCCTTCCAAAAGCTCCTGAAGCAAGGGCTACTTCTACCTCAACAGTAGGATTACCGCGCGAATCCAGTATTTCTCTGGCGTGAACATCAAAAATGGTGCTCATTCGGTTCATCTCCTTTCTAAGTTTAATTCTAATTTTATTTTTAACCCTGGATGAGGGAAATGCTAACTCTGCTTCCCGAAATAACTTTTTTCAGAACTTCGTATCCAGAGGGGATTTTGCCAACCACCTCTACTGCACTTGCCGGGCGTATTTCTTCCTCACTGCTTATAGGAGTGGGTCCGAAAAAAAGGCACAGGCAGGCTCCTTCTGGCCAGTAAGCTACGTCACCTCTGGCAACTGTTTCCTGCGGTTTTTCAATATCGCTTTTAAGCGGTATGGCGAAATAAATTTCTTCACCCCAGGTATTGACCCGGGTTTGATAAGGAAGGATGCCGGTTAGCTTTTCAGCGAGTTTGCTTTCCAGAAGTTCTGCTTCTATGCTTATTCCCTGGTCGGGGAATTCAAAAAGCAATTTTTTCATTTCTCTCCCTCCTCAAGCAAGAGGATTTTGGCCAGGTTAAAAGAAAGTATTTCAAGCAGAAAAGATGCTTTTTGCATGGCTTCTTTTTCGCTTATCGGTCCACTGGCAATCGAGAAGGCTGCCAGGATGCCATTGGGTAATCCTTCAGGGAACTGCTCCCATTCAATTTTTCCAGCAAGCACAATCAGAGGTTTTTCAAGCTTTTGGCAGAGCTCCATCACCCCTTGAATTACTTTTCCAAAAAGGGTTTGCCGGTCGAACTTCCCCTCACCACTGATTACCAAATCGGCGCCCTTGATTGCCTCTTCAAGGCCTACCAGTCGAGCGATTAGTTCTATTCCCTTCACTATACGTGCTCCCAGAAAAGCGTGTAGTGCTGCACCAATCCCACCTGCTGCTCCTGCTCCCTTAAGGTTGTCCACTGAGATGCCGGTGTATTGTTTGATCAACCTTGCCCAGTGCCTCAGGCCTTCATCGAGATATTCTACGTCTTCAGAGCTTGCCCCCTTCTGGGGGGCATACACGTAGCTTGCTCCTTGGGGCCCATACAGTGGATTTTCAACATCGCAGGCAATTAATATCTCGATGTTCTGAGGCTTGAGGAAAGAGCTCTGATCGATGCTGTGTATTTTGGGGAGACTATCACCTATTCCCTGCAGCTCTTTGCCCTCTGCGTCCAGGAAGCGCATTCCCAGAGCTTGCAGTGCTCCAATTCCTCCGTCACAGGTTGCGCTACCTCCAATTCCCAGCACGATGCGGGGGCACTTTCGAAGAATTGCTTCTTTGAGGAGCTCCCCTACTCCATGAGTGGTTGTGAAGCGGGGATTTCTTTTTTGGGGTGGTACCTGTGGTAATCCTGCGGCCTGAGCGAGTTCGATAACACAGGTGCCATCGGAAAGAAGCCCCATTTTGGCTTTTACTTTTTCACCCAGAGGTCCGAATACTTCCTTCTCGATTATCTGACCACTGGATGCCCGGACAACTGATTCTACGGTGCCTTCTCCCCCGTCAGCGAGTGGTTTTTCAACGATGGCGAAGGATTCGCTTGCTTTTTCAAGCCCCGAGCGGATTGCCAAGCTTGCTTCGAAGCTCTGCAGGCTTCCTTTAAAAGAATCCGGGCAAACCACTATTTTCAAAAACTATTCCTCCCTCTTTTCTCTGGAAAGTATTTCGTATAATTCTTCTTGAAAGGGCAGTTTACGATCCGGTACTGCTTTCACCCTGATTACCATTTTCCAGGCCGGATGCAACAGAGTAATTTTGTCGTCCACCTTCACCCTGTCTCCTGGTTTGGCAGGGCGTCCGTTGATAAGTATTCTACCACTTCGACAGGCTGTTTGAGCCAGTGTTCTGCGTTTGAAAATTCCGCTGACTTTCAAGTATTTGTCAATTCTCACTTGGTTCCCAGGGAAAAACTGCTTCCTCTCTCGATAGCTCTGGAAAACAGGAGTAGTCTCCTCCGCTGCCCAATCCCACTAAGTAAACTATGGAAAGAGCGCCTTTTTCTTTTAATAGCTTTTCTATGCGCTGGAAAAGCTCCTCAGGGATTGGATGAGCACTTATTAAAAGCACCCTTTTGCTCAAAATATTTCCTACTGTTTCCCAACGGATTTCCTGGTTTGTCTCGTTAAATTCAAGAGCTCGCAGCTCTCGGTTCAGGAACTGATTAAGTATACCCGCGATTATTGTTCCTCCGCTGCCTACTCCAACCAGAAGGTCCGGGTTCCATCCCCGGATGAGAGGTAACAAGACCTCTACCCTTTTCATCAGTTCTTCAAACCTGATCAGCATGAGTTTTCTTTGGCCTTCTCCCATAGGCTATCCATCTCCTCCAGAGAAGCTTGAGAAGGTTTCTTACCCTGTTTTTCCAGTTCTTTTTCTATGAAACTAAAGCGCTTGGTAAAGCGGTTGCAGGTTTTTCTTAACGCTTCTTCAGGGTCAATGTCCAGGTGGCGGGCCAGGTTCACCAGAACAAAGACCAGATCTCCCCATTCCCGCATTATGCGCTCTTTGTCATTGCTTTTGCGTGCTGAATCCAGTTCTTCCAGTTCTTCCAGAACTTTAGCCCATACCTCATCTGGGTTTTGCCAGTCAAAACCCACCCTGGCCACCCGAGACTGAATGGCGTGAGCCCGCAGGAGAGCTGGCAGATGGCGAGGTATGGAAGCAAGCATGCTTTCTCTTTTTTCCTTGCGGTCCTTGATTTCTTCCCAGTTTTTAAGCACTTCCTGTACGTCTTTAGCTTGAACATTTCCAAAAACATGGGGATGCCGCTCGCGCATCTTGGAAATTATCTTTTGAAGGACCTCTTCCATGGTAAAAGTGCCTTTTTCTTTGCCTATCCTGGCATGAAAGACGATGTGCAGGAGCATATCACCAAGTTCCTCGCTGAGGCTTTCTTCGTCTCCTTTGTCGATGGCTTCAAAGGCTTCGTAAAGCTCTTCTATCATAAGAGGTTTAAGGGTTTCTCGGGTCTGTTTTTTGTCCCAGGGGCATCCGTTTTCTCCCCGCAGAGTGTCAACTATTTCCAGCAACTCCTGGAAAAGTTTTGGCGCTCCTTTATGTTCATTCATTTTGGATCACCTTTTCTAAAAGCTGGGTTAACCTTCTGGCACTCATAAGCGGTATCCTGAGTGCAGCCCGGTCTTTATACTTGGTAAGAGTTACCGATAAAGCGTTTTTCTGGAAAGCACTTTGTAACCTGACCAGTGTTTTCAAAGAACCGACAATAAATATCTGTGATCCTTCCTGTTTAATCTCCTCAACCTGAGTTATTTTAGCATAATACTTGAGCTTTGTGAGAGAAAACAAATTGGAGGTCGGAGGAGGCATTTTTCCAAACCGATCTTGCATTTCCTCAGCAATTTTCGTAATTTCTTCTTCAGTCGGTGCCTTGAGCAATTTTTGATAGTAACGCAGTCTTTCTGATTCAGAAAAGATGTAGTGGTCAGGTAAATAAGCTTCTTCTTTGAGAGAAATCTGGACAGAGGAATCCAGAGGTAGCTGGTCAATTTCTCCCTTTAGGTGTGCAATTTCCTTCTCAAGGAGCCGTGAATAAAGATGGAAGCCCACTTCTTGAATGAAACCGTGCTGTTCCGGGCCCAGTATGTTTCCAGCTCCGCGGATTTCAAGATCTCGCAAGGCCAGCTTGAAACCGGAGCCGGTTTCGCTGAATTCAAGCAGTGCATTGAGGCGCTCCCGTGCCCTGTGGTTCAGGCGGTGGGGATATAAGAAATAAGCGTAGGCCTCCCGGTTTCCTCTTCCTATCCTTCCCCGAAGCTGATAGAGCTGGGCTAACCCGAAGTGAGTTGCCGGGTCCACGATTAGCGTGTTTACCGAAGGAATGTCCAGCCCAATTTCGATGATGGTGGTGCAGAAAAGGAGAGGAATTTTACCCTGGTAAAATTCGATCATGATTTTTTCCAGTTCTTTGCCGCTCATCCTGCCGTGGGCGAGGGCAAAATCGATTTTGGGAAACATTTCTTTAACTTCCTCGGTTATTTTCATCAGGTCTTTGATGCGGGGGCACACATAGAAAATCTGCCCCTGGCGTTCCAGTTCCTGAGCTATCGCTTGCTGGATATGCTCTTTTTTGCGGGGTAGGACAAAAGTATGAATGTTTTTTCTGCCCTCAGGTGGAGTTTCGATGCAGCTTATGTCCCGGATTCCAAGTAGCGAAAGGTAAAGAGTTCGAGGTATGGGGGTGGCAGTCAGGGTAAGCACATCCACGCCCACTTTGAGCTGTTTCAGTTTTTCCTTGTGGAAAACGCCAAAGCGTTGTTCTTCATCAATTATCAAAAGTCCCAGGTCTTTGAAGACAATGTCTTTTTGAAGCAGGCGATGGGTGCCGATTACAATATCTACCTGGCCTTTTTTAATCTGTTCTACTATTTTCCGCTGTTGAGCAGGGTTTTTGAAGCGGTTCAGAACCTCTATTTTGACTGGAAAGTCCTTCATTCTTTCCCGGAAAGTTATGTAGTGCTGTTCGGAAAGGAGGGTGGTTGGAGCAAGAAGAGCTACTTGCTTTCCATCCATAACTGCTTTGAAAGAAGCCCGAATGGCAATTTCGGTCTTTCCAAAGCCAACATCGCCGCAGACCAGGCGGTCCATGGGCCTGGGCGATTCCATGTCTTTTTTAACCTCTTCGATAGTTTTTTTTTGGTCGGGAGTTTCGAGGTAAGGGAAAGCCAGTTCCAGCTGTTTTTGCCAGGTGGTATCAGGGGAAAAGGCATGTCCCCCTTCCAGTATCCGGCGGGCATAGAGTTCAACCAGTTCTTTGGCTATTTTCCCTGCCTGCTTTCTGGTTCGCTCTTTAATCTTGTTCCATTCGTCAGTGCCCAGACGCTGCAGGCGAGGCTTTATACCTTCGCCACCAACGTATTTTTGCACCAGGTGGGCGTTGTCTATGGGAACATAGAGCTTGTCTAATGCAGCATACTCGATTTCTATGTAGACCCTACGCACTCCCTCCACTACCAGCTCTTTCAGGCCCCTAAAAATACCGATGCCGTGTTCTTCGTGGACTACATAGTCTCCTTCCTTGATTTCTCGCAGCAATTCTCCTTCCCCCCGAGAAGTGGCTCCTCTGGAAGGAGAATGGGGGTAGGTGAAACCCAGTATTTCTCGAGCGGAGAACACTGCCAGTCCAAGTTCGGTTAAGCTAAAACCCTGAGGAAGGCTTGAGGGCACCACGATTATTTTTTCTTCGGAATGGATTCTATCGCTAAAAGGTATTTTAGCTTCTTTCAAAATGGCGGTGAGGCTTTCCAGTTTTTCCGCTGGTAGAGTTATCAATACTTTTTGAAAAGTATTTTCTCTGAGGTAATCAAGAAATCTCTCCATTTGACCGCCAAAGAGGGGCAATGGTTCGCTCAATATTTCTACGTTGTGGTGTTCTCTTCGGGGCACTATTCCAGAAAAAATCTGATAGGGAAGGTTGAGAGGAGCTTTTTCATAAAAAACATCGTCCCAGAATACAATACCTTTCTCTTTGTTTATTGCTTCCTGAAGGAGCAACCTTTTAAAGTGACCACTGGCAGGAATTACCAACACCCGCTCAGCTTCTGAAAAAGTGCGTTGGGTATCTGCTTTGAAAAACCTCATTTTTTCCAGCAAGTTAGCAAACCAGTAAGTTCGCACCGGATGTTCCATTTGGGGGGAAAATATATCCAGAACCTCTCCTCGCAAAGCAAAGGAGCCCGGTTCTCTTGCGAATTCTTCCCTTTGATAGCCCATTTTTTCCAATTTTTCGAGTAGTTTGGTACGTGGATATTCCCGGTTTTTTTCAAGTAGCAGAGAATTTTCTATAAAAAATTCCAGCTCTTCAACTTCACAGGAAAGGTCCTCAGCTTTGAGAAGAAAAACCGAGAAAAGCTTTTTATTTCGGAGTTGCTCCTGCAAAATAATTCCCTGTCGAGGGGCATTTTCAAACACAAAGATCCTGGCTTCTGAAGCAAAGAAAAGAGCAGACAGCTCTTCTAATAGAGTTCTGGCTTTGCTCTGAGTCTTTCGGTCAGGGACCACGTAAATAAGTGGCAAGCGATATCCAGAGGCAAGAGCGAGTGCAAGGAGAGGCCTGATTAGGGGCTCGCTCTTCAAGTAAGTGGTTTGATGCTTTTCAATTTGCTGGGCGACCTTTTTCAAGAAAGTTTGCAGGCGAAGAATTACGTCCATTGGGAATTACGTACCCTGGGTTGGATATCTTAAAACCAGAAGCAGAGTATTCCGTAAGTCATCAGGGCAGAGAAAGCACTGCCTGTCAGGATCTGGTAAAGGTTGTGTTTTCTGAGATACAGGCGAGCCCAGCCCAGAATAAAAAGCAAGGCATACAGTGATGCCCAGTAGGGATTCAGGTAATAAACCAGCGCGGTTACCGGCCCTGCCACGCCGGCAAGGTGCATGCTAATTTTCCAGAAAAGAGAGATAAAGGCGCCCACCATAGTTACTCCGATGTAACAGGCGGTAATCCCCAGCAGTGGACGGGGAGCTTTTAAAAGATAAAGCATCACAAAACCTGCTGCATAAAGTGCGGTGATGAGCAAATAAGGGATAAATCTTTCCCGGTGGTCTGGAAGGTCTGGATCTGACACCCGTCCTTTCTGGGCTAACTTGATCACAAGCAGCGTGGGCAATAGAGTAGCAAAAAGAAGACCTGCTAACCAGTAGAGAAAGGCTTTAAAAGCAGGTTGCACAAAGGAAAAAGAAATTACTCCATAAAGGAAGGCAGCTACAAAGGTAGGCTGTAGCAGAGAAGAGATTATCCTGGCCAGCTTTTCAGATCTTGGCATTGCTGTTTTCTTCAGTCAGTTCCTCCTTTTTTGAATTGTAAATATTCATTGCTCTGAGGACACCTTCTCTCAAAATGCAGTAGGTTGCCTCCACGGCTTTTTGTTCGGCTCTCTCAAGTAGCAATATTTCTTGTGCATCACTGGGAGTGCCCAGAACGTAATCAACCATCAGCTCCTTGCAAACGGGTTTGCCTATCCCCACCCTCACTCTCAAAAAGTCCTGGCTATTCAGGACTTCAACCAGAGAGTTCAGGCCCCGGTGGCCGGCGGTGCCGCCTCTCTTTTTAATGCGCAAGGTTCCTGGAGGAAGGTCCACTTCGTCGTGAACTACAATTATCTTTTGAGGGTCATCAACCTGTAGTGCTCGGTCTTCCAGAAAGGTTTGCACTGCCCTGCCACTTTGATTCATATAGGTTAGAGGCTTTATCAAAAACACCTCTTTGGCGTTGATCTTGAAAAAGGAAAAATAATAATAAGGGGTTTTCGAAAAGCGGATTTTTTCTTTGAGGGCGATCCTGTCCACCACTCGAAAACCCACGTTGTGCCTGGTAAATGCATATTTTTTGCCCGGGTTGCCCAGACCTATTACCAAATGAGGCACTATTCTTCTGACTCTCCTCCTTTTTTGATCACCTCGGGTTGAGCTTCTTCTTCCTCTTCTTCGGCAGCTTCTTCTTCGACGCTCACTTCAGGTGGAATTACCGAGACCACCACTTCTTCAGCATTTTCGGCGATGGTTACTCCCTCGGGAGGCTGAATGTCGCCTACGTGAATGGAATCGCCAATTTCGAGGTTGGAAATATCCACTTCTATAGCCTCAGGAATTGCATCGGGCAGGCATTCCACTTCCAGTTCTTGGGTAGCAAATTCCAGGATGCCTCCTTCTTTGACGCCTTTAGCTTCTCCCTTCAATACTACCGGTATGGCGAGAGAGAGTTTCTGGTCGCCAAGCACTGCATAGAAGTCAACGTGCCATATTTCGTCCTTAAGGGGGTTACGCTGGATGTCTTTGATAATTCCACGTTGCTTTTCTCCATTAATGGAGAAGTCAATCAAGTGGTGCATTATGCCCGGTGTATGGAGTGCTTTTCGCAGTTCAGTTTCCTTCACCTTTACAGGCATTGAACCTTCCTGCCTGCTGCGCCTGGAGTAGAGGGTTCCTGGTATCCAGCCTGTACGGCGCAGTTTTCTGGCAGCACCTTTCCCGGTAGACTCTCTTTTTTCAAGGTTCAATAGAATGCTCTCTTTCTGACTCACTTTCGCCACCTCCGCTTATTAGACAAAGAGTTCGCTTATGGAAAGCTCTCCGTGGATCCTCTTTATGGCCTCTGCAAAGATCGGGGCCACCGAGAGAACTTTTATTTTGGATAAGGATTTACTTATTTTTTCACTGATGTCAATGGTGTTGGTTACCACGACTTCTTTGATGGGGGAATTGGTAATCCTTTCCACTGCCTGACTGCTGAAGACAGGATGGGTGGCGCAGGCATAAACCTCTTTGGCACCGCCCTTTTTGAGGAGAGCTTCAGCTCCTTCCACCAGCGTACCGGCAGTGTCGATGAGGTCATCAACTATGATAGCTGTTTTGCCTTTAACGTCGCCGATGATGTTCATGACTTCCACCTGAGCATAGTTGGGACGGTGTTTGTCGATGACGGCGAGATCGACCTGCAGACGGTTGGCAAAGTTCCTTGCCCGGGCAGTGCCACCCACGTCAGGGCTTACTACCACCAGGTTCTGCAGATTTTTGGTAGCAAAGTAACGAGCAAGCAGTGACTGAGCTGCCAGGTTATCGACAGGAATGTCAAAAAAACCTTGGATTTGCCCGGCATGGAGGTCCATGGTGAGTATCCGATTAGCTCCAGCAGTTACCAAAAGGTTGGCGACCAGTTTGGCAGAGATAGGTTCTCTACCCTTGGTTTTGCGGTCCTGCTTGGCATAACCGTAAAAGGGAATGACGGCAGTTATTCTTTTTGCTGAGGCTCTGCTCAGGGCGTCTATCATGATCAGAAGTTCCACGAGGTTGTCATTGGCTGGAGGAGACGTGGGCTGAATTACAAAAACATCACAGCCACGCACACTCTCTTCAATGCGGACTCGTACTTCCCCGTTGGGAAACCTACCCACATCTGCTCTTCCTAAGGGAACATCCAGATACCAGCAAATTTCCTGTGCCAAGGTTGGGTTGGCATTTCCAGAAAAAACCTTGAGGTGCTGATGAAAGTTTACGTTAATCATTGTTCTTTTTTTCTCCCACTCTTTCTTTTTGGGGTCCAGTTTTCCAGATTTTTCTGCCGGGCACGAGCTATGCCCAGGTTTTCTGGAGGAACATCTCTGGTAATGGTGGAGCCAGCCGCAGTATAGGCGCCTTTTCCAATTCTCACTGGGGCTACCAGAGCGTTGTTGCTTCCTATAAATACTTCATCTTCGATGAAGGTAGGGTTTTTCTTGGTTCCGTCATAGTTGCAGGTAATGGTGCCAGCGCCAATATTTACTTTTTTCCCAATTTGAGCGTCACCAAGGTAGGAAAGATGCAGCGCTTTGGTCTCTGCTCCAATGCGCGAATTCTTCACCTCCACAAAGTTCCCTATGCGACATCTTTCTTCGAGCTGCGCACCCGGACGCAGGTGAGCAAAGGGTCCCACTTCCACTCCCTCTTTTATCACTGCTCCTTCGATGACACTGAAAGCAATCCTGCAGTTTTTGCCAGTTACAGTGTCAACCAGAAGGCTGAAAGGGCCGATACGGTTATTCTCCCCTATTTTGCTTTTTCCTTCAATTACCGTTCCCGGATAAAGCCAGGTATCTTTCCCTACTTCTACTTCCCAGTCCACCCAGGTGTTTTCGGGATCTACCATTTTCACTCCCTGAGCAAGCAGCGACTGGTTTTTGTGGTTGCGCAGGTGTGATGTAACCAGGGCAAGATCAGAGGGGGTGTTGAGGTTAATGAACTCCTCCCTCCAGGGCAATGTGTAACTCTTGAGTTTGCGGTTTGCTTTGCGAGCCAGCGCTATCACGTCGGTCAAGTAATACTCTCCCTGCTGGTTACGGTTGTCAACCCTGGTTAGCAAGTTCTGGATAATGGAACGCTCAAAAGCAAAGATGCCAATATTGATTTCTTTGATTGGCAACTCTTCAGGTGAGCAGTCTTTTTCTTCTCGTATTTCAAGAACTTCTCCGCAAGGATCGCGGATAATCCTTCCATATCCTTGAGGGTTTTCTAAAAAAGAGGTGGTTAGAGCAGCTTCGAGCTGGTTGGATAAGAAGAAGCGGGCAAAAGCTCTTAGAGTTTCGCTACGTAAAAGTGGCATGTCTGCGTAGATGACCATCACTTTTTCGATAGAGCTTGAGAGCTTGGGTAATGCTGATTGCAGGGCATGGGCTGTTCCCAGCGGTTTTTCCTGAAATACCGTTTTCAATTTTGGTTCTTTTGCAAGAAATTCTCTAAGGTACTCTTCCATGCCTTTCCGGATGACCACTACAATTTCGCCAAATTGGCACTGCTTTATTTCGTCAAACAGGTAGGCAAAAAGAGGACGCCCCAGAACTGGGATAAAATTTTTTGGTATCTGGGAGGCCATTCTCTTTCCTTCACCAGCAGCCAGAATGCAAAGAGCCCAGTTGGATAAATTCATTTTCTCCTCGAGACCTAAAAACAAAACGCGACTAACCCCAGTCGCGCTGTTCCCTTTATTACAGAGTGGCTGGGGTGGGAGGATTCGAACCTCCGCTCAGGGATCCAAAGTCCCTTGCCTTACCGCTTGGCCACACCCCAGTTTATGCTTCTCCACAAGCAACACAATTATATCCAAAGGGTAAATCACTGTCAATTAAATCAGTTTTTGAGGCTGGTTATCGGTGCCGGAACATGGCCTCCTCTTTTGATAAACCGGCTTCCCGAAAAGCGGTTAACCGGCATTATCACCGCTTCTCCCAGCAGACCTCCCCAGGTTACCCGATCTCCGGCTTTTTTGCCAGGTACCGGTATGATGCGCACGCCAGTTGTCTTGTGGTTGATGACCCCAATGGCTATTTCATCAGCAATGATGCAGGAAATCACTTCAGGAGGAGTATCCCCGGGTATGGCTATCATGTCCAGCCCCACTGAACAGACACTGGTGAGCGCTTCCAGTTTTTCCATGCTCAGCGCACCGCAGGAAGCAGCTTCGTTCATGGCAGCATCTTCACTCACCGGGATGAAGGCACCGCTCAATCCTCCTACTCGCGAAGAAGCCATAGTGCCGCCTTTTTTGCAGGCATCGGTCAGGAGAGCAAGGGCCAGGGTGGTTCCCCAGGCACCGCATTTTTCTATGCCCATGGCTTCAATCACTTCGGCAACGCTGTCTCCCACCCGGGGAGTGGGAGCCAGAGAGAGATCCACAATCCCGAATTCCACATTCAGGCGAGAGGCTACTGCCCTGCCAATCAGTTCACCCACTCTGGTGATTTTAAAAGCGGTGCGTTTGATTATCTCGGCCAGTTCTCCTAAGGAGGCCTGAGGATTTCGCTCCACCACTTCCTTGACCACCCCGGGACCGCTTACCCCCACGTTGATTACTGCTTCAGGTTCTCCTATGCCGTGGAAAGCTCCGGCCATAAAGGGATTGTCTTCCGGGGCGTTGGCAAAGACCACCAGCCTGGCACAGGCGATAGCGTCCTTTTGAGCACTCAACTCAGCGGTTTCTTTGATAACCTGGCCCATCATCAGTATTCCATCCACGTTGATGCCGCTTTTCGAAGAGGCAACGTTAATGGAGGCACAGATGCGCTCGGTAGCTGCAAGTATCCGGGGTAGGTTGCAGATGAAAACTTTTTCGGCTTCGGTAAAGCCTTTGTGGATAAGGGCTGAAAAACCGCCCACAAAGTCTACTTTCAGCGAAGCGGCAAGTTTATCAATATCTTGAGCCAGCCCGAGGAGCTCTTCAGGTTGGTCTTCTGGTTTGAAAAGCAGTGCCAGAGGAGTGAGGGCAATTCTGCGGTTCACGATGGGTATTCCGTAAATCAGAGCAACCTCTTCCACTACCTGGTGGAAGCTACCGGCTACTTTTTTGATTTTTTCGATTATTCGCTTTCGGGTTTGTCCGAGAGTGTCCGAGCGGCAATCCAGGATGTTTATGCCCAGGGTTACCGTGCGCACGTCCAGGTTCTGAAGTTGCAGCATGCGCAGTGTTTCCAGGATTTCAGAGCGTTCGAAAAGCATGGTCCGGATTCCCCTTATATGCGGTGCATGGCATGAAATACTTCTGCATGCTGCACAAAGACTTTGACCCCTATTTTCTCTCCTGCGTTTACCAGTTCTTCTTTTAGAGTTTTAAGATCACTGGTGCAGCGGGAAAGATCCCCAATCAAAATCATGGTGAAGTACTCACCGAGTATTTTCTGGGTTATATCTTCGATGTTTATCCGATGTTTGGCCAGGACTGTGGTTATGCTGGCAATAATTCCAATGCGATCCAGGCCCACCACGGTGATCACCACTTTGTTGTGGTGGCTGGGTTTTTCCCCAAGCTCAGAAAACAGTGTTTCCTGGTCCAAGGTTGTTGCCCTCCTTTTTAAGCTTTTGAGATAGCTGGTGCGCTATACGGGTTGCTTCCGGCAGGCGGTACCTGCTTACCGTTTTGAGAGCCCATTTGAGAGAATCCTCCAGGCTGATTTTGTGACCGGGGGAAACGTAAATGGGTTTCACCTTTTCTCGGGTGCGCACCACAAAGCCCACCTGCTTTTCCTGATAATAGAGTGGTGAATAGGCTCCTTTTTCTGGAGAAGGAAATTCGAACTCTCCAACCAGAGGTTTTTTGGCTACCCCTATGGACACCAGGTCAAAAAGCACGCCGATGTGGCTGGCCAAACCTACCCCCCGGGGATGAGCAATACCCTGCCCATCGAAAAACCAGAGCTGGGGCTCCTTTTTTATTCGGGAAAGCGCTTCTTCTATGGCTGGCCCTTCTCTGAAAGATAAAAAGCCAGGAATGTAGGGAAAGGAAGCTCGCGTTTTTCCCACCTGTACTTCCAGAAGCTGGAGCCCGGGAAAAGAAAGCACCACGGCGACTGCCATTGAAAAACCATCTTTAAGGTAGGAAACATCGATGCCACCAATGCACTTTACAGAGGCTTCCTCGAGAGCTAAGTTCAGAGAAATCCTTTTTTTCAGTTCCTCCTGAATAAGCAGCGCTTCCTGTGTTGAGACCTCGAAAGGAAAAGGAAGGATCTTTTTCATAACACAACAATTGTAACCCACTTTAGAGGATAAGAGAAGTGGGGTGCCTTTTCAAAATTTGTGTCTATTATAATACTTCCACTTCTATGGTTTTGGTTAGTATATCTACGTAATTGAAGGAAATGCGCTGGCAGGAACCATCGACGTCCATGCGCAGCGTGAAGAAGAAAGGATAGGCTTTTTCAACTGTTCCTCGACGAGTTACCGTCCGTTTGCGGCCTTTGTTGACTTCGATGACTACCTCTCGCCCTATTAAAAGGTCTATCCATTCTTTGATTTCTTCTATAGAGGATTGAGTGGTCAAGCAACATCCTTCCCGGGAAAAGTTTTAATAATTATACCATTTTTGGGCCTTAAAAACAAGTGTTTGTGTGTTCTGACCCCTTCCAAAAAGGGAATCTTCTCTTATCTTCCGATAGCACGAATAAAAACTGAAAAGGAGAATCTTTAATCACAACTCTTTGGAGGTAGAAAACCTTCCCTTGGAGCGTTAGCACTGTAACTCCTGACTTCTTCTCATTTCAATTTCTGTAGAAACTACCTGTAACTCACTGGTTATCCACCTTGATTATTTTGTAGGAACTATAGGATGTGACCTTCTGGTTTCTTTTTTCTCGCCAGAAGAGGATGATATCTCTGCAACAGAAATCCGGGGGAAGATATTAGATTAGGGTTTCGGGCATAACTCGTAATTCATTCATACTGGTTTATGATGTGTTTGAAACAACCCGGTGGCGAAAGAGTTGCCCCCGGGTTGTCTGTTCTTTAAACTCGAAAAGTATCGGAAGTTAATTTAAGATTAAAGACACCCTTCCTGTACTGGCAGACTGATTTTTCCTACACAATTCCCTTCGAAATCAAAATTCTCCCAGCTTTCAGCGCTGCTAATAGATACGGAGGAACCGTCTATGAGGTAAACATCAACGTGCGAAAGGTTTCCCTGGCTCTGCAAGGGGAGGTAGATGTGCGTTATTACTCCGAGCGTGCCGATAAGGTTAAGTTTCCAGACAAGGAGCAGGTTGTCAGCCTCGATTTGAGAATTATTATTTTCTGGACCTTCTGGATAAACGAGTTCCACATTAAGGTAGGGGTTGCCAAACCCTACATAGAATTCAGTCTGGAGTACATCAAGGTCGATGGTGGTGTTTCCTGTGAGGCGAATAGCAAGGTACGTTTCAGACAGGGTGAGAGGGTTA
>CAZMZG010000024.1:0-23557 GCA_964570785.1 uncultured Atribacterota bacterium | reverse complement strand
AAGCCATGGAAGTTGCTGAAAAGGATGAGAATGCTATCCGGGTGGTGCTAAAGCCATAAAAACTCAACACTTCACACCCTGTCTGCATCAAGGGGGCTGATCAGCCCCCTTTTTTCTTTTCCCGTGTTAAAATAACTCCAAAAAAGGAGTGGAATTACAACCAGTGCAACTCAAATATCCCTTCTTCAAAATTGGCATAATTGGAGGAGGGCAGCTGGCCAAAATGATGGCCCAGGAAGCCAAAAAGATGGGCTTCTGGGTTAATGTGCTTGATCCCAATCCCTTTTCTCCTGCTGGGCAACTTGCCGATCGGCAAATAGTAGCCGATTTCTACGATCCCGAAGGCCTGAAAAGGCTGGTGGAAGAAAGCGACGTTGCTACCTATGACATAGAACACGTAAACACTCAGGTTCTAAAAGAGGAAGGTCTGCGTCAAAAGATCTTTCCTTCTCCCGAGCTCTTGGAAATCATTCAGGATAAACTGCAACAGAAGAAAACCCTATCCAGGGGAGGTATACCTGTACCACGTTTTCTATCGGAGGTAAACCACAAAGCGTTCCAAGAATTGGGAAGTCCTGCCATATGGAAAGCCCGCTTTGGAGGATACGATGGCAAAGGAGTGACCAAGATAGAAAAATTGGAGGACCTGGCCTCCCTCCCTAAAAAAGACGCCTTTCTGGAAGAGCTGGTTGCCATAGAAAAAGAACTTGCGGTAATTGTAGCTCGAAGCCGCTCAAAAGAAGTAACCATTTATCCAGTGGTAGAAATGACTTTCCACAAAGCAGCTCATATATGCGATCAAGTCTTTGCCCCAGCAAGGATTTCTGAAAAAACAGCCCGGGAAGCACAGGACATTGCTAAGAAATGCGTGGCTCTCCTTCAAGGAGTGGGTGTCTTTGCAGTGGAAATGTTTCTCGACAAAAGCGGCAAACTTCTGGTAAACGAAATAGCACCCCGCCCCCATAATTCTGGCCACTTTACAATTGAAGCCTGTGTTACTTCCCAGTTCGAACAACATCTGCGAGCAATCTGCGGACTGCCACTCGGTTCAACTCAGCTTCTCAGCCCTGCAGTAATGATGAATCTTTTGGGAGAAGAGGGTTCAGAAGGTATTCCAGTTGTTGAGGGACTCGAGGAAGCCCTGGCTATAAAAGGAGTATCCTTCCACTTTTACAGCAAAGCACAAACTCGCCCCTTGCGCAAAATGGGACACGTCACCATCTTAGACACTAACTTAGAAGAAGCAATCCGCAAGGCTCAGAGAATAAAGAAGATTTTGCGTATTCATTCCCGACAAAACCTTTTGAAAACAAAGTAGTGAGCAAGGAGGGCGACAAAATGAAAATAGCCGTTTTTTCAGACATCCACGGAAACATTTTCGCTTTGGAAGCAGTGCTGAAAGATATAGAGAGCCATCGCCCAGACATTGATTGCAGTATGTCTGAGCAACCTGGCGGGCTACAATCCTTTTCCTAACGAAGCAATCCAGAAAATCCACTCACCTGGCATTCCTACCATTGGGCAACTACAACCAAGGTGTAGGTTTTAATCTCAACGACCGTGGCTGTGCTTATCAAAGCAGCGAAGAAAAAACCAAGGGATACATCTCCCTCCCCTGGACCAGGAAGGTAATAACCCCGGAGAACAAAGTTTTTCTGAGAAACCTGCTACCTCATTAATACGACAGGGAAACCCCCGGGTTTCCCTGTACAAACAAAGTTCTTATCCCTTAATACACACAAAATTGTTAAACCTGAAAAACACCAATTTTACTTTTTAATTCCTCCCTAACCCAATCAAGGATTCGACAACAGAAGCAATCTTCTCAAGCGATGCACTCTGCCCCTTGGCAGAAGCTGAGTCAAAGAAAAGATCGGAAAAACCGGACTTGCCTTCCTCAATTATCTTTTTGAAAATTGGATACCGTGAAAAATCGACCCAGCTACTCAAGCTATTGGTGCCTTCTCCATCGGGACTAACTCAAAAGGAGTTAAAGGCATTCAATTTTCCCTCTTCTGCCTGGCGTATTTCCTCTTAGATTACCACTTCTATGGACTTTGGCCAGGTTCACCAGAAACTACTCATCTCCTTATTGGCCTTATCCAACAATGACTTCTGAAAACCGGAAAGATCATAAAATCCAATAAAACAGAGTGGCAACAGAGAAAATAACAAAAATCAGAAAAGCATCTTGCCACTTAGACTACCTTTTCTTGCCGCGGCAGCCGTCCCTATTCTTTCGTCTCCTCAATTTCTTCAAGTTTGGCTTTTTCCTCTTTACTAAGTACTTTCTGAAGATCCAGAATTATTACCAGTCTATCCTCGAGCTTACCTACTCCTTGAATGTATTCCTCATGAATGGAAGCAACGAGAGGTGAAGGGGGTTCAATCTTGTCTTCGGAAATGCGCAACACTTCATCAACCGCATCTACTACCATACCGACTGTATGGGGAACCACTTCAACCACTATAACCCGGGTATCTTTGGTTACCTCCTTTTCAGGTAGCCTAAAACGCTTACGAAGATCGATTATCGGGATAACCTGCCCTCGCAAATTGATGACACCCTCCACAAAAGAAGGTGCTCCCGGAACCTTGGTTGGCGACTGAAAACGTATTATTTCCTGAACCTGATGAATATCCACCCCATAATATTCCTTTCCCAGCTGAAAAACCACTAACTGCACCTCGTTAAAAGAACGTCCGCTTTCCTGAGCATTCATTACAACAATTCCCCCTTTCTTAATAATCCTCAAGCCTAAATATCGGCAAAAAACCCGTTTTCTTTAGGAGGGTAAAACGATTTTTGCGAAAACTACCTTAAATAAACCAAGGCAGGTTAGCTGGAATAAAGTAAAAGCAAGCGTAAATATGCACGAAAGAACTTTCCACAAACCTCAAAGATTTCAACCTTTCAAGGAGAAAAGTTTACCGTTTCAGTACTTTCCATACTTTTCTATTAACCCATTAAGCCTCTCACGATAATAAGCGAACTCGGCGAAACCTACTTCAGGAGGGATCAAGTGGTCCCCAAAAGGTATATATCCACCACTTTTAAGCACTTCCCCCACGGGTTCCAGAATTTGATTAATTCGCTCTCTTCCTTTAGCAATTTCTCCTTTTGGTATGCCTCCAAGCAGCTGAAGACGGGGGAAGGCTTTCCGCACCTTTAAAAGGTCCATCCCACAACTTACTTCAATAGGGTAAAGTCCTGTAATACCTCCTTCCAGAAGCAGAGGAATAATGTCAAAACAATACCCATCAGTATCAAGAAGAATAACATCAACACCTCTACTCTTCAGAAAATTGGTCAAACGGCGATAATAAGGAATCATAAAGTTTTTGATAATCGCCGGAGAAATCATGGGACCTTTGCCAAAAGACATATCCTCCCAGATATGCAGAGCATCCACTTCTACTTGTGACAATACTTCTTCATATACCGCACACCACAGGTCAGTGAAGGTTTGTAACATATCGTGAATTAAGTCAGGGTCGTCGTAATAGGCCAGGAAAAGTTTGTCATACCCCATGAGATGGGCAAGAGTTCCAAAAAGACCGTGGGGATAACCACCTAAAACCAGAGGAAAATCCCTTTCCCGGTACCATACAAGCAATTCTTCCCAGTTAGGTGGAAAGCGATCCGCAATGTCATCCAGACGCAAGCGTTCTTCTTTAAGCCTCAACCAGCTTTCCTTATCCTTAATCGGATACTCTAAACCAGAAGGCAACACCGCCGGGCCTTTTAAAAAATGCCTCTTCACACCATCGATGTCTTGATATACAAGGTGTTCCTCATCTTCCTCCAGAACCATAACTTCAAAAGGAGGAGAAAATAAAAGATTAACATTAACCAAAACCTGGCTTTTATCCATTCCAAAATAGCTTCTGATATCATAATCGAGCGGGAAGCCCTGAGTAGGCCAGTATAGACCCCCACCAGTAACAGCTATACCCTGAGGAAGATTCTCGCTATCAACGGAGCTCCAGGCAGGCACATAAAGGCTGGCCGTAGGGGTGCTTATTCTATCAGAGATCCGAGGATAATATTTTTTCGGCAACCCTTCTCTATAAAAACGATCAACGGTTCCTCCCCAATAGCCAAACTCCCACTTTAAAGCATGAACCTCTGTATTGAAATGCATAACCTCATGGAAGCGCTCTCGAGCGTTCACTTTTCCAACCTCCTCAACGTCTTCTTTGCCTGAGCTGGTCTATACCCACTGCACCAAGCAACACGATACCCTGTACAACTTCCTGCCAGAAAGAAGAAACATTCAGGATGACCAATCCGTTAGTCAGGGTTCCCAAAATCAAAACACCCAGCAACGTACCCCAAACATTGCCCGAACCACCAGAAAGACTGGTTCCACCAAGAATCACAGCGGCAATTACTGTTAAAATAGTTCCCGAAAGAGCAGCTGGAGCTGCTGCACCCAACATTGAAGCAACCAGAATGCCACTCATGCTACCAGCGAATCCTCCAAATACAAAAAGAACGGTCAAAACCTTGGCATTACTAATACCGCACAATTTGCTGGCAGTCGGATTACCACCCACTGCATAAACTGAACGACCAAAGGGTGTATACGCCAAAAGAATAAAGAAAAGAAAGAAAAAGGCTAACATCAAAATAATGGGAAATGGTATTCCCAAGAAGCTGCCCATACCGATAAACTGAAACTCGGGAACCAGGATACTAACCGTCAACCCCCCTGTTAAAACCAGCGCTAACCCTTCTATAATGTTCAACATACCAAGTGTGGCTATAAAAGAGTTGATACCCGCCTTGGTCACCGAAAGGGCATTACCAAACCCCACAGCTACACCAACGCCCAGAGCAAAAAGCACTGCCAGCCAGATATTCCACCCTGCCGCATAAAGGATACCAGTCAACACTCCTGCAAGCTGAGCTGAAGCCCCCATCGATAGGTCCATGGCTCCTGCAATGAGCAAGGGTGTTTGTGCAGCTGCCATAATACCAATATAGGCCATATTGGAAGCGATGTTAGAAAAGTTACGCAAAGTAAGAAAAAAAGGAGAAAGAATGCTAAACACAACACACAAAATAACGTAGAAACCCAAAAGAAATAAAACTCCAGAGGCCCTACTCCACGGATATTTCTTCTTTTTCACCGCCCATGGCAAGGTAGAGGATGGTTCGTTGATTGGCTTCTCCCTTTGCAAATTCTCCAACGACTTTACCCCCTTCCATAACAAAAATACGGTCACTTAACGCCATAACTTCTGGCAAGTCCGAGGAAAAAACCAAAACACCTATTCCTTTTTTAGCCAGTTCATCAAAAATATGATAAATTTCAACCCTTGTCCCCACATCAACACCCTGCGTGGGTTCAGAAGCAATCAAAACTTGAGGATCATTTGCCAACCATCTCGCTAAAACAACCTTCTGCTGATTACCACCACTGAGGGATTTAACGGGCTGATCCCAATCCGCAAACTTTATCTGCAATTTTTCTGCCCATTGATACACACAATTCAACTCTTCTCGACTATCTATGAACCCATAACGCGTAACCCTGGACAAAGCTACCAGAGAAAGGTTTTCTTTGACACTCATTTCAGGGATAATTGCCTCTTGCTTGCGGTCCGAAGGTATAAAACCCAGCCCGAACCGGCGGACGTAAGTTGGGGAGTGCAGAGACAATTCCTTCCCCCTAACTAAAACCCTACCATGAGCAGGATGTGCTCCAAAAAGAGCCAGGGCCAATTCGTTAATACCCGAACCTATAAGACCAAAGAACCCAATAATTTCACCAGCATGAAGCGTGAAATTCAAATTATCATAAAGCCCTTCAACTCTCAAATCCTGCACCCGAAGGACCTCTTCCTTTTCCCTCACGCTACCTTCGCGAGAGGGATAAAGGTCCTCAAGAGATCTGCCGATCATTGACTGAACTAATTCTTGCCAGGAGGTGTTAGCAGTCTCAAAATCACCGGTGTTTTTTCCGTCACGAAGAACGACAACTCGATCACTTATTTCGAAAACTTCTTCAAGGCGATGTGTAATGTAAACGATACCCACCCCTTGGGCCTTCAATCGCCTGATAACCGCAAAAAGCCTTTCCACCTCCTTTTGAGTAAGAGTGGCTGTTGGTTCATCCATAACAATAATGTTTGCCTTACCAGCAAGTGCTCGGGCAATTTCCACCACTTGCTTTTCAGAAACTGCTAATTCTTTGACCAGAGCATCGGGATCAATATCTTCTCCCAAAAGTTCCAATAGCCCCCTGGCTTTTCGATACATCTCTTTTCGGTTGACTACCGGCATAAAAGCGAATTTGTTTCGGGGCAAACCACCAGCAAAGATATTTTCAGCAACGCTCAAATCTGGAAAAATCTCCAGTTCCTGGTAAATAACTCGAATCCCCTTCTTCAGCGAATCAGCTGGGCTATGGAAATTAACCTCCTCACCACCCAAAAATATTGAACCAGAATCTTTGCTGTAAAAACCGCTCAAGATTTTTATCAATGTAGACTTACCGGCACCATTCTGACCGAGCAGAGCTACAACTTCACCCCTATCTACGTTGAAATTTACCCGGTCCAAGACTTTAACTCCAGAAAACGACTTCACGATTTCTCTCATTTCAAGATAACTCACGACCATCACCTTCTATGAAGCCGCAGGCCTGCCAAAATGAGACCTGCGGCTTACTTTGCTTGCCCCTATTCTACTTCATATCCTCGGGAATCAACTGCGCATAGTCAGGATACTTCTCTCTCAGGCTCCCTAAAAAGGCATTATAGCCGTCCTTAGGAAACACGTACTCAACTTGAGGATATCCCTCAGGAGTGTTGCAAGGCCACTTGGGATAATACTCACAGAGGTTCATGGGAGTAACTATCACATGTTGTACAAAAATGCCCTCGGGAAGCTCCATGCCAGCCAAGTTCATCAAAGCAGCTGGAATCAAATAATTACCATAGCGCTCGGGGAAAGAAGCGGGATCGGCAACATAAACGCTGCCTTCCTTAGCAAGTTCTTCTTGTCCAGTTTCGTCGCAACCCAAGCCAACTACTATGGCATCTTTATCGCGCTTGGTGAATTGAAGCGCTCTCACAATGCCAGTTGCTGATTGACAGTTTATGGCGGTGCACATTATAGGAACCCCTTCGGGAATCCTGGCCAGCACGTTAACCATCTGGCTTCGAGAGTAATCAAGGGTATTTTTGGTATCAAAAGTGATCACATGGTCCTCGGGAAAACCTGGTACAGAAGCCAAAAATCCAGCAATCTGACCCTCGGTTCTCATTGCTGGCACCACACCGGATTGGGGAAGAGCACCAACAACGAGATATCCTTCCTTAACTTTTTCAAGACCCCATTTGGCAATCGCTGCCTGACCCAAATAGCTTCCACCAAGAAAACCAGCCAATGGATTATTAACCCCAAAAAAGGTTGCTCCAGGCATAGGAATGTCAATAGCGATCACCGGGATGCCAGCCGCATTAAATTTTTGCATAATTGTTGGTCCAAATTTGACATCGGTTTGGAACTCAATGACAAAATCCACGTTACGAGTAATAAAGCTCTCCGCATTTGCCAGTGCTGTTGGACCACTTAGCCGATTGTCAGCGATTACCAGTTCAATCCCTGCAGCCTCACAGTTCTTTTTGATTCCCTCCTCAACTGCCATGGCAAAAGTTATGTCTCTCTGAAGGTTAGCAAAGGCAAAAACATAGTTTTTGCCATTTTTGGGGGGAGCAACCTTCATTGCTTCTTGTACCATAGCTTTAAGCGTTTCTTCGGAAAGCATTTCTCCTTTAAAGTTAAGCGGATCGAAGCCCATAAATTCTGCTGCAAATGCTACGCTTCCCAAAAAAACAACCAACAACAAAACCGCAACAAGAGACTTATACATTCCGCAAATCCCCCTTTACTCGTGTTTTTTCTTATTACCAAGCGCCACAAACTACCTCAATCCAACATAACCAGGCTGTACCGAATCCACAGACCTTCTTGCAACAATATTTAACCCTTTAATCACCTCCTTCCTGGACAACAGTCTTAACCCAAAAACCGGTTATGAGGGATACTTGCAACTCTTTACTGCATCAAAGTAAGCCAAAACATTCTCCAGCGGTGTATCTGGCTGAATATTATGTGAAGGAGCTATGATATAACCTCCCCCCTTGCCTGCTTGCCGAAACCTCTTAAAGACTTCTTGCTTTACGTCTAAAGGGGTTCCAAAAGGTAAGACTTCCTGTTCATCGACACCACCAAAAAGACATAAAACGCCATGCCAATCCCGCTTAATTTTTTCCAAATTCATTCCAAATGCTTTGGGTTGAATGGGATTCAAGATGTCAAGCCCTATTTCCACAAAATCAGGAATAATGGGGAAAATAGAACCACAGGAATGATAAGCGATTTTTAGCTCAGGATTAAGTTTTTTCCAGCGTTTAAAAAGAGAAGCATAACGAGGTTTAAAGTGTTTCCTCCAAAAATCAGGGGAAATTAGCATACCTTTCTGAGTTCCAAAATCATCGCCAACCCAGAGAACATCGATACCTAGCTCGATCATTCGCTTGCCGCAGAAAAAGGCATACTCTTCCTGGATACGGTCTAAAAGGGTAAAAACATATTCCCTCTCCAGAACCAGGTCCATAAGAAATTTTTCCATCCCCACCAGATTCCAGGACAACTCGAAAATAGTAGCCTCGAGATCTCCTATGATGGCATAAGAAGAAGAATACTCAGCAATCATCTGCTCTGCCCTTCGCCACCGCCATGGGTCAAGAGCATCAGGAAGGGGATACCTCAACACATCACCAGTAGTTTCAGCTTCCTCTAAAGGACGCTTAACAATCTCATCATAAAATTCAGTTCTTTTAAAAACAAATCCAAATTCATCGACAAGAGTTCCATCTTCACGAAGGCGAGTCTCTTTGCCTTTACCTCTTCCCGGTCCTACACCAACCGCGTCATTGCCCAAAGACAAAAGAATTTCCGTATGCGAAATTCTGGTAGAGAGAAAAGAATCTTCTGGTTCATAGGGAAGATTCAGGAATTTGCCCAGTTTTTCAGCAACTTGAGGAGTTAAGTTGGTGAAAGTCGGCACCCGGTCCGGTTCTTCAAAACGAATAGCTTTCAACATTCGCTCTCTTGGAGTCAAAACTTTTTCGCCTCCTCTTTTTTATCCTTAGCTCTCTTTGGCTATCCTTACTTCAATACCCATCTCTTCCAGCCTTTTCACCGTTTCTTCATCAATACCATCATCGGTAACCAGGACCTGGACAGCAGAAAGATCAGCAATCTTAAAAAACGCCTGCTCTCGAAATTTATTGCTCTCTACTACCAGAACAACCTTCCTCGCCGATCGAATCATCGTTTTCTTAAGGTGCGCTTCAAGTTCAAAAACATCAGCAATAGCCATTTGCTCAAGAGAAACGGCTTTTGCGCCCATAAAAAGGCGATCAGCAAAATAGTTACGAATAGCACTTTCTGCTTGAGGACCCACAAAAGAAAAAGAAGGAGCGTGGAGAGTGCCTCCAGTAGAAATGATATTAAAATTAGGGTTATGAGCAAGAGAAATACATATATCTAAGGAAGTAGTAAGAATAGTAACGTGCTTAGCGGGGTCCATGTTGCGTGCAACCTGCAAAGCAGTGGTGCTGGCATCGAAAATGATAGAATCTCCTTCCTCTATGAGTTTCACGGCTTCCTTGCCAATCAGTTCTTTGGTCTTCCGGTTAGAGATTTCCCGCAAAGAAAATGGAACCTCGACACTACTTTTACTTATTCGCGTTGCCCCTCCGTATATACGGCGCAGGAGCCTTTGTTTTTCAAGGATCTTCAAGTCCTGACGAATAGTATCTTCGCCAACCCCAAAAATTCCGGCAAGTTCTTTAACCGAAACAGTTTTCCTCTTTTCGAGAACCTCTAAAATTCTAAGCCTGCGCTCTTCAGCAATCATTTAAAACCTGAATTCTCAGTAGTTTTTTCGAAATTGTACAATAACTACCAGCCACAGACAATATAAAAACTGGAAAAAATCGATATGAAACTCGTAAAATTATACTCAAATTGAATAGGAATTTATCCTGAATTTAATCAATATTAACAGCACATTTGCGAAACACATATCTAAACAGGCTCAAAAATAGGTAGAATTTGTATTACAAAAGCAAACTCTAAACTGCCCCTTTAATCTCAGTATGGGGAAGGGCAAAATTCCGCTCTAAGAAATATCCTGATTGAGCTTTAATTCCATAAAAAACCACCATAAAACACTATCATCGCCTTGGAACCCGAGGGAAAAACGCAAACACTGAGAAAATAAGCAAAAGAAAAACTTGAGAGCACTGCAAATTATCAAAATGGGTCCCCCAAGCCTACTAACTCAAAGCACAAGGCAAAAAGAAAACAATCCCCTCCCTGCAACAACATTCAACTTAGCACAACTAATTCCAAAGCCTCAGCGAATTCTCTTCACCGGTACTCATTAACTGCCTCAAACAGGGCCAGCAGGTTCTCCACCGGGATTTTAGCCTGAATGTTATGCACTGCGGCAAATACAAAACCTCCACCTCTCCTAAAAGTTTCTATAAGCCGGCGGACTTCTTCTTTCACTTTTTCGGGTTCTCCAAAAGGAAGAGTGGTTTGAGTGTTAACTCCCCCACCCCAGAAAGTAAAGTCTTTACCAAATTCTTCCTTGAGTCTCCGGGGATCCATTTCAGCAGCCGAAATCTGGACCGGGTTAAGGATGTCAAATCCGGCTTCTTTCAAATCTGGAAGGAGAGTATATACTGAACCACAAGTATGAATAAAAGTTTTCCAGGAAGTATTTCGATGAATCCAGTCGTTGATCTTTTTATGGAAAGGCTTAAAGAGCTCTCGATAAAGTGAAGGAGAAATAAAAGGACCATGCTGGGAACCAAAATCGGTTCCAGAAATCACAATAACCTGAATACGCTCTCCCACTGCTTGATGGAACTTTTTCAGATTTTCCAGACCTATCTCGGTCATTCGGGAAAAAACTTCCTTCAAAAAATCCTTACGAGTCATCAAAGAAACATACCATTCTTCAACATCACGAATGCCTTTGGGATCAGGGAGAGCTGGACCGGGCACATAGGCTATGTCACCCAGGTTGGTTCCAGGAACTCCTGAAGACACAACAGCATAATCGGTCTCCTCATAAAGTCGCCTGGCTTCTCTCTCGTAATAGCTGAGCTCCTCCTCAGTAAGCAAGGTATACTCTTCGATCTGATCTTCTACCTTGAGGTCCTCATCGCGAAAAGGCTTCTGGCGAATGATAGCATCATGATAGAAACCATCTTTGGGCATTCTGGCAGAAGCTGGAAAACGGGTATCACCAAGAGGGTACTGATAAATATCCCCATTCGCATCAGAGGTGGTGTTGAACTTGCCAGGGACCAGAAGAGGTGTACCATCAAAAAAAGTCCAGGGTTTCCAGTCAGCATTTTCAAAACCAAAAAAGTTTTTTGGTGGGAAAAGGGGTACCGTATCTATACCCAAAACCTTTCTTAGCTCATCATCTACTTCTCCCAGCATCTGGAAAGGATCAATAACTTTCACTGGTTCACTTTCTTTAATAAGACCCAAGGCCACTTTCAATTTATGCAGGCTGGAAACATGGATTCCAGTTATCAGGGTAGACCCCAGGTCCAGGGGAAGAACATCCGGTTCACGATGTTCAAGAGAAGCTACAACACGCTCACGTGAAGTCATAAAAAACGCCCTCCCTTACAAGCTCTGCAGTATTTTATTTTAGTTTAGCACAAAAGCACCACGAACAAGTAAGGAAAGGCATTTAAAAAAACCTTCAAACAGAAACTCGGGAGTCTGAGCTAAAGCTCCCGGTAGCAGAACCACCAATCAAAACATTTCAGTTCGCCTTTTTGCGCCTTCTGCAGCCGCTCTTTAACTGCTTCCTCAGTCGCTGCAGGCGGAACAATAACTTTGTTTCCAATCAACCCGTTGTTTGGCCAGTTTTCCGGAAGAGCCACTTTATTGGCATCCGAAACCTGCAAGGCTTTAACTGCCCGCAAAACCTCGTCTACACTGCGACCAACTTCCTGTGGATAGTACATCATCAAGCGTAAAATGCCTTTATCATCAACCACAAACACTGCCCTCACCGTGTTAGTGCCCTTTTGGGGATGGATCATGCCCAGCTGAAAAGCCACTCTACCCAGCTCATCCGCGATTACCGGAAAAGGAATTTTCACTCCCAGTTTTTCTTCGATCCACTCCACCCACTTTATATGGGCAAACACCTGGTCCACAGAAAGACCAATAAGCTCCGTGTTGATTTTTCCGAATTCTTCCGCTTTTTTTGCAAAAGCTACAAACTCAGTGGTGCAAACTGGAGTAAAGTCTCCAGGGTGGCTGAACAGCACAAACCACTTCCCTGAATAGTCATCGGGTAATTTTTTGATACCGTGAGTGGTCTTCACCTCCATCTCTGGAAACTTCTCACCAAGAAGTGGCATTCTGGCTTGATTTTCCATGTTAACTTCCCTCCTTTTCTCTTTTGCCTTTTAACTTGCACTCAGGGCACAAACCCCTGAGATAAAGCTCTTTACTTTCAACCTCAAAGTCTTCAAGGCCTTCCCATCGCAATCCTTCAAAGGAAAACCCAAAATCATAGATTTTGCCACACCGAGAACATCTAAAGTGACCATGGTCCTTTACATCAGCATCAAAGCGCACTTTATCCCCTTCAACAGTGATTGTCTTTACTAAACCAGCCTCGGTGAAAGCTCGCAAAGCATTGTAAACAGAAGTTCTGGAGAGAGTGGGCATTTCTCCTGCCAGCGAAGAGAAAATCTCCTCAGCAGTAGGGTGAGTCCGATGTTCTAACAAGTATCTGAACACCTGGACTCTAACATGTGAAGGTCGCAAACCTTTTTCAACTAAATATTTTTTAATCTGTTTCTGAGAACACACTGTACCTTTTACCCTTCTGGAAAAATTACTTTCTTGTAATAATTACAATTTAATTGTAAATATATCTCTGTAATATGTCAATGGGGGGAAACAAAAAAACCACAAACAACCTGTACGAGAGATATCTTAATAAGAGATGCAAACAAAAGAGGGATCAGTTATTCTTCAAAAAGACCCTGTTCGGCCTCCAAATCTTTCAAACCTACATTATCCTTTAACCACAACCCCAGCTCTTTCAAGCTGGGGTCTTTTCCTCAATACCTGCATTCTCTTGCTGCTTCAGCATAAGCTCTCAGATTCTCCACTGGAGCATCAAAGAAGTGATCAGCACAGGAGAGAATGTATCCTCCTTCATAGCCTACCTTCTCAAACAGGGTGTGCACCATGGAACGAATCTCTTCAGGAGTTCCTGAGGTAAGCACGTTGAACTGGTCCATGCCTCCAATCAGAGCCAGGCGATTGCCAATCTTTTCCTTGAACTCCCAGGGTTCTTGATTGCCACCGATGCTCACTGGGGCCAGGGTCTCTGAGACATCAGTTCCATTGGCAACGATGAGCTCTTCTATTCCTTTAGTCCCTCCACAGGTGTGATAGGTTACTTTGAAACCCAAATCATGCAGGGCATCATGGATTTTGCGGTCATAGGGAAGACAGAACTCCTCATGGATTTGAGGAGAGATGAGAGTGGAAGAGGCAGCCCCTCCACCAGTTTCAATCAGGTCGAATTTGGCACCTTTCATACTCTCTATGAACTGCAGTTTCTTATCCAGGAGAATCTGCAGAAGTTCATGAACCCAGTCTGGCTGGTCAAAGGTCTTGAGAATCAGCTGGTTGATGTCCATGAGGCAGGCAGCATGCTGCCAGCATCCTGCCTGATCTCCCCAGACAAATCCCCGCAGTATTCCCTTATCACCTATCTGGTCGTAGAGTTCATTGACTGGTTGGGGATCCAGTTTGGGAACTGGCATGTACTTTTTGATAAGGTAGATGTCTTCGTCGTGCTTGATGAGGTACTCAGTTATCCAGGTAGTCTTGCGGTTACCAGCAGTCTTGTAGGTGAGAGTTCCCTCCGGAGTGTGGATGGTGTGGTGATAAATGCGGTTATCGGGATCTTCACTTATTACCTCCACTTCATCTCTCCAGGTGGGAGTGGAGAACTTGGTGAAGTCAGCATCCGGGAGCCAGAATTGTCCCATGTCTTGAAAGTACTGAATGGCTGCATCCATGCCAAAGTACTCAAAAGCTTCCAGATCACTCCTACCACCCAGATAGGTGTCCAGGTGGTATTTCTGCCACTGGTGCACAGTAACAGGTAGACGATCTGGTTTTTTCTTTTCCAGGGCTACTAACATGCGCTCTTTAGAGGTCACAAGGAGTCATCTCCTTTTTTGACATCCCGAAAGGTGTACCTTGTCAAGCCCTCCGAGAATAAGCTTTCCCAAGTATTTCAAGAACATCCTCTTTGGTAGGAACTCTCGGGTTAACTGAATAGTCAGGCAACTTGAAAGTATCTTCAGCAATTTTTCCAATATCCTGCTTCTTTATTTTGAGGTCCTCAAGACCAAACCACATGTCTATCTCCTTAAGAAAAGAAACCATAAAGTCTGCTAACTTCTGTGCTAAAATCTCATCTTTTTCCGAAGAAAGATCAGGACGAAAGATGCGCGCTATATCAGCAAATCTCTCCACAGAATTCCGGTAAGTGTACTGAAGGAATTCTGGATATATCGCCGCCAAGGCTTCACCATGCATAACCCAAGGAGCATTTCCTCCTATTGCCATTCCTATTCCATGAGGTAAGGTAGTTCCGCAATTAGCGATAGAAAGGCCTGCCAGAGTGTCCGCCCAAGCCATCTTAGCACGAAGATCAGAGTTAGAAAGATCTTTTAAAAGCTTGGGAAGACACTCGACAACTATGCGAATCGATTCCTTGGCCAGAATATCTGTATAGGGATTAGCATTTACATGTACGTAGGTTTCAAAAGCATGAGCAAGGACATCAAATCCCGTTGATGCGGTGATATGCTCTGGAACAGTAAGCATTAACTCTGGATCAACAATGGCTTCTTTCGGAAAAATAAAAGGATCAACAATAGCTGACTTAAACCTTTCTTTCGGATTGGTCAAGACTGAAACAGCAGTCACCTGGGAACCAGTTCCTGAAGTGGTAGTAACCGCAATAATCGGAAGGACCTTATCAGTGACTTTCTTTTCACCAAAAATGCGGTAATCCCAAGCTGTACCCTCGTGGGTAGCCTCAACAGCTATAGCTTTGGCTGTGTCCATGCTCGAGCCTCCGCCAAGCCCTAAAACCATTTCAGTCCCAAATTCCTTTGCCATCTTTGCCCCTTCAGAAATACTGCCAGTAGTCGGGTTGGGTATAACTCCGTCAAAATGAGCAACTTCAACCCCTTCATTCCTTAAGATATCTTTCGTTCTTTCAAATAAATCTCTCAACACAGGAACAGACGAAGCAGACACAGTTACCAGAAGGCATTTCCGACCATATCTTTTTGCTATCTCTCCAACTTCTTCAAGTTTACCAAAACCAAAAGTAATCCTAGTAGGCTGGTAATATTTAAAACTCTTCACAGCTCGGTCCTCCTTCAAAAATACTTTCTAAGACTTAACTGCACCAAAGGTCAAACCGCGTACCATGTATCGCTGGAATATCCAGGCCAAAACCATCGGCGGCAAAGCAGCAATTGAGGAAGCAGCCGTTATATATCCCCACAACACTTGTTCTTCGGTAATGAAACCCGAAATGCCCACTGGAAGAGTAATGGCGTTAGAGCGAGTGAATATCATTGCCAAGAGGAATTCGTTCCAGGCAAAGATAAAACAGAACACACCCGTTGCTACCAAACCAGGAGCGGTAAGAGGTATTACGATACGCCATAATCTTTCAAAATTACCACAACCATCTATGAGTGCGCTTTCCTCAATTTCATGGGGAATTTCATCGATAAAAGATTTCATCATCCACACTACAAGTGGGGTGTTAATCATCAAGTAAAGAAAGGGAAGAACAATTTTGGTGTCAATAAGACGCAGGGAAGCCGCAATTATGAAAAGGGGTATAGAAGCTACAATGGGTGGCAACATGCGAATACTTAGAAACCAGTAAAGAAGACCTTCTCCACCAACACCAAAACGAGAAATACCATAGGCAGCAAGTGTTCCAATGAAAAGCGAAATCAAAGTATTGCTACACGCTACAATCAGCGAATTCTTAGTCATCAACGGAAACAGAGTTTTGAAAAAGACATGATAATAATTCTTTAAAGTGGGCTCAAAAAACCACTTGGGGGGCATTGAAAATATATCAGCCTGAGTCTTAAAGGAATTAGCAAAAAGCCAGTAAATAGGGAAGATGAAAAACAACAGAGCAATTATCAAGATAACATTGCCCACGACAGCATTTGGTGAAGATTTTCTCCACATCTTAGAAAACCCCCTATGAAATCCTTTGGAACCTGGAAAGAAGCCTTATAAACATTCTTGTCATAACTGTGGCCAGAGCAATCATCAACACCGATTCAGCAGCTGCATAACCAAGATTATTCTCGAAAAAAGCTTTCCTATAAATGGTTAGCGAAAGAAGGTCCGTGGCATTAGCAGGTCCACCTCGAGTAACCATATACACAATGTCAAAAGCCTTAAAGGCATCAAGAGCACGAAACATCAAGACAATAGTGATAATCGGCAACAAAAGTGGAACCATAAGAAACCTAAAAACTTGCAACGTACTCGCTCCATCAACCAAAGCCGCCTCGAAGGGCTCAGCCGGTAAGCTTTCAATCCCTGCCAGCATGATAAGCATGACAAAGGGAGTCCATTGCCATACATCAACCAGAATAATGCTTAACATAGCAGCAGTCGGTTTACCCAACCAGTTCACAGGCTCAAAACCAAAGAGATTTATCAAATAATTTATAACCCCCAAATCAAAACTAAGCATGAATCGCCACATTAAGCCCACCACTACAGGAGCAATCACTGCCGGGAAAAGATATGCCATTCTTAGCCAGCGCAGAGAGCTTTTAGATAAAAGTATTGCCAGTCCAAAACCCAAAAAAAACTCTAAAGTTACAGCTCCACCCAAAAAAATAAAAGTCGCTACAATCGAGCGATAAAAATTATTGTCGCTGAACATGGACAGGTAATTTTCTAAACCTACAAAGTACCGGGGAAGAGTAGGAATAATTGACCAGCGGAAAAAGCTAATCATGAACATATAAAAAGTAGGATAAGCAATGGAGAGAAGCAATATAATCACAGAAGGGGCTACTATAAGATATCCAAACCTTTTCTGGCGGTTTCCAAGAGTCAATTTTCCAGCTTTAAAAGAGAATTTTCTCCTTAAAGAACTCATGGTCACTTCATCCTTTCTCCTCAATTTTGGTCCCCAGCACGGTGCTGGGGACCAAAATTACACCTCTCAGGGTCTTGGTCCTGATTTTTCGGGATGGTAACCTGCTTTCTTTGCGATATCAAAAACCTTGCGAGCAGTTTCTTTGAGAGTCTTTTCTGCATCTTCTCCAAGGAGAATCTTGTTTACAGCAACTGCAACAACTCTCTGCACTTCGGTCCAGGTTCTATCTACCCCGCGCATAGCGACGTCAGAAAGAGCCTCTACAAGCAACGGATAGTATGGGAAAGCTTCAACAACCTCCTCGTTTTCCGCTACCGAGAAACGCGCCACAGAACCACCAGCCAGAGCAAGTTTTACTGCTCTGTCTTTACCCGTCAAGAATTCAAGAAGCTGGAATGCAGCTTCTTTATTCTTCGAATCAACGGAAATACCCATTTGCCAGCCACCAAGACCTTGAGGTCTGCCCTTGGGACCTCCCGGAGTGAGAGCAAAAGCAACTTTGTCAGTAATTACCGACTTTTCGGGATCAAGAAGAACCGGCAGGTAGGCATTCCAGTTAAGAGCATAAGCAGCTTTACCCTGAGCCATCTGGGCATTAACCTTTTCATAGTCAAAGTTCAGTGCATCTGGAGGCATATAAGGCAATAGCTTCTTGAGAACGTCAATCGCTTGGAGAGCCTCTTTAGTAGTAAACATTGGGTACAGATTTTCGTCGTAAAGGGGACAGGGCTTTATCCCGTTGTAAGAAGCTAAAACAGGCACAAATGTTGCCACCATTGGGTCATCAACAGAAAGCGGGAAAATTATGGGCTTCATATCGGAAAAAGCAGTTTGGAGCTTTTGAGCATCTTCGATAAGTTCTTCCCAGGTCTCTGGAGCTTTTGCTTTGCCCTCTGCATCCACAATACCTGCCTCTTCAAACATATCAGTACGATACTGAGCAAGGTACACATCGAACTTGTAAGGGACCGACCACAAAGCATCAGAATCCTTATAAGCCCCCACTCTGTAGCGTCCATAAGCTTCAAGAATTGCAGGGATAAAATCATCCATACCATAGTTAGGATCAAGTAACTCTTCTTTGGCAAACCAATCATTTAAGTTTTCAACCATCTCGCCTTCTACGTAGTGTCCAAACCAAATGTAGGGCCAGGTCAAAACGTCGTAAGCTGCAGTATGAGCAGCAAAGGCTGCCAAGTGTTTGCTCAAAAGGTCCGTCCAAGATTCATCAATAACTACTACTTTTGCACCGGTAAGCTGTTCAAAATCCTTGCAAAGAACTTTATAAGCTTCTGTCGTAGGCCCAGTGTGCGAAGAAAGCACCAGTTTTACGCCATCCCATCTCTTAAGCCAGGAATTATCCTGTGCCCAAGCACCAGCAACTCCAAACAGGAAAACCACTATTAACACCATCACAAACCACAGTTTGTAACTCCTCATTAATCACACCTCCCTGAAAAAAATGAACGGTCTGGCTCTACTAACTAAAATTCCTCAAAAGAAACCAATTTAACTCCTCTTCACCACCCCCTTTTTTGCTTTAAGACCCTCTCCAGCTGAAAGCCTTATTGCCAATTTAGTTTTGAGAACCACTTCCTTAACTCTCTTTCTACGTTTTCTGATGCGCTCAATCAGCAACTCTGCACCAACTTTGCCCATCTCAAAAGAGGGTTGCCTAACTGCAGTAATTGGAGGATCAATATACTCAAACCAGGGTAAGTCATCGAATATAGCAATTCCCATTTCTTCAGGCACCCTCACTCCTTTTTGTTTTAAAACTTCAAAGGCACCTATACCCATCGGAAAATTACAAGCAAAAACCACAGTTGGGGGAGATAGAAATGATAGAAATCTTTCTATAATCTCCACACCGCTCTCTTTTTTAAAATTGCCTTCGACGATAAGTTCTTCTTCTACTGGTATCCCACTTTCTACCAACGCTTCTAATGCTCCTTCTAATCTCTGCTTACCAGTCGATGTGTCTTGAGGTCCTGCAATTATTCCTATCCTTTTGTGACCAATTTTTATTAAATGTTTCACCATTTCTTTGCTGCCCTGAAAGTTGCTTGCCTCAACAACATCCACTTCTGTTTCTATCGAAAGCCTCTTGTCCAGAACAACCACAGGTATTCCCATATCAACAAGAAAACTGATTTCTTCTGAACCACCTCTGCCTGGAACAAGAATAACTCCATCAACCTGTTTACTATAGAGCATCTCGAGTGTTCTTCTTTCTCTTTCGTCATCGTAACTTGTGTTAGTAACCAACATGTCGAAACCATGCTGACCTAAAGTGAAATCTATGCCTCTAAGCATTCCCAAAAAAAAGGGATTCTCAAGGTCGCAGATTACCACTCCTATGGTATTCGTTTTTTTACGGCGCAGGTTCCTTGCCAAAACATTCGGACGATAACCTAATTCACGAATTGCTTTAAAAACTCTTTGGCGGGTTTCTTCACTGACAAAGCGACTTTTATTAATTACATGAGAAACCGTAGCTACTGAAACATTTGCCCTTTCTGCAACTTCCTTGATTGTGACCTTTGATCTTTTCATAAGGACTTGATCCACTTGCTTATTTAATCGTTTGCGTAAACGTTTTACAAAAAATACTACAAAAATTTTAGAAAGTCAAGACAGCTTCTGTGTAGCGCTTTTAATTTACAAGAACCTTGCCGAACTCCCAAAAAGCTTCGCAAAGCTGTTGTATTGTCCTCTGCCCTTTTAGAAATAAAAGTTTTCAAAATCATTTAAAATTTCGGCCTTTCAAATTTTCCATACGAATCCACCAAAGTTGACAAACGGAAATTTTGGGAGTATATTTTTCAAGCAAGAGGTGCGCCCGTGGCTCAACTGGATAGAGCAACGGACTACGGATCCGTAGGTTGGGGGTTCGACTCCCTCCGGGCGCGCCAGAACCAAAAGTTGGCTTCGTTAAAAACGTCCTCTCCATTCGCTCTAAAAAGGCGAACTGCCACAACTCCAAAATTTGCTTAAAGAGAAGACAAAAGCCTGATATAATTAAGAGAAATGAAAGAGCCTACCATCCTCACAGCAAAAAGGGAAGATTATGCATTAAAACTTAAAGCGTCACTCAAAAAATTGTTGAAACCCTTTCTCAATTGCCTGAAGTGAAACAAATTGTTCTATTTGGATCGTACGCCCAAGGCAAAAAAGATCTCTTAAGCGGTCTGAACATCCTGCTAATCATGGATACTCAGCTCGATTTTGTACATCGAAATGCTCTGCTTTATGAGAAGCTTGCTCTTCCGGTGGATTATGACCTTTTGACATACACCCCGGAAGAACTCAACAGGTTAAAAAACAGAACTTTTTTTCAAAAAATCCTGAAAGAAGGAAAGGTCCTCTTTGAGAAGAGAACCTGAAGCAGAAGGCAAAAGATGGCTTGAGCAAGCCAAAGAAGACTTGAAATGGGCCAAAGACCTTGCCCAACGTGGTGGTTATTACCTGGCCTGCTTCCTTGCCCAACAAGTAGGAGAAAAAACACTTAAAACATATCTTTACGCTCAGGGCGAGGAAATTGTGATAGGGAATTCGGTGGGCAGGCTTTGCGATACTGCAAAAAGGTTTAACCCACTTTTTCAGGAAAAGGCGAAAAAAATGGGCTATTCTTGATAGCTATTATATCCCCACTCGTTACCCCAACGGACTTCCCGATGACATCCCTGCTCGAGTATACAATAAAGATGCAGCCTGTGCTCTGGCAGAAGAAATACTCACCTTTGCAGAGACACTACTTGAAAAGTAGTAGGTCTACCTCCTTTTGCAATCCGAAAGATAGCGTCAGGGAGAAGCGAAATATCCTCTCAAGGAAAGCCAGTCAGTCAATTCTCTCCAAGCAAGCAATGAAATACTTCACTATAGTATAATTGAAAAAACTCGCTTTCGGGGGCGAAAATGAATAAAAAGGCCTTTCTTATCGACATGGATGGCGTGCTGGTTTACGGTGATCAAGCCATACCGGGTGCCAGAGAGTTCATAGAAAAACTGAGAGAAAAAGAATACAAGTTTCTGGTCCTTACCAATAACTCTCAGTATACACCCTTTGACCTGCAACACAGAATGAGCCAGGCAGGCATTGATATTGAAGCTAATCACTTTTTCAGCAGTGCAATGGCCGCTGCACATTTTTTGAGCAAACAAAAACCTAAGGGTTCTGCTTTCGTTCTGGGAGGTACTGGTCTTTACCAGGCCCTGAACGAAGTAGGCTACGCCTTCACCGATTACCGGCCCGATTTCGTGGTACTCGGAGAAATGGAACATTACCCTTATGATAAAATAATCCGTGCTTGCCAGCTCATCGCTTCTGGGGTACCTTTTATTGCCACCAATCCCGATCCGTCAGGTCCGGGCAAAGAAGGAATCGTTCCAGCTTGCGGAGCAGTAGCGGCACTCCTTGAAAAGGCCACAGGGTATGCTCCCTACTTCGTAGGAAAACCCAACCCCCTTATCCTACGTGCCGCCCTGAAATATCTCGATGAACACTCAGAGAACGCAGTGATGATTGGTGATCGCATGGACACCGATGTCCGGGTGGGATTGGAAGCAGGCATGGAAACCATTCTGGTTCTGAGCGGAGTGACCAAACCCGAAGACATTCCCCACTTTCCATACCGTCCAAGCCGGATAGTACCCTCAGTGGCCGAAATAGAGCTATGATAAAAACCTCAGAAGCCCTTACCGCACAAGCTCAAAACATGCTAAAATCCTTGAAAATCTAAAAACGAGGTGTTTCATATGAAACCCAAAATTTATCATTTCTCTTCTCAAGAGGAAAAACTCATCGAACGTATTGTCGATCAGAAAGAGGTTCAAATCAATCACATTATCCTCCTGGGGGGAGATAAAGTACCCGAACATTACAGTAATTCCAACGTTTACCTTATAGTCATTCGGGGCAGAATGGGTCTCACTCTCGAAGGAGAAAAAGGAGAATACGCTGGGGGCAACATAATTCAGATACCCTATCAAACCAGAATGTTAATAGAAAACCAGGGAGAGGAAACCCTGGAATTTTTCGTGGTCAAGGCTCCCCACCCTGAACAATACAAAAATCAATTAGAGCACAAAGAAAAACCGTAAATAGCTTTTAGCTCACTATAGAAGCTTTTCTTTCAAAAAACATTCCAAAAACTTGCTTACCGACCAAACACACCCATAAGCTGTGCTTCCTCAAGGATATGCCCTTCAATAAGCTCCAAAACTTGTTTTCTGGTCAAACCGGCTTTTGGGGGCAACTCTGAATCAACGGCTATCAATCTGAAAAAATAGCGGTGTGGCTTGCCAGGTGGAGGGCAAGGTCCTCCATAACCCAGCTTCCCAAAGTCATTTTTGCCCTGAAAAATATTATCCATAATTTTCGCTTCGCCTTTTTTACCCACGCCCTCTGGTAAAGCAAAAAGCGAAGGAGGGATATTATAAAGAATCCAGTGCGTAAAAATGCCTCGAGGAGCATCGGGATCTTCACAAATCAACACCAAAGTCCTGGCGCCTTGAGGCAGGTTTTCCCAGCGCAGAGGAGGAGAAAGATTTCCACCCAAACAGGTATACTTGAGCGGTATTTCGCCCTTTTGAGGAAATGCTTCACTTTTCAGCGTGAAAACAGGCACCTCCTCCTGAGCAAATACTCCCAAGTTACCCAAAAGAAGTGCAATCAAAATCAACCAGCCCAGTCCCTTCATAGCAAACCACTCTCCCCACCGGGTAGCGTCATTCACACCTCCATTATAATCTTTCATCCCCGGGAACGAGGACTACATCTGACTGCCTACAGTCCTCGTTGCCAATTCTAAGATTTTCTAAGTGGCTCCACTATTTCCAGAGTTTCCTGCATTGGTCCGGCAAAATAAGCGTAGCGAAAACCATGCGTTTCTGTCAAAGGAAGGACAACCGGCACACCCTTTGCTTGAAGTTCTGCAAAAGTTCTATCTGCATCTTCCACCTGGAGCGCAATGTGAAAAGAAGAGGAATGTGACCATTCCTCGCCACTTGAAGGCGCAATAATCTCGAGCAGGGTATTTCCCAAATCCAGAAAAGCTATCTCCGCTTTTTCGCCCTCGTCATAAAAGCGTTCTGTAACTTTGAACCCCAAAACTTCACGATAAAAACGCAAGCTTTTCTCCATGTCCCGGGTAAAAATGGCTACATGATGCAAGCCCTTCCAAGGCAATTTTTCCATTTTCCTCACCTCGCTTAAAGTATCTCCACCTTGCTTGCAAAAT
>CAZMZG010000023.1:0-24155 GCA_964570785.1 uncultured Atribacterota bacterium | reverse complement strand
TAAAAATATTAAGCTTTATTCGGGGGAAAAGTATCTTGAATCTTTGAAAGATTAATTAGGTCAAGCGGATTGATGCTTCCCGATGAGTTAGTTTTTTTAGGTGTTGATCCTGGTACTGCGACCACAGGGATCGGTGTAGTCGCTTTTAGGACCAGAAACAAAAGCTTTAAGCCTCTTTTTTATGATGTAATTACTACTAGTAAAAATCTTTCTCCTGCTTTACGTTTGCGGAAGATATTTGAAGAAGTAAACCGCTTTATACGGGTTTTTTCTCCACATCAGGTGGTTGTAGAGGAGCTTTTTTTTAATCGTAACACGAAAACTGCTCTCTCAGTTGGTGAAGCGCGAGGTGTTGTACTTCTTTGCGCAGCTTTGATAGGTGTTCCTGTTTTTGAGTATACGCCTCTTGAGGTTAAGCAAGCTGTGGTTGGTTATGGCAGAGCTTCCAAGCAGCAGGTTATCTATATGGTTCGTCAGATCTTAGACATTGAGGACGAAATAACCCCCGATGATGCTGCTGATGCCCTGGCTTTATGTGTGTGTCATGGGTTCAGGTTGCTGTTAGGAGTGAGCAATGTTTGAGTACATTAAGGGAAAGTTGATTGAGCGAGATCCTCTAAAGTGGATTGTTGAAGTGGGTTTTTTTGCCCTGGAGGTTAACGTTACTCCCTTTTCAGCTTCTCTACAAACGGGCGAGGAAGTACTTCTTTATATCCGTTCTTTTATGAAAGAAAATGGGGTTTTTGTTTTTTACGGGTTCTCAGATCGAAAAGAACGGCTTTGTTTTGATTTACTCTGCGCTCTCAGAGGCATTAATCATCGCAAAGCCTTTAAAATTCTTTCCAGAGTGTATTGGGAGGATTTGGTAAAGCTTGTTCTTGAAGAAAATCGTCCTGAACTTGAAGTAAGGACCAATTTGGCTTCTACAACTGTAAGCAGGCTTATTCTGGATTTGAAGCCCCGCTTTGTCGAAGCGGGACTTCAAATTGAAGAGGATAGTGATAGCGTGCTTTCTTCTTATCGGGAAGCCAGAGAGGCCCTGATGGGTCTTGGTTACTCTTCCGGCGAGGTCAAGGAAATCCTGGATCAAGTGCTTGTGAAAGCCGGTGGTAGTATTACTACTGAAGATTTGGTGAGAAAGGCTCTCCGTTTTTTGGGTGGTAAAGGATGATACCAGAAGCTGCAGGTGAACATTTTCTCAAGAACATTTTGAAAAAAGAAAGGGATGATTTTGCTCTTAGGCCTCGCTCGCTTGATGAATTTGTGGGTCAGGAGAGGCTTAAGCAGAATTTGAAGGTGTTCATTAGTGCTTCTTTGTTACGCAAGGAACCCTTAGATCATGTTTTGTTTTACGGACCGCCTGGTTTAGGGAAGACCACCCTGGCTTTTATTATAGCTGAAGAGCTTGGTAGAGAAATACGCTGTTTTTCGGGACCTACCTTTTCTCGCGCTGGAGATATTGCCTCGGTTTTGACTTCAATAGGTGAAGGGAATGTGGTCTTCATAGACGAAATACATCGCCTTCCTCGACCCTGTGAAGAGGTTCTTTATACTGCCATGGAGGATTTCGCAATTGATGTTCTGGTAGGTAAAGGACCTGGAGCAAGAAGCATAAGGCTCAGCTTACCACCCTTTACTCTGGTTGGGGCAACTACCAGGCTAAGCTTGATAAGCGCCCCTTTGCGCAATCGTTTTGGTATTATTGAAAAACTGGATTTTTATAGTCAGTCTGAGCTTGAAACAATCATCAAAAATGTTGCTAACTTGCTCCGGCTGGGACTTAAAGAAGAAGCTATTTCTGAAATAGCCAGGCGTTCCCGAGGTACGCCGAGGATAGCTAAACACCTGTTGCGCAGAGTGCGGGACTTTGCTGATTATTACCGGAAAGAAGAAGTAGACAGGTTTTTTGTTAAAAAAGTTTTTGAAGCTCTGGATGTTGATGAGTTGGGTTTGAATTGGACGGATAGAAGTTTACTTCGAGTGCTCAAGGAAAAGTTTGGAGGAGGCCCAGCAGGTTTGAGCAATCTGGCTACTGCGGTTAACGAAGATGTTTTAACGCTGGAGAACTTTTATGAGCCCTACTTGATTAAACTTGGTTTATTAGCACGTACAGCTCGGGGTAGGGTGCTTACCTCTAAAGGAGAACAGTATCTGCAAGGGGTTGACCGGAATGGATAAAAGGGTTCTTTTGCACACCTGTTGTGGTCCTTGTGCCACTTACGTAGTGGATGCCCTTCTTAAAGAAGGTTTCGAAATTACTCTCTTTTTTTACAATCCGAACATTCATCCCTTTGATGAATATGCGCGAAGATACAAGTCTTTCGTAGATTACGCCCTGTATAAGGGGTTAAAAGTAGAGATGCCTTTTGCATACAACCCTTTAGAGTTTTTTAGGTGGATTAGAGAGCCGGAAGAACGCTGTGCCCACTGTTACGAGATGCGCCTTGGTCGCACTGCACAATGGGCAAGGCAGCGAGGTTATTCGTTTTTCGCAACAACTCTTACCATAAGCCCTTATCAGAAAATTGAAAATATTTTTAAAGTCGGGGAAAATTTACAGAAAAAGGAACAAGTGGTTTTTCTCAGAAAGGATTTCCGTTCAGGATTTGCAGAAAGTGTTAAAATATCCAGAGAGCTGGGTCTTTATCGGCAAAATTATTGCGGATGCATTTTTAGTAAATGGGAAGGAGTGAAAAGAAAAGTATGGAAGTCTCTCACTGGGCAAGGTTCTTTATAGGCTTGGGAGCTATTTTCATCATTGTAGGTTTACTTTTTTTCCTTCTTCCCAGGATTCCAGGGATAAGCCGCATTGGTCGTTTGCCCGGTGATATAGTGGTGCACCGTGGTAACTTCGTTTTTTACTTTCCTCTAACTACCTGCATTATTGTCAGTTTGATCCTTACTCTTATTTTTACGATTTTTTTGAGAAGATAGAAAATCGATGAGGCACATGAAGCAGCTAAAACCCTTGTTGTTTCTTCTTGTTATTCTGGGGTTTTTGTTTACGCTGAGTTGTTCTTTTGTTTTTGCCGATGAACCCTGGGTTAGAGTGGGTATTGGAGTTTTTAAAGAAGTGTGTTTAGAAGCTTCTCAGGGGTTGAACATCTATTTTCCTGATGGAAAGAGCTTAGTCAAGGATTCGGTTCATCTCGCAACTACCGGAGAGGGCATGATTAGTATCGACGGTTCCCCCAGCAACGCTTTTTCGATCTTGGTGGTTCCTCAGAGAGGAGTTGTCAAGGTTAATGGTCGTCCCTACCGAGGGCGTTTTATGCTTTACGCTGTCTCCTCTGGGATGAAAGTGGTTAATTTAGTTAACCTGGAGGACTATATTAAGGGCACTGTTAGACTCGAAATTAATCCTTGTTGGCCTCGAGAGGCACTCCTTGCCTATATTATAACCGTCAGGACCTATGCTCTGGCTAATTTAGGCAGGCACCGTGATGAAGGCTTTGATTTCTGTGCTTCTTCTCATTGTTTGCTTTATGGTGGGGTTAACGCAGAAAGCGAAATAACTAATTCGCTTGTGGAGGAAAGCAGGGGGCTTGTCCTTACCTACCAGGGAAAGCTTGCTCAGGTCTTTTTTCATTCAGAAAGTGGGGGAGTGACCGAATCAGCTTATGCAGTATGGGGTAAACACGTGCCCTATTTGGTCAGCGTTGTTTCACCTTGGGAAGAAGATGCTCCTCATGCTAAATGGAAAGTATCCTTTTCTCTGGCACAACTTGAGGAAAAACTGCTTGAGAGGAATTTAATCGAAGGCAGGTTGCAGAGTTTATCTTTCGAGTTTGGTGAAAATGGCCGCGTTAGAGAGGTTAGAGCCTTTACTACTCAGGGTGTTTTCACCTTTACAGCTCATCGTTTCAGGGAAGCAGTGGGTTTTGATAAGCTGTTCAGCACCTTTTTCAGGGTTGACGTTGAGCGCCGCAATAATCAAAATGTGCAAAGAGTTGACCTGTTTGTTAAGCGCGGTGAAAGCTCGAAAAATTCTAAGAATACCAGTAAGAAAAATATTGAGGAACTGCTCCAAAAAGATTGGACCCTTGAGGATATCATTGCTTATCTCCGGGAAAGGGAACAGTTGAGAGGAAACAATCTTTCTACTCGAGACAATAACCTGGCTGAGGGTGTAGAAAATCCAAGTACAAACACGAGTCAGGGAGAAATATGGTACGTTTTTGAAGGTGGTGGTTATGGTCATGGTGTGGGCTTGTCCCAGTGGGGGGCCAGAGGAATGGCTCTTCAGGGTTATAACTGTTTTCAAATACTCAAGCATTATTTTCCAGGTTGCGAAATTAGGAGGGCGGTTTTTCGTTGATGAGGGTCGAAGAGTTTGATTTTGTGCTTCCTCAGGAGTTAATTGCTCAGCAACCAGTTCAGCCTCGCGATGCTTGTCGTTTAATGGTTGTTAAAAGAAAAGAGGCTGTTTTTGAGCACTGTTTATTTAGAGATCTCGTTGAATACATAGGGTCGGGGGATGTGCTGGTTATAAACGATACCAAGGTTATCCCGGCTCGTTTTTACGCTACAAAGGAGACAGGGGGCAAAGTGGAAATTCTTTTTCTGGGTAGAGAAAGCTCTTTCTGGAAAGCTCTTTTGAATCCTTCAAGAAGGATAAAGAAAGGACAATTTCTGTTTTTGGATAAGGCAAATGGTTTTAGGGTTATTGAGAAGGATGCCGAGGGCATATGGTTACTGGAACCCCTTTTTTCTCTTGTTGAGGAGAAAGTTTTCGAGAAGTTTGGAAAACCCCCTCTACCCCCCTATATCAAAACTTCTGAGGTTTCTCTTTCCAATTATCAAACAGTTTATGCTCGTGTTCCGGGTTCAATAGCTGCACCTACGGCTGGTTTGCATTTTACTCCCGAGTTGCTCGATGTACTTCGCTCAAAGGGAGTAGAGATTGCGTATATTACTCTGCATGTGGGTTTGGGTACCTTCAAGCCCATAAAAAGTGAAAACATCCTCGAACATAAAATGCATAGTGAGACTTATTCTATTTCTCCTGAGGAAGCCGAAAAGGTCGAAATGGCCAGAAAAAAAGGCAAGAGGATAGTGGCCTGTGGTACTACTGTGGTCAGGGCTCTTGAAGCTACTCATTTGAAATTTGGTGAAATTAGGAACTGTCAGGAAGAAACGGATTTGTTCATTTATCCCGGTTTTGAGTTTAAAGTGGTTGATGCAATGGTAACCAATTTTCATTTACCTCGTTCCACGCTTTTTGTTTTGGTTTGCGCTTTTGGGGGTAAGGAGTTAATACAGAGAGCTTACCGGGAGGCTATAGCTCAGAGATACCGGTTTTACAGCTTTGGAGATGCAATGTTGATTTTGTAGGTTCTTGGAGAGGGTTCGACCTTGACTAAACAAAACTTTGTTTTACACAAAGTAGATTCGACTAGCAAGGCTCGTTTGGGGACTTTGTATACTGCACATGGCGAGGTTAAAACACCCGTTTTTATGCCGGTTGGAACCCAGGGCACAGTTAAGGCTGTTGCTCAAGACCGCCTGGAGTCGCTTGGAGTGGAGATTTTTCTTTGTAATTCCTATCATTTACATCTTCGCCCTGGTGAAGACCTTGTTGAAGAGGCAGGAGGTCTACACAACTTCATTTCCTGGAGAAAGTCCTTGTTGACCGATAGTGGTGGTTACCAGGTGTTTAGTTTAACCAGCCTGGTTGGGGTGAACGATGAAGGGGTTACTTTTAAATCGCACCTGGATGGCTCTCTGCACCATGTTACGCCTGAGTTGTCGATGAGAATCCAGCAAAAACTGGGGGCAGATATCATTATGGCTTTTGATCAATGTGTTGGGTTTCCTGCTTCGGTTCAAGAAGAAAGGATAGCCGCCCAGCGTACTCTATTATGGGCGAAAAGGTGTAGAGAAGCATTTTCTTCTCCTTGGCAACAGCTTTTTGGTATAGTGCAAGGAGGGACTCAGAAGGAGTTACGGGAATTGTGTGCTCGTGAAACGGTAGCAATCGGTTTTGATGGCTATGCTTTAGGTGGTTTGAGCGTTGGAGAACCTAAGCCTCTTATGTATGAAATGATCGAGGCAGTCGAACCGTATCTGCCCGAGGGTAAGCCTCGTTATTTAATGGGAGTGGGTGCTCCTGATGATGTTCTGGAAGCAGTTGCTCGGGGTGTAGATATGTTTGATTGCGTTTTGCCAACCAGGAATGCTCGCAATGGTTGCCTTCTAACCAGAAGGGGGAGGCTGAATATTACCAGAAGCGAGTTTGCTCGAGACTTTCAACCTCCGGACCCAGATTGTTCCTGTTATACCTGTTCAAATTTTTCAAGAGCCTATTTGCGCCATCTTTTTAAGGCTGGAGAAATTTTGGCAGCGGAGTTGGCTACTATACATAACCTTTTTTTTATGTTAGAGTTAATGAGAAAAATTCGAGAAGCTCTTGAAGGCGGTTATTTTAAAGATTTTAAGCAGGATTTTCTTGCTGCTTACAACAATGGTTTTAGGTAGTACTTTGCATAATTTACATAAAAATGAAGGAGTGATTTTGAGATGAGTTTTTGGACGTCTATTGCCTTTGCTCAGGGAGTCCAGCCTGCTGCTCAACCTGGGGCTCCGGGAATTTTTGCGCAGCTGTTGCCTCTCTTTTTCATTATCATCATTTTCTACTTTTTGCTCATTCGTCCTCAACAGCAAAGACAGAAGAGTCAACGAGAGTTGTGGGGCAGCTTGAAAAAAGGTGATCAGGTGATAACCGCGGGAGGTATGCACGGAACTGTGGTTCAGGTAAAGGATGCCGAAGTAGTCTTGGAAGTGGCAAAAGACGTCAGGATAACCTTTTCGAAAACAGCGATAGCGTCTAAGAAATAACTCAACATTAAGGTTTAGGGGGCGAACACCTTGAAACGAAGGAACCTTCCGTGGAAGTTGATAGTTACACTTGCCTTAGTTGTAATAGCTCTTTTGGTAGTTTTCCCTCTGGATAACAAGATCCGCCTGGGCCTTGATTTGAAGGGAGGGTCTCACATTGTTTTGCAGTGCGTAGACACGCCCGAGGCCCCTGTTGATGAAGATTCGGTAAGAAGAGCGCTAGAAATTATAAGAAACCGCGTTGATCAACTGGGAGTTTCTGAGCCAGTTATTGTGCGTCAGGGCCAAAACAGGATTCTGGTTCAGTTACCGGGAATTACTGATCCTGCTCGCGCTGTAGAAATCATTGGTAAAACCGCTCTCCTTGAATTTAAGGATGAGGAAGGCAACGTGGTATTAACAGGGGCCCATCTAAAGAACGCGCAGGTGCAATATGACCGGATAGGAAGGCCTATGGTGGCTATTTCCTTTGATGCCGAAGGAGCTAAGGCTTTTGCTAAAGCTACTACCGCTAATGTGGGGCGTCACATTGGCATATACCTTGACGGGAAGCTTATTTCCAATCCTGTTGTACAGGAACCTATTCTCAGGGGTGAGGCTCAGATTTCAGGCCGCTTTACCCTTGAAGAGGCACAGAACCTTGCCATTCTCCTCCGGGCAGGTGCCCTTCCGGTAAAGGTGGAAATCATTGAAAATCGGTCTATTGGCCCTACGTTGGGTAGGGATTCAATAAATTATGGTGTAAGAGCTGCTATAATTGGCGCAATTCTGGTGCTGATTTTCATGCCTATTTATTATGGTCGTTTGGGTATCATTGCCGATCTGGCTTTGCTTTGCTATGGGCTTTTGTTTTTAGCTCTTTTTATTGCTCTCAAGGCTACGCTCACTCTTCCCGGTATTGCTGGGTTGATTTTAACCCTGGGCATGGCTGTTGATGCCAATGTGTTGATATTTGAACGCATTAAAGAAGAGTTTCGGCTCGGTAAAACTTGGCGTGCTTCTGTGGAAGCTGGATTTAGGAAGGCTTTTCGCACCATTCTTGATTCAAACTTGACGACTCTAATTGCAGCTATTTTGCTTTTTTCCTTAGGATCTGGACCGGTTAAAGGATTTGGAGTTACTTTGAGCCTTGGTATCCTGTGCAGTATGTTTACCGGTATCTGGGTTACCAGGACGCTGGTGGAGACTTTAGCTAGTTGGATTAAGGTAAAAACGGAAAAAGCTGATGCCTGATGAAATCGGAGGAGATCAAACATGAAGCTTTTTAAACTGCGAAACATAGATTTTGTAAGACGCCGAAAAGTGGCTTACGTGATGTCTATCTTTCTTGTAGTGATCTCTATCCTGAGCTTAGCTGTTCAAAAACTGAATTATGGAGTTGACTTTGCGGGCGGAACTCTTTTGCAGTACCGATTTTCGCGAGAAGTTTCTATTGAGGAAATAAGAAACATTCTTGCAGGGCAAGATCTTGCTAAGAGCGTTATTCAGCGATTTTCTCCCCAGGAACTGGTGATTCGCACCATAAAACTTGGGGAAGACGAAAAGAAAGCGCTTGAAGATTCTCTTAGAGAGAAATTGGGTGAAGTAGATCTGGTTAGAATAGAAGAGGTTGGACCTGCAATAAGTTCGGACTTGCGAAGAGCGGCTTTTGTAGCTTTTTTGGGAGCCATAGTTGGTATTCTGATTTATGTTAGTTTGCGCTTTGAATTTCGTCCTGCCGTGACTTCGGTGATTGCATTGATTCATGATGGAATCATTGTATTGGGCTTGCTTTCTCTCTTTCAGCGCGAGTTTACAGCCCCAGTACTTGCGGCCATCTTGACCGTTCTGGGCTATTCTATTAATGACTCTATAGTGCTTATGGACAGGGTGAGAGAAAATCTGAAGCTGCGTAAAAAGGAAGAAAGCTTTGCTGGACTCGTTAATAGAAGTATCAACGAAATGCTCTCTCGCACCATCAACACTTCGCTCACCACTCTTTTACCAGTTATTGCTCTGCTCTTTTTTGGGGGAAAGATGCTGCAGGATTTTGCTTTTACTCTTCTTGTGGGCATTCTGATTGGTACTTATTCCTCTATTTTTATCGCCAGTTCCTTACTGGTTGACTGGGAAGCTCGTAGTCCGCGCAGGAGGTAACTGGTTCTGTGGGTAGCAGGAAGTGGCGAATCAGAAAGGTTAACCAGAGCTATCTCTATTCTCTTGCCAGGAGCCTTTCCATGCCCCTTCCCATAGCCCGAGTTCTTGTAAATCGTGGCCTATTCACCGTAAGAGAAATTCAGGAATTTTTCGAACCAAGTCTTGCAGCGCTCAATAACCTGTTGGAAATTCCAGGTCTCCGTGAAGCTTCAGTATTACTGGACCAGTCCCTGCGTAAAGACGAGAGGATCTTGATTTTTGGTGATTACGATGCTGATGGTATAACTGGCTGTGCAATTCTTACCAGGTTTTTGCGCAGATTTTCGGATAAGGTTTCCCCCTATGTTCCTAATCGTTTCAGCGAGGGTTATGGTCTCTCTGAAAATGCAATTCAGTCGATAATCAGCAAAAACATTAATCCGAACCTGGTAATTACCGTGGATTGCGGTATTAAAGATTTTTATGGTATTAGACGCCTGAAAGAGTTGGGGGCAAAGGTAATTGTTACCGATCACCATGTTCCCGAGGTGGGTCGGATACCCGAAGCAGACGTAGTGGTGAGCACTTGGGATTGGGAATCGGGCGATCTCCTTTTTCCTCTTTCCGGAGCGGGTATTGCACTTGCTCTAATTTGCTCTTATGCGGATTTGGTGAATCTTTCCACGGATCCGCTGGATGACCACATTGGACTTGCCTGCATTGGTACCGTGGGCGATGTAGTGCCTCTTCTGGAGGAAAACAGGGTTATCGTGAAATATGGTCTTGAAAGGATTAACAAAAAACCCTGTTGTGGTTTGCAAGCTTTGCTTGAAGCTTCTGGTATTTTGGGGAGAACTATTGGAGCTGAAGAAATAAGCTTTATACTTGCTCCGCGTATTAATGCAGCGGGGAGAATTGAAGATCCTTATTTGGCTCTTTCTCTGTTTTTGAGTCGGGAGTATGAAGATGCGCTTAGACGGGCTACTTATCTTAATTCTCTTAACTCGAGAAGACAGAGAGAAGAAGAAAAGGTTATTCGTGCTATTTTTGATGATCCTGAAAACCAGGAGTATCTTGAGGAGGAAATAGTGGTTTTATCTGGTAAAGGCTGGAACCCTGGTGTTTTAGGAATCGTAGCTTCTCGGGTGAGCGAAAGATTGAATAAACCGGTTATTGTGCTTTCCTGTAATGGAGAAAATGCTTTGGGCTCGGGACGTAGCATACCAGGCTTTAGTCTGGTCGATGCGCTCTCCGCATGTTCTTCGCTTTTGGCTCGTTTTGGAGGACATGAGATGGCTGCTGGAATGAGATTGCCAGTTCAGAATATCGTTCGCTTTCGCGAGACCCTGAACGACCTTTTCGGTGCAGAAGTTGGGGAAATACGTAAAAATAGTGGCATTGTAGTGGATGCTGTAGTTAACCTCAGGGATGTCGATTTTAAAATGCTGCAGTGGTTGCAAAAAATGAAACCTTTTGGAGAAAAAAATCCCAACCCCCTTTTTGCGTCTTTGAATGTTTCAATTGGTAAAAGCTGGATTTGGGGAAGGAGCAATAGGCATTTACGCCTTTTGGTTAGGCAGGGTAAGGAGGTTCAGGAAGCAGTGGTGATTAATGGAGTGGAAAGCTCTTCAGAGCTTACTTCCAGCATTCTTGCTGATTTTGTTTTCGAGGTTCAAAAGGGCAGTTTTGGGCAGTATCCTTACCTGAAAATTCATGACTGGCGAATCAAAAAATGAGGAGGATGGGATCAGAAGTGAATCTGGCAAGTTATATCAGAAATATTCCTGATTTTCCGCGCAAAGGAGTACAGTTTAAAGACATCACCACTTTGCTGAAAAATAAAGACGCTTTTCGTTACGCAATAGATTCTCTTGCTACCTTGCTTAGACCAAAGCAGGCAGATATCGTTGTAGGCATTGAAGCGAGGGGCTTTATAATAGGAGCTCCTTTGGCTTATCTTTTGGGTTGTGGTTTTGTACCGGTTAGGAAAAAAGGTAAATTGCCGGCAGAGACTATTTCCAAAAGTTATCAGCTTGAGTATGGTGTGTCGGTTCTTGAGGTTCATAAAGATGCCATTAAGCCTGGCCAGAAAGTTTTGATAGTGGATGATTTACTGGCTACTGGTGGTACCACTAAAGCAGTTTGTGAGATGGTCGAAGACTTAGGAGGGAATATAGCGGGTATAGCTTTTGTTGTAGAACTTGAATTTTTAAAGGGTAGGGAAAAGCTTTATCCTTACCAGGTTTATTCTTTGGTGAAACTTTGATTATGGGGTAGAGAGCATCGAAACTCTTATTGAAAAGGTAAAGACCTATAATCCTTCTGCTAATTGGGGACTAATTAATAAAGCCTATCAGTTTGCTTTAAGGGCTCATGAGGGGCAGAATCGCTTGTCTGGTGAGCCCTTTATTGTCCACCCTCTTGCTGTAGCTCATATATGCGCTGACCTGAGAATGGATGAGGCTACAATTTGCGCTGCTTTACTGCACGACGTGCTGGAAGATTCTTCCGTTTCTAAGGAGGAGATTGTGTCTCTCTTTGGTGAAGAAGTGGCCCATCTTGTGGAAGGCATCACCAAGCTCAAACTTGATTTTAACCCAGCTTCTCACGAGGAATTACAAATTGAAAATTACCGGCGTTTTTTTATAGCGGTTGCCAAAGACATTAGGGTAGTCATTCTTAAACTTGCAGATCGCCTACACAACATGAGGACGTTGAAGTATCAGTATCGCGATAAAAAAGAAGAAATTGCCCGCGAAACTCTGGAGATATACGCTCCCCTTGCCCATCGTTTGGGAATGGCCGCAATTCAGATTGAACTGGAAAATCTGAGCCTCTTTTTTCTGGAGCCTGAGACTTATTTGAATCTTCAGCGTAGGGTAGAGAGGATCAAAAAAGAGAGAGAACAGCAGATTAAAGTAGCCGAGGAGGTTCTCAGGGAACGCTTGCAAGCTGCTGGCATTTCCGCCGAAATCCAGAGCCGCTTCAAACATATATATAGCATTTATCGCAAAATAAGCCGCCAGAATGTGAGAGTTGAAGAATTGCATGACCTGGTGGCCATGAGGGTTATCACCAATACAGTTTCAGAGTGCTATGCTGTTTTGGGGATAGTCCATGAACTCTGGAGTCCCGTAGAAGGAAGATTTAAGGATTATATTGCTGTTCCCAAATCTAATATGTATCAGTCCCTTCATACCACCGTTATAGGTCCTTCGGGGAAACCAATGGAAATTCAGATACGCACCTGGGACATGCATCGCACGGCCGAGTACGGTATAGCGGCGCACTGGAAATATAAGGAAGGTAAAGAACCCGGAGAGAAGGATGTTTTTGATGAGAGGATCAATTGGTTGCGTCAGATCTTGGAATGGCAGCAGGACTTGAAAAGCACCAGAGAGTTTATGGATGACTTGAAGATCAGCCTTTTCGATGATGAAGTTTATGTTTTCACACCAAAAGGCGATCTTAAAAAACTTCCTCGAGGTTCCACACCTATCGATTTCGCCTATCTTATCCATACTGAGGTTGGTAATAGCTGTGTTGGAGCCAAGGTTAACAACAAGATTGTTCCCCTTGATTATCAATTGAGGAGTGGAGATATTGTAGAGATTTTGACTTCTCGCTCTGCTTCAGGTCCCAGTCCGGACTGGCTTTCAATGTGCAAGACTCCGGGTGCTCGTAACCGAATTCGTGCCTTTTTGCGTAAAAAAAATCGGGAAATCAACCTGGAAAAGGGCAAGAAGGCCTTTGATAAGGAGATGTCTAAATACACATTAAACCCGGCCCAGGAAGGCCTGGTTAATGTGGGCCTGAAAAGATTTTTAGAAGACAACAATCTAAAAACCCTGGAAGACCTTTATGTAGCCATCGGAGAAGGTAGGTACAGTGCGAGGCGAGTGGTCAACAGGATAGTTCCCTATTCAATACGCAAACATTTTCTGGATCGCAAAAAAAGTTCGCCTGGTTTTCTTCGCAGAGGGGAAGAAGCGGTTATCATCCAGGGAGCTTCGGGCCTCGAAGTAAAGCTTGCTCGTTGTTGTGCCCCCCTTCCTGGAGATTTAATCTGCGGTTTCGTAACCAGGGGTAAAGGTATAACCGTGCATCGCTGTAACTGCCCTAATTTGAAGAGAAGTTCTTTTAGCAAAGACAGGGTGTTGGAGGCTGAGTGGGATGGGGCTGTGGAGGCCTTGTTCCCGGTAGGTGTAGTTGTGGAGGCGGTGGATCGCCCCAAACTTCTTGCTGATGTTTCTGGGGTAGTTTCGAACTGTCAACTTGAGATCAGAGCAGTTAGGGCACACAGTTCGGGGTTGGAAGCTCGAATTCATTTTGTAATAGAGGTTCACAATCGTGAGGAGTTGCTGCGTTTGTTTGGAGCCTTGAAAGAGGTAAAGGGTGTTAAAGCAGTGCGCAGAGGAGGTGTGATAAGCGCTAAGTGAGAGCGGTCATTCAGCGTGTTAACTGGTCGCAAGTGGTTGTTGATGGTAGAGTAGTGGCCCAAATAGGCAAGGGTCTACTGGTGTTGCTTGGTGTTGGCAAGGAAGATGATGAGAAAGACGTAGAGTTTATGCTTCGTAAAATTCCCAATTTACGCATTTTTGAGGACGAAGAAGGTAAAATGAACCGGAGTTTAATGGAAATTAGCGGGGAACTTCTTTTGATATCCCAATTTACTCTTTACGGAAACTGTCGAAAGGGGTTACGTCCCAGTTTTGAGAAAGCTGCTTCTCCCGAACGGGCTAACCAGCTTTACGAAAAGCTATTGAAAGCCTTGCGTGAGCAATGTGTAAAGGTAAAAAACGGTGTTTTTGGGGCTCACATGCAGGTTTCTCTCTGTAATGATGGACCGGTTACTATTATTTTAGATAGCAAAGAAAGGAGAAAAGGCGAACAGTGAAGCTTTGGATGGAGCATTTCGTTCTTGGGGAACTGATGACCAATAGCTTTTTGGTGGGGGTGGATGAAGAGGTTGTCTTGATTGACCCTGCTGTTCCGGCTCAGGAAATAGCCGATTTTATCAATGAAAAAGGATTAAGCTTGCGCTTTATAGCCAATACCCATGGTCATATTGATCACATTGGAGGAAATAGTTTTTTTAAGCAACTTTTTCCCATGGCCAAGCTTGTGATATCTGAAAAAGACTTTGTTTATCTGGAAAGACCCGAGCTAAACCTTTCTTCCGAGCTGGGTAAACCCTATCGTTCTCCCTTCCCCGACCTTTTGTTAAGCGAAGAAATGTCAACTCTGAAGTTGAATGGAGAAGAGATTAAAGTGTATTTCGCTCCTGGTCATACTCCAGGAAGTGTCTGTTTTTACTTTCCAACCAGCAGATGGCTTTTTAGTGGAGATACTTTGTTTGCTGGTTCCATAGGTCGTACCGATCTTCCTGGAGGTTCGATGCGGGATCTTCTGGAGTCTCTGGAGAAGCTTTTCAGGGATTTTGACCCTGATGTTGAAATTTTCCCCGGGCATGGTCCTTTTTCGTCGCTTGCCAGGGAAAAAACAACCAATCCTTTTGTGTTAGAATATCTTAACCTCTGAAAAGAAAAAGAATAGGCGCAAAAGTTTGTTTGCGCCTATTCTTTGATAGGTGGTAAGTATTAAATGTTCTGAATGATTTCCAGGTATTGCTTAACCAGGTTTTCAGCTTTTTCTTTGTCTTTGGATTCGGCGAAAACTCTGATAAGCGGTTCAGTTCCAGAAGGTCTAATCAAAACCCAACTTCCATCATCGAAGATTACTTTAAACCCATCAATGGTAATTCGGTTTTTCTCTTGAGAAGTTATTTCATCAATTTTGTTGAGGATTTTTTCTTTCTTTTTGGGATCTACTTTAATTTTAGTTTTTACCTGGTAATAGGGGGGCAATTCTTTAAGTAGCTCACTTATCGTTTTTTGCTTGGTAGCCATTATATGCAGTATCCAGGCACAGGCCATAGCACCATCTCTTCCCCATACAAAATCAGGGAATATCATTCCTCCGTTTTCTTCACAACCAAATATGCCGTCTTTTTCCTGTAAGACTTTAGCTACTACCAGATCTCCTACTGCTGTAATAATGCATTCGCGGTTGTTTTCTTTTGCAATTTCTTGAAGGAGGTGGGTGGTGGCTACTGTGGTAACGATGGGACCCTTCTTTTTGCTCTTTGCCAGTTCCCGAGCTGCCAGACTAACACTCAGGTCTCCTGGAATAAATTCTCCGTTTTCCCTGATTACTATCAGTCTGTCTCCATCGCCGTCTTGAGCAAATCCCACATCGAATTTACTGTTTTTCATGAGAATGGTAAGATCTCCCAGATTTTCGGGCGTTGGTTCGGGATTTCTACCCGGGAAATTGCCATCGGGATGGGCATTGAGGCTTACTACCTTGCATCCCAGCTCGCTCAAAAGGTAAGGGGTAATCAAGCTTGGTGCTCCATTGGCACAGTCAATAAGTACTCGAAAATGACTTTCTCTGATTGCTAAAGCGTTTACTCTGTCTATTATGGCTTTTATATAATCCTGAGTGATATCTCTTTTCAGGGTGTTTTGAGGTATCGCTTGCCAGCTCGCTCTTTTAAAGCTTTTGTTAAAGAAAATATCTTCTACTTTTTCTTCTTTTTCTCTGTCCAGTCCTTTGCCACTTTTTTCCATAAACTTTATCCCGTTCCACTCTGGTGGATTGTGACTTGCGGTAACCATTGCTCCCCAGAAATTCCACTGCCGGCAGGCCCATTGCAAAGCTGGAGTTGCTGTGGTGTTTAGTTCAATAATCGGACAACCCACGGAGAGAAAACCAGCCTTTAAGGCACTATACAACATCTCGCTGTGCTTTCTTGGATCTTTACCTATCACTACAGGTTCTCCGCCGATAAAAGTTCCAAAGCTCATGGCAAGTTCGGTAGCCATCTCAGGAGTTAGCACTTCGTTAGCTACTCTCCTTATTCCAAAAGTTCCAAAAAGCTTGCCCATCACTGACCCCCCTTTGTGCTGGCCTTGTTTTAGATTGTACTGTGCAATATACTTTTTAACTGATATTTATTTTAACATGTTAACTAACGCGTGAAGATATTTGTCGGGGAGGCGGGTGGATAGAATGAAAGAAAAACTGGAAGCTATAACTCGTATCAGCGAGTTGATTACTTCTAATATGTATTTTGAGGATGTTTTGAAACTAATCGTTACCATTACTGCGCAGGTTATGCAGTCCAGTATTTGTTCTTTGATGCTACTTGATGAAGAGAAGAGAGTTCTCGAAGTTAAGGCCACTCAGTCGGTTTCTAAGGCTTACAACAGCAAACCTCCACTTAGGCTTGGTGAAGGCATTGCAGGAAGGGTGGCTCTCGAGGGCAAGCCCATCATTGTAAAAGATGTGAAAAAAGACCCTCGTTATGTTAACAAAGATATAGCAATTAAAGAAGGTCTTTCTTCTCTGATCAGCTTGCCACTCCAGGTTAAAGGCAAAATCGTTGGTGTTTTAAATCTTTATACCCCAACTCCCCGGGATTTCAGTGAAGAAGAGGTTCGAGTACTTACCGCTATTGCCAATCAGGTGGCAGTTGTAGTTGAAAATTACCGTTTACTTGTTGAGAGCGAGCTTGTCAAAGAGGAACTTGAGAAAAGGAAGAAAATCGAAAGAGCCAAAGGCGTACTGATGAAAGAGTTCGGCATAGACGAAGACGAAGCCTACCGCAGGATTCAGCGCTACAGCATGGACAAGCAGAAGCCCATGAAAGAAATTGCTGAAGCCATAATAATGGCCTGGGAGCTAAGGCAAAAACATTAAACTTTTATGTGAACTGCTCTATTTGTTGGCCTTCATTAGGCGCACCGAGAGGAAAAGGCAGCTTGCCAGCAGAACTATTGTTGAGCCTGGGGGGCTGTTTATGTAGTAGGAAATGCAGAGGCCAGCGAGAGACGTTCCAGTTCCTATTATTGTTGAGAGAGCTAAAGCCTTTTTGAGAGTTTTGCTTATTTGAAGTGCCGTAGCTCCCGGTATGACCAGCAATGCTGATACCAGTATGATTCCCGCAATTCTTATAGATATAGCTATGCATAGCGAGGTTAGCGCTACAAGAAAATATTTATAACCTGCAACAGGAATACCCATCACTGTAGCCATTTCAAAGTCAAGGATGGAGATAGTTATTTCCTTAAGATAGAAGAGAACTATAAAAATGGAAAATGCTTCCACAATTATTGAAAATATTAGATCTTGCTTGGTTACAGCAAGAATATTGCCAAAGAGGTAACCAAAAAGATCTGTGTTGCTAACTTTGAAGAAAGAAATGATAAATATGCCGAGTGCCATGCTTGAAGAAAACATAATCCCCACTGCTGTGTCTTCTCTTATTTTTTGGGATTGAGAGAGAAGGGCAATACTTAGGCCGGCGATCATGCAGAAAAAGTAGGTGAAGGCTATTGGATTTACGCCCAATAGATAACCTATGGCTATTCCAGCGAAAGCTGCATGAGCAATGCCTGTGCCCAGGAAAGCGAGATTTTGTAAAACCACGAAAACTCCCAGGAAGGCACTAAGACTTCCCAGGATGATTCCAGCCAACAGTGCCTTTTGCATAAAAGAAAACTGTAAAAACTCCATGGTGTTTAATCTTCCTTTTTTCTTGGAAAGCAGGAATCTGGTTCTGCTTGGACTACTATGTGAGGCACGGGACCATGGTGAAACAGGGCCGCTTCTTTCCCGTACATGGCAGTTAGAACTTCTTCCTGTAGCACCTCTTCGGGGCGACCATGTTTTACCACTTTCCTGTTAACGCAGGCAATGTTGTCAGAATATTGGGCTACCACTCCCACATCATGAGAAACGGTGATGATGGTAAAATTTTGCTGGTGAAGCCTTTTCAGTAGCTCATAAACACCTTCCATGCTTTCTGGATCGATAGCTGTCATTGGCTCATCGAGAATAAGAACTTCTGGTTCTCCCGCTAAGGCTCTGGCAATAAGCATTTTTTGCCTTTGCCCTCCAGATAGTTCGCCAATCTGGCGATGTGCTACTTTGGCAATTCCTATCTCTCCAATCACCTTTTCGACTATTTGCCAATCTCCCCTCTGGGGGCGAGCAGCACCTCTTAGCATGCCATACCTTCCAGTCATTACGAATTCCTTAACATTAATAGGGAAAGAGGTATCTATTTTGACGGTTTGGGGAACATAGCCTATCCGGTTTTTAGTTTTGTTCCAGAGAGAAATAGGTTTGCCGAAAAGATAGATGTTGCCTTTCTGGGGCTTTAACAATCCCAGCATCAGTTTTAGTAAGGTGGTTTTTCCTGCTCCGTTTGGTCCAATAATAGCCAGGAATTCTCCTCTTTGTACCTCGAGGGAAACATCTTCCAGTATGAGATGATGCTGATAAGCAAAGAAAACATGCTCGAGTTCAATCACTGTTTCTTTATTGCTCATTTTCGTATAGGGCCTGGTAGATTTGTTCTAAATTTTGCTTAAGTAGTTCCCAGCAAGGAGTATCTGGCGAGCCCAACACATCAAGATATAACACCTTTCCTCTTATTTCTCGGGCTACTGCTTTGGCAAGTTGTGGATTGTGCAGTTTGTCTGCAAGAACCAGCTTGGTGCCTTTTTCTTTGGCCCTTTGAATTAGCTCTTTTATTTCGCGGGGAGAAGGAAGCTGATGAGGTCCTTCTTCGAGCACACCTACTTCCTGAAGTCCATAATCTCTGGCTAAATAGGACCAGGAAGGGTGTGAAGCAATAAAAGAGAGATTCCCAAGATTCTGGAATTTTTGAAGAAACTGATGGCGTAGCTCTTGAATCCTGATTGCAAAGGACTGTGCATTTTTAAAGTAATAGTCTTTATTTGAAGGATCGATTTTGGAGAGGTGTTTAGCTATGTTATTTGCTATGATGGTTATGTTAGTTGTTGAAAGCCAGATGTGGGGATTGGGTTCTTTGTTGGGATAATAGATAGGTTCTATACCTTCGTTAACCTCTACGATGCTTACCTTGTCACCGAGGCAAGTTAAAAGTTGTTTGATAAAACTTTCAAAGTTCCATCCAATTATAAACAGAAGCTGCGTATTTTCCAGACGAACTACATCCCTTGGTTTCAGTTCAAAAGTGTGCGGTTCACTTCCTGGGGGTATTATACAAATTACTTCCGCTTTGTTTCCAACTATCTCTTTGACCAAGCTGGTCAGAGGCGCTATAGACGCTCCTACGGAGAGCAGGTTCTCCTTGGATGATGAAGGATAAACACAGCAGAAGACTGCTACCCAGACTAAACTTATGAGTAGTATCTGTGAAGAGCGCTTTTTCACTGGTTATCCTTCCTTGCCGAAAAGCTGTGTTTTTTTTATTATACCAGGGATGTCGAGCAGTAAAATTTGAATGGTACAAATCCGGAAAGGGTGGTGAAAATTGGTGGAACAGGTGGTGGTTTTAGCTCGCTCTTTTGCCCGGGCTTCGAGAGAACCCTGGGAGACCCTTGAGCGAGCTGGTCTGATTGTAGAAAAAAAGCATAACCCAGAGCCTGAGAACGAAGAAGTAGTAGCCAATCTTATAGGAAATGCTTCTGCTGTGCTGGTGGGCGTGGATAGAGTAGGAGAGACGGTTTTTTCCCGCTGTCCCAACCTTAAGGTGGTTTCGAAGCACGGGGTTGGTGTAGATAATATCGATCTCGAAGCTGCAAAAAGACATGGCGTAGTGGTCACCAATACACCGGGGGCCAACTCTGAATCAGTCGCAGATATGACTTTTGCTTTGATTCTGGCCTTTTTCAGGCATTTACCGTTGCTTATAAAGCGGGTGAAAAACAAAGAATGGAGTAGTCCGGTACTTGGAGAAGAGCTCTCTGAAAAAACCATTGGTATAGTTGGCATGGGAAGAATCGGAAAAGGAGTAGCAAAAAGAGCTTTGGGTTTTGGGATGAAGGTAATTTTTTACGATCCTCTGGTGGAAGACGGAGGAGAGGGCTGTTGCAAGGTATCTCTTGAAGAACTTTTTGCAAGGGCGGATGTTGTTAGTTTACACGCTCCTCTCACTGCAGAAACCAGAGGAATGATCAATTCGGGTTTACTTTCTCGCATGAAAGAGAGCGCCGTGTTTGTAAACACGGCTCGTGGGGAGCTAGTTGATGAAGAAGCTTTGTACAACCTTCTCAAGGAAGGCAAGATAAAGGGAGCAGCACTTGATGTTCTGTCAACGGAGCCTCCTTTCGCAAGTCCACTTTTTGGCTTGCCCAATGTTATTGTAACTCCTCATGTGGCTGCTCATACCAAAGAAGCAAACATAAAAATGGGTAAAATTGCTGCTTTGAATATTGTGAAAGTACTTGCCGGAGAAGAGCCTCTTTTCAGGGTGGTTTAAGTGCGCGAAAAGGATTTTCGTAATTTTGGCTATTTGCTGATTTTCTTAATGGTAATCGTTTTTTATGGATTATCACAGCGCAGTGCGGAGTACATAGTGGAGGAGGTTATCGATGGAGACACTGTAAAACTCAGGGGTGGCGAACGAGTGCGCTATATAGGCATTGACACTCCAGAACTTAAGGGTAAAGATGGGAGACCCGAATTTTATGCCTGGGAGGCAAAAGAAGCTAATCGCAAACTTGTAGAAGGGAAAAAGGTAAAGCTGGAGTTTGACGTCGAGAAACGAGATCGTTATGGAAGACTTCTGGCCTACGTTTACGTTGATGGATTGATGGTAAACGAGTGGCTTGTTGCCAATGGTTATGCTCGGGCAGTTGCGTTTCCACCTAATGTAAGATATGAGGAACATTTCAGAAAACTCGAAATTGAAGCTCGGGAACTGGGTTTGGGCATCTGGCGTGATATAACCAAAAAACGCTCCGGCGCGCCGGAGCGTTTTTTGGTTATATGCTCGTAACTGCTTGGTAAAAGCTTTGAGCTAATTTTTCCAGTCCTTCCCAGTCTTTTTCTGTAATCAGTTGTTTTTTGACCAGTGCACCGCCAACTCCAACGCAGCTTGCGCCGGCCTTTATAAAGGCTTGTATATTTTCCAGGTTAACACCCCCGGTGGGGCAGAGCTTTATTTGAGGGAAGGGACCTTTCAGTTCACGGATGTATCCTGGACCAACTCCTGAAGCAGGAAATACTTTCACTACTTCAGCTCCGTTTTCCCAGGCAGTAAGGATTTCGGTCGGGGTGAAGGCACCAGGGATGATTGGTACATCATAGCGATGAGCTACCTCGATGACTCGTAAATTTAGCGAAGGTGTGACAATAAATTGCGCGCCAGAAAGAATGCAGGCTCGGGCTGTTTCTGGATCCAGCACTGTACCTGCACCAAACAGGACGTTTTCTACCTTATTACGTACTTCTTCGAGGAGCTTCAATGCTCCCGGGGTGGTCATCGTTACTTCTATACAGTTGATTCCACCTTTCCTTAAAGCTTTAACTGCTTCAATGAGAGATTGAGCCTGATCGGTGCGAATGATAGCTATTATTTTCTTTTCTTCGAGGAACTGGGTGATTTGAAGACGGTCTTTGAAGAGCATAGCGATAACCTCCCTTTGGCTTTAATTTTGTTTTTTACTTCAAAGCAAGTGAAGATCGTTTGAAAAGAGGTTTCTGGCCATTGCCAGGTGTACGGAAGCCGTTATAAGCAGAAAAATGCTTGCTACGAGGTGTACCTGGTTAAGCCAATTGTAAAGAGTGGCCCTTGATAAAACGCCTTGAATTGTTAACCAGAGGAGTACACCAGTCAAACCCTGAAAAACCACCCTGCATAGCATTGCCAGGATTACAGTTCCTCGCCGTTTCAGAAAGAGCTTCCCCATTTACCTTTCCCTTTTCTTTTCTGAGATCTGAGAAAAGCTTAACATATAAGGGGCTTCTTGAAAAGAAAGAGTGTCTTTGGAAAGTTTTGTGTGAATTTTGAGTTTTTGCTTTGTTCGGCAAGGACAATTCTTTTTGAAGATTACGAATTCCAGAAGCTTTATAAAGAAGTGGCTCAAAAGGGTTTGTTCTGGGAGTTGCGGTGACTTGGTGTCAACAAAGTCAAAAGCTTGTTGCTGAAGCGGGGAAGCTACAGAACAAAACATTCCTCGGTTTTTTAAATTCATAGTTTTCACCTGGGGGGAAGGTGTTTTAAACGGCGATGGATCAAGTGTTTTCAGGTAGCCTGGAAAGAGTAAATAGCTGGAACAACATTTTCGGTTATGGTGCCGGAGGCCGGAATCGAACCGGCACGGAGCTTGCGCTCCAACGGATTTTAAGTCCGTTGCGTCTGCCTGTTCCGCCACTCCGGCATTTTCTCAAAAATTATACCACGATTTACTCAACAGTGTTGCTTTTAACTGCAACAATCCGTGCTACAGCAGGAATTTTTTATTTCCCTGGGGTTTGCGTCAAGCTCTTCAAGCACTATTTTTCTAATGTCGTCTACGCAACATCGACCTTTTGGGTTTTTGGTTTCACACTGGCATTCTCCAGTTATACCCAGCAAATTCAATAACTCGCTGAAGCTATGCACTTTTTCCCAATTGTTCAGGATATCCTTTTTCGTTACTCCGTGGCAGTAGCACACTGGTACAGGGTCTTCTTTCACCTTGAAGCCAACCCTCACGCGTGCGTCCTTAACAGGGTATGTTTGCCCACTGGAGGAGTAATAAAGTACCGGACAGTCAGGGTTTTCGCATATCCAGAAGTTGCCTTCTTCAAGGTGCTCACGCTTTTCTGGTTTTAGTATGCTTTGCACGGTTACTCTTTTAACAGGTTGGCCTTCCTGACCACAGGAAGGACAGGGACGATGCGTGGTAACTTCGGTTTGATTAGAACAGCAACACCGCTTCATGCCGGGATCTTCCTTTGTCTCAGAGCACTTTTTGGATAGCTTCTTCAAATGCTTCTTTTTCAAGCTTGCTTTCGTGCTCAAAAGCTATTTTACCGTTACTGTCAAAAATGACAATTCTTGGTAACCAGTGAACCTTAAAGCGCTTACTTACTCGCAGGGAGGCATCAATTACCACCGGAAATGGAATTTCGTGTTGTTGAACAAAATGACGTATTTCACTATCATATTTTATCCCCACTGCCACAAAATTGACCTTTTCGTGGTACTTTTGGTAAAGTTCCTTCAAAATAGGAACTTCTTCTACACATTCTCCGCAACGAGGAGAAAAGAAAACGATGACTATGGGTTTTTCCGCAAAGCTTTCCAGGAACACGATTTTTCCCGAAAGGTCTGGAAGAGCAAAGCTTTTTTCAAGATGTTTTTGAGAAAAAAGAAGAGAAAAGCCTGTAACCAGACCTGTTATGACCAGGATGATTGCAAACCAGTTGCGTTCAGGTTTGTTTGCAAAGGTTAGTTGTTTTTCCAATTTTGTTCACCTTTTTTAGAGTTTAAACTACATTTTGTTCTGAATCGGAAATTTATTTTTTAAGATAACAACATCCAGGCCGGAACTTTTAAATTTCTCAAAAGTATACTACTTTAGGTAGTTTTGGTAAACCAGTTGTATTCTTATTAGCTGGTATTTTGCTGCGATCGTCCTTAAGAGGGGGAGGTTAACCTTGAATGAAAGAAGCTTGCTGTTTTTAAGAACACTTTGGGAAAGCGCAGACTTTGCCTCTGGGGTATCAGTATATGCTGAGGAAGCAGGGGAAAAGCTTGGTTTTGCTAAGGAGGAAGTAAAGGAACTGGTCCGTTCTTTGGTTGAGGAAGGTTTTTTAAAATACTCAACTTTCGGTAGGGTGCTGATTACCGATCAGGGCTTAAGAGAGATAACCGAATAAAAATCTTGGAGCCGGCGATCCGACTCGAACGGACAACCTGCGGATTACGATTCCGCTGCTCTACCATTGAGCTACACCGGCTCCTTGAAAATTGTACCGGAAGCAGAAGCAGAGCGTCAAGGGGTTTGCTCCGAAGCGTTTCGTTTCCTTTTAAGAACGCTGGATTTGCTGTGGTTAAGCAGTGATTAAAGCCGGTGCTTCAATGGTATGGGCTTTAATTATGTCCCGATTTTTTATGAGGAGAACTTTGTGAGCACCTCCGCTTGGGTTCGCTCCAGTAGTTGGCTATTTTGTCAATTTTCCTTCGCAACGTTTCCCAGTTAATTCGATGTTTTTTCCTCCAATTAGGATATTGTTTTATGGTGGTTCCAGGCAGGTTGGGCTGGAAGGTTTTTCCCAGAAGGTCTTCGAGGCTCAGCGCTTTTACCAATGAAGGGACGTTCCTTCCAAAAGCAACAAGTGCTTGAAAGATTTCTTCAAAGTCTTCTTCTGAGACA
>CAZMZG010000022.1:20160-25453 GCA_964570785.1 uncultured Atribacterota bacterium | reverse complement strand
GGCAGGATTCGAACCTGCAACCCCCGGATTTGGAGTCCGGTGCTCTAGCCGTTAGAGCTACGGACCTACCTTTCTGAGCACAATATACCCCAAAAGGATATTTCTGTCAACAACAACCTACTTGCTTCACCGCGTGCCTTGCCGCTCCTCCTACCCAAAAATACCACCAAATCCGAGCCCTTAAAAAACCTTCTGTGACTACGCCTCAGCCCCCTTCATCATCCGGTTAACCGCTATGACTCCAAGCAGGATGAGACCCCAGAGAGCACTGGCAAGATGCGAACTCAGACCCAGAAGGTTAAATCCGGTAGCAACAATCTGCAGGACAACAATGGAAACCACCACTCCCGGAAGACGTCCAAAACCCCCTGCTGGATCCACGCCTCCAAGAACACAGGCCAAAACCGTAAGCAGGAGGTACGACTCTCCATAGTCAGCCTGGGCAGCATTGAAGCGAGCAATCATAATAAGACCTGCAATACCAGCCAGGAAACTGGAGAGGAGATAGGTCTTGAAAAGAACCAGGGCATTGTCAACCCCAGCAAAGAGAGTCGCCGTAGGGTTTGAACCAAGGAGATACACGTACGTTCCAAAGCGTGTTCTGGTAAGGAGAAGGTACAGGAAAAAAGCGCAGAATGCAAAAACCACAAAAGGCATCGGGATACCGAAAAGAGTTCCATCACCCAGAAAAAGGAAACTATCTGGAAAACCGGCGATTACGTAACCCCTGGTGAGGACAAGGGATACCCCCCGTATGAAAATCATAAGCCCCAGAGTAGCAATAATAGCTGGTACAGAAACCCAAGCAATAAGAAAACCCTTAAGAAGGGCAAAAAGAAACGCAAAGGCGAGACCCAGAATTATCGCCAGCGGGACAGAAAAGCCACTCCGGGTCATAGCGATAGCAGCAACGACACCACAGAGATTTGCCATAGCAATAATAGAAAGATCAATCCCCCCGGTAAGCATCGGAACCATCTGGGCAAGAGTGAGAATTCCCAAAAGTGGTAATTGAAAGGCGATAGATTGGAGGCTTCCAAAACCGAGTAACCTTCCTCTGGTTAGAATTCCCAATAGAACAATTAGAAATGTGACTACAGCCACAAGAATAATAGACTGCGTCTCCCATTTTCTCCATACGAGTTTCATGGCTTCCCTCTCCTCTTTTGTTCAAGGCTCTGCTGATAGGCACTCAAGGTGGCAGCAAGAACAATGATAAGACCCATGATGACCTGATGCCAGTATGCCGAAGCCCTAATCAGGATAAGACCGTTTTTGATAAAGGCAATGAAAAGGACACCAAGGACTACCCCAAGAGGAGACCCAGCACCACCAAAAACGCTTGCTCCTCCCAAGATCGCCGCTGCCAGGACATCGAGCTCTCTTCCCACAATGGCATTGGGCTGGATCATCTGATTGAGTTCAGCATGCACAAAACCGGCAAGGCCTGCAAGAAGACCCATGTAACAGTACACAAAAAGCTGAATTTTAAAAATGTTGAATCCGGCCCGCCGAGCAGCTTCGCTGTTTCCCCCAAGAGCGTAAACTTTACGCCCAATGGGTAAATACTTTAAGATGATCCAGGTTATAAAAGCAACCAGGAGCCACACAACCGTAAAAATAGAAAGCCCGTAGTCCACTCCCTTTTCAGAAACAAAAGTCAGCGCTTTCAAGCGCGCAAAATTCCGAAAAGATGCAGGAAACCCATAAATCCATTTCCCCTTACTAATTACCATAAGCAGGCCATAGAAGACATTGAGATTAGAAATGGTAATAATGACTGGATGCACTCGAGTTCGGTTCACCAAAAAGGCATTAAAAGCTCCAAGCGCTATGCCTATGGGAATAGGAATGAGAAAAGCCAGGAAAACGCTTTCCACCATGTACTGGGTGATGATAACCCCCATGACGTACTGGGCCACGGTGGCAATCGCCGTAAAGGAAACGTCAATTCCCCCAGAAATGAGAACCACAAGCTCCCCCAGAGCCACGATGCCTAAGAAAGAGTTATTCCGGAGGACATCAAAGAGGTTTTCTGCAGTAAGAAACTTAGGATTTATAAGGAAAAGTACCAGAGAAAGAACAACCAGAACGCCTGCAAGATACGTTTCTGTTTTCCCAGCAATACGCTGCAACAAGGTAATCGCTCCTACCCAACGATTTCCTTTCGAAGTTTTTCTTCCGTAATCTCCCCGGGCGCGTATTCCCGGATGATGCGCCCCTCCTTCATAACCATAATCCGATGACACACCTGGAGGACTTCGTGTTCCTCATCCGAAATAAGGAGAATGCCTATCCCCTTATCCCGGGCAAGAGCGAGGATCATCTCGTAAATGCTTTCTTTCGCCGCCACGTCAACCCCGTGAGTTGGAGTGTCAAGAATAAGGATCCGTGGAGCAGTAAGAATCCATCTTGAAAGAACAACTTTTTGCTGATTACCCCCAGAAAGAGAGCGAACCGAAGCATCCACTGCAGGAGCTTTTATACCAAAGTCCTGGACAGCTTTCTCAGCTACAGAAAGCTTCTTTGCTGGCCGCAAAAAACCCAATCGTTCCACAAGCTTGTCAAGAATAGTTACCACAATATTGTCAGCCACAGGTTGATCCAGAACAAGCCCCTGAAGGAGCCTGTTCTCTGGCACATAACCAACACCATGCCGGATAGCATCTCGGTTAGAACCAAATATCACTTCCCGACCCTCAAGGAAAATTTTCCCTGCATCGGGAGGATTGAGACCAAAGAGAGTCAAAGCTAACTCCGTCCGACCTGAACCCCGGGGGCCGATAAGGCCCAGAATTTCTCCCCGGTGCAAGCTGAAGCTCACATCCAGATATTCACCATACCGAGTAAGGTATTCTACCCGAAGAATTTCTTCTTTACTCTCCAGGGGAACAACAAAGGACTGAGTAGTAACCTCTTTTCCAGTCATGAGGAAAGAAAGTTGAGTCCTGGTAAGTTCTTCCCTTGGAAAGGTACCAACCTTTACTCCATCCCGGAGGACCGTTACCCGATCGCTTATTTCGAGGACCTCATCAAGACGATGACTTATGAAGATGAAGGCAATACCCTGAGCCCTCAACTCGCGAATAAAGCCAAAAAGACGCTGCACTTCTCGAAAAGTCAAAGAAGCCGTTGGTTCATCAAGAATAATGAGTTTTGCTTCACTGGCTATTGCCCGGCATATGGCCACAAGCTGCTGATCGGCAAAAGGGAGTTTCCCCAGAATAGTGCGAGGGTTGATGCTGACACCAATTCGCTCAAATACCTTTTTTGCCCGGCGTTCCATATCCGACCAGGAAATAAATCTTCTGTCTCTTTCTATATATTCATGAGCAAAAATATTTTCTGCCACCGAAAGATTAGGAAAAAGAGAGAGATCCTGATACACAACGTGGACTCCAAGATGGAAAGCAAGGTAAGGAGTAAGGCGGGCGATTCTCTTTCCTTCAACGAGAATTTCTGCTCCCGGTTCAGGTTGGACAACCCCAGTAGCTATTTTCACAAGAGTGCTTTTCCCTGAACCATTCTCTCCTACCAGTCCGTGGACTTCACCCCGGAAAACCGAAAAATCCACATCCCGAAGAGCTACCACGCCTCCATACCGTTTCGTTATACGAGAAAGAGAAAGGACTATCTCTCTTTCAACCACAGACTCCACCTCAAAAAAACGCCGGGGCAAACACCCCGGCGTCTCCTTTTAGAACCCAAGAGATTCTGCGGTTTCAGCATCAGGCATGATTTTGATCTGGTTCACACTGATAACTTTTCCCTCAACGTGGATGGGCCCAAGACCTGGAATTTCCATTCCCTCTTTAATCTCCACACCATCAAGGATTTGCTTGGCAATGTAAACCATGGCGTATCCAGCATCTTTGGGGTCCCAAAGCTCCGCCCAGTCAACAGCGCCAGTCTCCAGGTAGGGAGCAACTGTAGAAGGAATAGCACTTCCTACAACAATAATCTCATCTTCCATGCCCTTCTCAGCTACAGCCTGAGCCGCTCCAATCGGCCCCAAGCTACCCCAGCCAATGACTGCCTTGAGCTGGTCACCATAAGTGGTAATAAGATCCAGAACCGCAGCTCGGGAATCTTCAACCGACTCAGCAGTGGGCAGACGGGAAGTAAGCTCCTTTAGGAAGGGATATTTCTCCTTTGCGTACTCAAGCGCCACATCGGCCCAGTAATTGTGAAGAGGCACAGTAAGACTTCCTACGAGCATTACAAAACCAGCAGGGTTTTCGGGAGTACACTTATCGAGTTCCCCCATTTCCTTAAGTTTTTCCACAATAGCATCTATAGGTTGCTGCCCGTATTTTACGCTGTCGATAGTTTCAACATCCCAATCGATGGCCTCAGTCTCAAAAGGTGATTCATGCGTGATGACCACAATACCTTTCTCCCGTGCCCTATTGAAGACTGGAGCCAGAGCCTTAGCATCGTTGGGAACCACACATACTGCATCCGCGCCACGGGTTACCAGGTCCTCAACCATCTGAACCTGCGGTGCTGGGTCAGCAGTTGCCGGACCAGTGAGGTAGGCATTCACACCGAGTTCCTTTGCCGCCTGTTCCACGCCTTCCGCCATGCGGTTAAACCAAGGTATTCCGGCAATCTTGACCACCACTGCGATTTCATACGGTTCCGCCGCAAAAGCTACAGAAACCCACACCAGAAGGACAAAGAGCAGGGAAAGCACTACCAGACGTTTCATAAACAATCACCCCCCTTTGTTACATTCATTCTAACAGAAAGGGTTTCTCTGTCAACAATACTCTAAATATGGTGCTGTCAACCCCATACTCGGAAAATTGCTAAAAAACACCAATCAGCGTCCAGCACGGTTTCCCTACTCTCCAGAAAATGGGGAGAAATTATCAACCCTCACTTTCGTAACTTGAATTCCCACATCCTCGAATTTACTTGCCAGGAGAGGATCAGGACGATCGTCTGTGAAGATCCCGGCTACTTTTCGCGATTCACAGATTTTGAAAAAAGCTACTTCCTGCAATTTCCAGTTTTCAGCAACCAGGATAACCTCGTAAGCAGAGTTAACCATGACTTTTTTGAGGTTAGCTTCGAGTTCAAAAACATCAGCAAGATAGCTTTCGTCAACCAGAATCGCTCGCACCCCCAGAAAGATCTTATCGGCATAGCAGTTTCGAGCAGCTTTTTCTGCCTGAGGGACCACAAAAGAAAAAGATGGTGAATGAAGAGTCCCCCGATAGCAACAACGTTAAAGTTGGGGTTATGGGCCAGAGTGATACAGATGCCCAGTGAACTGGTAAGGATGATC
>CAZMZG010000022.1:1548-20060 GCA_964570785.1 uncultured Atribacterota bacterium | reverse complement strand
ACATGAAGCTCACGACACCACCTGATGTTTACGCCTGGAAGCGAAAAGGTTCGGAAACATAACCACACAAACCAGCACGAAACCAATAATCACCATCATGACCTGACCTGGAACGTTTCGAAGGCCCATGCCGTAACGCAAAAAACGTATGAGGATAAGAGCCAGACAGGCCCCCAGAATGCTCCCTTTTCCTCCTGCAGGGTTGGCTCCTCCCAAAACAGCAATGGCTATAACTTCGAGTTCATAACCGGTTGCCACATTGGGGCGAGAACTGCCCAGTTTAGAGGTGAGAAAAACCGCTGCCACTCCAGCCATGAGACCGTTGAGAGTGAAGATAATTCTACGAATTTTCCCCACCGGCACACCAGAAAAAAGGGCCGCCTGCCGGTTGGTACCCAGAGCAAATATCTTGCGACCAAAAGCGGCCCGATGGAGTAAAATCCAGTACACCACTGCACACAAAAGAAATGCTACCAGCATAAAAGGTATGTGGGTCTGACCTATGTACCCCCAGGCTAAGTATGAATACCAGAGAGGAAAGCCACTTATTGCTTTATCTCCAAGCAGAATATAGGCAATGCCCCGGTACAGTGAAAATCCGGCCAGAGTTACTATAATGGCTGATAGATTCGGTATGAGGGAAATAAGAAGGCCGTTGAAGTAACCACAAAGGGTTCCCACTCCCAGAGCTACAAAAATGGCAAGCGACATAGGAACTCCCGCCCGGTTGGCCATGGCCATAAGGACCGAAGACAGAGCAACTATGGAGCCTACCGAAATGTCGATCTCGCCGGCGACCAGAACCAGCACCATGGGAAATACCATGAAGCCAGCCTCAAGGAATACCGATAAAGCATCCATGATGCTTGTATAGCGCAGAAAATGTGGCGAAAGCCGGATATTAACCACAAAGGTGGCTCCAATTAGCACCAGAAGAAGCCACTCCCAGCGAAATACAAAGGTCCTGGACTCTCGAAAGGGAGTTTCTTTCTCATGCTCCATAGCGCATCCTCCTCAATTCTTCACGCTGCTTGAGTTGCGCTCGCTCAGCACTTTGGGTAATAAGAGCGTTCACCACTGCAGCAACTAGGATGATGACTCCCTGAAGAGCCATTTTCCAAAAAGGAGAAACCCGGATCATGGGCAGTGCGTTGTTGATTATTCCAATGGTAATGGCCCCCAGGAAAACCCCTGGGATAGTTCCCACGCCTCCGGCTATGCTCACTCCTCCCAGAACGCAGGCTGCAACCACTGTGAGTACAAATCCTGAAGCAGTATCATTTTGAGCCGAAGCATACCTGGCTACCCACATGACCCCTCCTAACCCAGAGAGCGCGCCCGAAATGACATAGACCAGCCAGGTAGTAAAAACGGTGTTGATGCCGATAACCCTTGCTGCTTCAAGATTACTCCCCACTGCATAAATTTCCCGCCCCATGCGGGTATGATTAACGAAATAGTAAAAAAACACGTACACGACCAGGACGATGGTTATGAGGTTGGAAATGCCCAGAAGTCTCCCTGTTGCCATAGCCTTGAAGGATTCGGGCATCTCATGAGCGCTGACCCAACGGCCACCGCTTACTATGAAGGTAATGCCCCGGTAAACGTACATCATGCTCAAAGTGGCAATGATGGGAAGAACCTTTCCCTTGGCAACAATGAGGCCGGTTATCGACCCCAGGAGAGCACCAAAAACCAGCCCAAAAAACAGCATTAAAAGCGGTGAAAGGTGAGGGTTGTCGCGAACCATAATACCTGAAACCATACCCACCAGAGCAAGAACCGATTCAGTGGAAAGGTCAATCCCCCCCGTAACCAGAACCAGCATCATGCCCACCGCCACAACGGCCAGAGCTGAAGTATCGATAAGCATATCGTGAATGTTACCCCAGGTCAAAAAGCGGGGGTTACGCACCCCAATAACTATAGAAATGATCACGATAAAAACAATTATTCCTAATTCCCTAAAGCCCCGCATCTGAAGTGCAAGTCCTGAAAAAGACTTATTGCTCTTTCTCACCTGTGGCACTCACCACCTGATGCCTATTGCCTGACTGATTAACGCCCACTGCCATCTCCATAAGCTTTTCCTGGGTGGCTTCCCGACGGTCAAGGATACCACTCACTCTACCTTCACACATGACCAGAATGCGGTCACTCATTCCCAAAATCTCAGGCATTTCGGAAGAAATCATGATGATACCCAAGCCCTGCCGGGCAAGTTCTGACATGATTTGGTGAATGGCTGCCTTGGCTCCCACATCCACTCCATGAGTCGGCTCATCAAGAATAAGGATACGCAACTTCGCAGCAAGCAGCTTGGCCACCACGACTTTTTGCTGATTACCGCCTGAGAGTGAGCTGACTAAACTAAAAATGGAGGGAGCTTTGATGTTCAGAAGCTCAAGCATCTTTGAGGAAACTTCGTATTCCCGCTCTGGCTGAAGCCAGCCGTGCCGAGTTAGAAAATCAAGGACGATGATAGTAATGTTATCAGTAATGCTCATGGGGAGAAACAACCCTTGCCGCAAGCGATCCTCGGGAAGATAGCCAATGCCATAGGCAATGGCATCCAGGGGATTTTGAATGTTGACTTCTTTGTCCTTCACGAAAATTTTGCCCTGATCTGCCGGAGTAATTCCAAAAAGAGCATGAGCTACCTCAGTCCGACCTGAGCCTACCAGACCGCTCATTCCCAGAATTTCTCCTGCGCAAAGCGAGAAAGAAACATTGGAAAAGTATCCTACTCGGGACAGACCTTCTACTCGCAAAAGTTCCGGACCCCGCTCCGCCTGGACCTTAGGAAAAAGCTGATCTATTTCTCTGCCCACCATAGCCCGGATGAGCTCCTTTTCACTAACCTCACTCACCATCCAGGTTCCTACCTTTTTGCCGTCTCGCAAAACGGTAACCCGGTCAGCAACCTCAAAAATGTCTTCCAGACGATGTGAAATAAAAATAAGAGGGGTTCCTTGAGCTTTAAGCTGCCTCATGATGCGATACAGTTCTTCGGCCTCTCGTTTGGTAAGCGCTGCTGTAGGTTCATCCATAATTAAAACTCGAGCATTGATGGACAAAGCCTTGGCAATTTCCACTATTTGCTGCTGGGCAGCACTCAGAGAACCCATCGGCGTCGAAGGAGCCAGGTCAGACCCCAGAGACTCAAGAAGCTCTCGGGCCTTCTTATGCATCTCTCTCCAGTTAAGGCGCTTAAAAAGAGGACTTACCAGGGGGTGACCCAGAAAGATATTCTCGGTAATGGTAAGATGAGGGAAAGAAGCCGGTTGCTGGTACACCGCAGCTATTCGGTGGCGGAGGGCAGCTGTGGGGTTGGGAAAGACTACTTTTTGGCCTTCCCACAGAATCTCCCCAGCATCTGGCTGATGAACTCCAGTGATAATTTTAATAAGAGTAGACTTACCAGCTCCATTTTCGCCCACCAAGGCATGAATTTCACCTTTGCGAAGATCAAAATCAACCCGGTCAAGAGCCTGGATACCAGGAAAAGACTTAGATATTCCACGCAACTCAAGGATATTATCGCCCAACCCGTTCACCTCACAAAAAAGCGAGGGGCAGGGTTAACCCTGCCCCTCGAGAGGCAAGTCTTAGAATACATCTTTCCACTCATCAATGTTGGAAGCATCAAAGCGGAAAGGAGGACCAAGCAGGACCTCAGTTCCACCGTCCTCAGACTTGGTAATGGTACGCTCACCAAGCCTTCCTGCTGTGAAAGCTTCACCTTCTTTACCGGTTATGGTGCCCTCACACAGAAGGCCCGCGGTATAGGCAGCGAGATACCCCAGGTCTACCGGGTTCCAGAGGTAAAAAGCCTCGCAGGCACCATTTTTGACCCATTCTGCCATCTCGCTGGGAAGACCCAGACCGGTGAGTTTGATTTTTCCAACCAAACCTGCGTCAGTAATAGCCTTGGCAGTAGCACTTACACCAACGGTGGTTGGAGAAATTATGCCCTTGAGATTGGGGTAAGACTTGAAAAGACCCATAGCTTCGTTATAGCTCTTATCTCGCAGGTCATCTCCATAAACTATGGCCGCAAGACGCATTTTGGAGTACTTGGGATCTTTAAGCTCTTCCTGCATCCAGCGGATCCAGGTGTTCTGGTTAGTCATAGTAGCCGCTGCAGAAAGAATGGCAATTTCGCCTTCATAGTCAATCATTTCGGCGATGGCCTGGACTTGAAGCCTTCCAATCTGCTCGGCATTGGCCTGATTCACATGCACTATACGGCCCTGAGGATTCACCGCCGAGTCAAAGGATACGACTTTTATACCGTTGGCCATGGCCTTTTTGAGGACTGGAACCAGGGCATTGAAATCATTGGCACTTACGCAAATAGCATCAACGTTCTGGGCGATAAAATTCTCAATGATTTCGATTTGTCCTTCCACAGTTGGAGTGGGTGGGCCCTGGAAAATAAAGGTGTTTCCAAGTTCGTCACACGCCTCCTGACCACCCCGGGCGCAGGCCTCAAAAAAGGGATTCCCTACGTTTTTGACCAGCATCCCAATGGTGAAATCCTTGGCAGAAACCCCAAAGGCAAGAGCACCACACAAAAGCAGCAACAAAGTAGCAAAAAGAAGTTTTCTCACTTCCCTCACCCTCCTTTTTTAAATATTAAGCAAGGTCAAAAGCAATAGGAAAGAACTAGAAAGTTTTGGAAAGGTCTCACCTCCTTAGTATCACTTTAACATACCATTCAGAAACTAATCAAGATTTATTGCCAATTCATCAGGAATTCTTCGAAATCTTTGAGTCTTTTCCAGTTTCTTCCAAAAAACTTATCAGGCAAGCAGGAAATGCCACACAAGCTTCACAAACCAAAAACCACTCTATAATCTCGCCCAAAATTTGCTCTTCCTACCAGCGGTGATGCACCATATCGCGTATGTGGCGCTCGTAAATCTCCCGAACTTTCTCCATCACTGCTTCTTGAAGCGGCGGGAGGGTGGAAGTTAACGCGTTTTCTTCTGCCTGTCGGGAGTTTTTGGCACCCGGAATCACTGTACTCACTTCGGGAAACATCAAAATCCATTTCAAGGCAAACTGGGCCATGGTGAAGCCTTCAGGAACAATCTCCTTGAGCTCTGAAACTGCTTGGAGTCCCTGCTCTAAATCCACTCCGGCAAAAGTTTCTCCGCGGTCAAAAGCTTGCCCGAAACGGTTGAAATTGCGATGGTCATCGGGTGGAAAAACCGTATCCCGGGTGATCTTCCCAGTGAGCAGACCACTGGCCAAAGGAACCCTGGCAATAACCGCTACCCTTTTCTCTCTACAACGGGAGAAGAAAAGGTCGGCAGGGCGCTGTCTGAACACGTTGAAAATGATCTGAACGCTGCGCACCCCTGGATATTCAATAGCCTTCAAGCCTTCCTCCACCTTTTCAACGCTGACTCCGTAGTAGCGGATTTTGCCCTGGGTAACCAGCTTATCCAGGACCTCAAAAACTTCAGGACGATAATAAACTTCAGTCGGCGGACAGTGCAGTTGCAGAAGGTCGATGGTCTCTGTTTCCAGGTTTTTCAGGCTACGCTCTACAAAAGCAGTAAGATTTTCTTCGTTGTAACCATCTGCAGTATGTGGCGAGAGCCTTCTTCCGGCTTTGGTAGCCACAAAAACCTGCTCTCTGCGCTCCTTGATAACCCGGGCTATCAGGCGCTCGCTGCGCCCGTCTCCATACACATCGGCAGTATCAATAAAATTCACACCACAGTCAATAGCCTTGTGAAGCGCAGAAATAGCATCTTTTTCTTCAACTTGTCCCCAGCCACCACCTATTGCCCAGGCACCAAAACCCACTTCACTAACCGCCCAGCCACATCTTCCAAAAACCCGATAGTTCACAACTTTCACCCCCGGCAAGCAGTATTCGTTTACCCCTCGAAAATGTCCCTTCAATCAGTATAGCACCCTGGCAAGGTTTTTTATAACCTCTGAAAAAGGGAACACCTTCTCAAATTCTCAGGATTAGAAAGCCTGTGATAAAATAAAGTTTTGAGGAGAAAAACAGTGATGAAAGCGCTAATCCTTTCTGGAGGATACGGAACCAGGCTCTATCCGATAACCAAAGCGGTGAGCAAACAGCTACTTCCGGTGTACGACAAACCCATGATTTATTATCCGCTTTCCACGGTCATGCTTGCTGGAGTTCGCGAAATCCTGCTCATTACCAACCCTGAATACCTGGAGCTTTATCGGCGGTTGTTTGGTGATGGGTCACAACTGGGTATTCACATTGATTATGCTACCCAAAGCGAACCTCGAGGTCTTGCCGACGCTTTCCTGGTGGGAGAAAAATTTATAGCCGGCGAAAAGTGTATGCTGATCCTTGGCGACAATATCTTTCATGGCCAGAGTTTCAGTGCTACGTTGCGCAGAGCCGCTTCCTTAGAAAAAGGAGCGATCATTTTCGGTTACTATGTCAAAGACCCCAGTGCTTATGGAGTAGTGGAGTTTGATGCCCAAGGAAGGGCTATCTCCATCGAGGAAAAACCTCAAAAGCCTCGCTCTCACTACGCTGTACCCGGCCTTTACTTCTACGATGAAAAGGTGGTGGAACTGGCCCGAGAGCTCAAACCCTCTGCTCGAGGAGAGCTGGAAATAACCGACCTCAACCGCAAATACCTGGAACGGGGAGAATTGAAAGTCGAGGTTCTGGGTAGGGGTTTTGCCTGGTTAGACATGGGAACCTGTGAGGGCCTTCTTGAAGCAGCCAACTTTGTGGAAACTATTCAGAAAAGACAAGGTTTTTACATCGGGTGTATTGAGGAAGTGGCATACCGAATGGGCTACATTGACCGTGAACAGTTGCTCCGCCTGGGCGAGAGCATGGAAAAAACCGAGTATGGAAAATATCTTATTGAGATAGCCAACGGAGTACGAGAATGAACAAATTCCTGAAGATTCCTACTGAATTGCCTGGCCTTTTCTTACTTGAACCCCGAGTCTTCAAAGACGAACGAGGGTTTTTTATGGAATCCTGGAATCAAAGAAGTTTTTCTGAAATTGGCCTGGAACTCGAATTCGTTCAGGACAACCATTCCCGCTCTCGGAAAGGAGTGTTGCGGGGGCTGCACTTCCAGGACCCTCATCCCCAAGGTAAGCTGATCCGGGTAGCGCGGGGTAGTATCTTTGACGTAGCAGTAGACTTGCGCGATTCCTCACCTACCTTTGGCAAGTGGTGGGGGGCAACACTTGACGAAGAAAACTTTCGCATGCTTTACGTACCCCCCGGCTTTGCCCATGGCTTCCTGGTTCTGAGTGACTGGGCTGACGTCCTTTACAAAGCTACTGACTACTACCACCCCGAATGTGAAGGAGGAATTCGTTGGGATGACCCCGACCTGGCCATTACCTGGCCTCTTCGCGAACACGGCATCTCCAAACCTTTGCTTTCTTCCAAAGACGAGGAATGGCCTTCCTTAAGAGAATGGATGAGAAAGAAGAGGGAAAAGAGGTGAAAATTCTTTTAACTGGAGCCGGGGGACAGCTGGGGAAAGCCTTCCAGGAACTTTTTGAAAAAGAAGGAATAAATTACTGCGCCCAAAAACACAAGGATCTGGATATCACCAATTTGCAACTTTTACGAGAAGCCATCCAGGGCAAGAGTTTTACCCATATCATAAATTGTGCTGCTTTCAACGATGTAGACAGAGCAGAAAAAGAGTGGAAAAAGGCGTATCTTGTGAATGGGATAGGGGTCCGCAACCTGGCTATAGTTGCCCAAGAAAAAGGCATAGAGCTCATGCATTTCTCTACAGATTACGTTTTTGATGGCAAAAAAGGCACTCCCTATACCATCTATGACCTTCCTCATCCTCTTAACCGTTATGGGGAAAGCAAGTTGCTGGGAGAAAAATTGCTCACCGTGACCAACAGGTGGTACTTAATTCGGACCAGCTGGGTGTTTGGAAAGGGAGAAAGGAATTTTCTGCGCAAGGTGCTTGCCTGGTCTAAAAAGCAAGACCGACTGCGCATCGCCAGCGACGAAATGAGCGCCCCCACTTACGCAAAAGATTTAGCCTGGGCCAGCTATCTGCTTATTCGAGAAAGGGCCTGGGGAATATATCACATAACCAATACCCCAACCAGCCGCTATCAGTGGGCAAAGTACTTTCTGGAAAAAACAGGCTGGAAAGGAAGGCTGGAGCCAGCCAGACAGGAAGAATTTCCCCTTCCTGCACGTAGGCCAAAATTTTCAGTGCTCGATAACTTCGGACTGCGAGAAACCACTGGTTTTCAGATGCCCACCTGGGAAGACGCCACTGAGCGTTTTGTAAAGGAGGAAATTTCCAAATGATTTTACTGGTAACTGGGTGCGCTGGATTCATAGGTAGCAACTTTGTACAATTCTATCTTGACCAAAATCCGAAGTGCAAAATCATTGGCCTGGATAAATTGACCTATGCGGGCAACCTGGAAAACCTGGCTCCTGCCCAGCACAAAGGGAAAGAACGCTTCATCTTTGTACGAGGCGACATTGGTAATCAGGAGCTTGTAGAACACTTATTTGCTCTTTACGACATCGACGTGGTGATCAACTTTGCCGCCGAGTCTCACGTGGACCGTTCCATAGACAACCCTCAGGTGTTTTTACAGACCAATCTTCTGGGAACTCAGAATCTCCTGGAAGTAGCCAGAAAAAGCTGGATTCAGGAAGGCAAGCCACTGCAGAGCAAAAAGTTCATTCAGATTTCCACCGATGAGGTCTATGGCTCATTAGGTCCTCAAGGTGAATTCAGCGAAGAAAGCCCTCTTAGCCCTCGAAGCCCCTATGCGGCCAGTAAGGCAGCTGCAGACTTGCTGGCCTTCTCCTACTGGGTTACCTACAGCTTGCCAGTGGTTATAACTCGCTCCTGCAACAACTACGGACCATACCAGTTCCCGGAAAAGCTCATCCCTTTCATGATCTGGAACGCCCTCCAGCACCAGGACCTTCCCATATATGGTGACGGAAGACAAGTTCGGGACTGGATTTATGTTCTTGACCATTGTCGCGCGCTGGCGATGGTGATTGAAAAAGGAAAACCAGGAGAAATCTATAACATAGGTGCCCGGGAAGAACGAGAAAACCTGGAAGTGGTACATAAAATCCTGGAAATTCTCAGAGAAAAAACGGGAGACCCCTCGATAAATGAAAAGCTCATCCGCCACGTGAAAGACCGTCCAGGTCACGACCGACGCTACGCACTTAACGTGAATAAAATCGAAAAGGAGCTGGGCTGGAAAAAAGAAGTACCTTTTGAAGAAGGGCTGGGAAAAACCGTAGAATGGTACCTTGAAAACCGCCAGTGGCTGGAGCGAGTGATATCCGGAGAATATCTGGACTTTTACCGGAAATGGTACCAGGAAAGATAAAAAGCATGGCGAGAGGAAAACAAAGATTGGCCAGTAAAAAACCCTCTCTGCTGGTCCTCTACACCAAACCCAACAGGTTTAGCCTTAATGCTCTTTTAGGAGCTCTTGAAAATCCCCAAGAATTCGAAATTCAGCTCTGTACCTCTTTTGAAGAGCTTCTGCAGACAGCTTTATCTTCCACTCGCTCACTTTTGCTTGTCTCTTCGATGAGCAAGGAATGGGAAGAACGCAGAGCTTTGCTACAGAAAATCCGCAGTCAGAACCCCCTCCTGGGCATCTGCGTGGGTGGCCCTCATCCCAGTGCAAGAAGCAACGACTTTGAAGGAGTGGCTCATTGGGTTGTAAAAGGAGAAGGAGAAAAAGCTCTGGCAAGAGTCTTGAGGGAATGGAAAGAGGAACCTCTTCCTCAAACAACTCGGGTAATTCAGGGAGAACCTATCCAGCTGGGAGAATATTTACCCTCACCAGTCTGGCTGGGCATATTTGGACCTCTGGAAATAACCCGAGGCTGTCCCTTTGGGTGTTTTTTCTGCCAAACCAGCTATCTTTTTGGGAAAGAACCTCGCCACCGCCCTCTGGAAGCAATACTGGAATACGTTCGCTTGATGCAGAAGCACAACCTCACCGACATCCGCTTTATATCGCCCAACGCTCTCTCCTATGGCTCTCCCGACGGCAAAACACTCAACATTAAGGCCTGCCTGGAGTTACTTTATGGAATAAGGCGCATTATAGGTAAAAGGGGGCGCATATTTTTTGGCTCTTTTCCGTCTGAGGTACGCCCAGAATTTTTGACTCAAGAAGTAGCTCAAGAACTCCGTAAAATGGTGGACAACACCAATCTGGTTATCGGTGCTCAGTCGGGAAGTGATCGTCTGTTGCGCTTAATCGGGCGAGGTCATCGCAGTGAAGACGTCCTTCAGGCTGCAGAAAACGCAGCCTCTGCAGGTTTCATTCCCATTGTGGACTTCATCTTCGGTTTCCCTCAAGAAACTGAAGATGAAGTCCAGCAAACTCTCACCTTGATCAAAAAGCTGATTGCCACAGGGGCTCAAATTCACGCTCATAGTTTTATGCCTCTTCCAGGCACCCCATTTGCTGAAGTTGTTCCTCGCAAGCTGAGCAGAAAGGAACTAAAGCTACTGGGAGGACTGGCCAGAGAAGGCAAACTCTTCGGCCAATGGCAAACTCAGCAAAAAATAGCTGAAAAAATCAGAACAAGCACCAATCAAACCGAGAAATGAAAATAGAGCAAATCCCCATCCTGAACCTGGTAGTCTTTGCCCTCCAGGCGGACACGACCTAAGGCTCTGGCTTGTTCCAGGGAACCAATCTGAATCAGCTCTTCCGCATTAATCACTTCTGCCTTGATAAATCCTTTCTGCATATCGGTATGCACCTTGCCCGCCGCTTCCCTCGCTGTGCTGCCCCGACGCAACTCCCAGGCACGGAGTTCTTTATCACCAAAAGTGTAAAAGGTGATAAGTCCCAGAGTAGCATAGGTCTTGCGGATAAAAGCCGCAAGACCACCTTCGGAAAGGCCAAACTCTTCCATCAGCGCTTTGCGTTCTTCAGGGTCTTCGATTTCCTGGAGTTCCTGTTCCAGTTTAACCATGAGAGGAAGCAAAGGTGCATCGTCTTTTTCGCATAACTTCTCCATCTCCCGATAAAGGGCAAGAGCCTGCTCGCTCTCATCAAGATTGGCAAGATAGATTACGGGCTTGAGAGTAATCAGTTGAAAGGGTTTCAAAATGGTCATCTCTTCTTCGCTAAAAGTTAATTTGCGAAGAGGCACTTCCCGGGAAAGAGCATCCCGTAAGCGCAAAAGCAAATCTTTTTCCTTCTGTAGTTCTTTGCTGGAAGTTTTTTTGAAAAGCTCCTGAACCTTCTGGAGACGTCTTTCCACAATTTCAAGATCGGAGAGCATAAGTTCGAGATCTACCACTTCCCGGTCTCTCCGGGGGTTGAGCTCACCCATGAAATGAGGGACATTGGAGTCAAGAAAAAAGCGAATTACTTCCACAACCGCGTCTACACCACGTATGGCGCTTAAAAATTGGTTTCCCAAACCTTCTCCCCTGCTGGCTCCTTCCACCAGACCAGCAACATCCACAAACTCAACCGTGGCCGGCACAATCCGAGGGGGTTTCAAAAGTTCAGCCAGCTTTTCCAGACGAGGATCAGGGACGTTTACTACCCCCAGATTGGGCTCAATAGTGCAGAAAGGATAGGGAGCAACAGCAGCATGAGCCCGGGTAAGCAGGTTAAAAAGTGTGGTTTTTCCGGAATTGGGAAGTCCAATAATACCAGCCTTCAGGCCCATTTTTAAATCTCCACAGCTATCTCGTGGGGCTTGAGATGGGTACCCCGGCGTATCACCTCTCTAATTTTGCGTTCCAGTTTACGCCGGGGTATCATCACAAAACGACCACATCCCAGACACTTAATACCAATATCCACCCCTACCCGGGTTACTCTCCACTCAAGGCTACCGCAGGGATGCTTCTTTTTCAACACCAGAATGTCGTCCACTTCAATCCTGAGTACCAAAACTACTCACTTCCCGTCAGGAAGTATACACCTCTTCACTAACAATCCTCTCCAGAGATTTGCGCTGAGTAGCTTGAGGAACTTTCACCGGATAACCCAGAGGGGTGATGGCCACCACTCTCACCTCAGGTGGTATTTCACAAATCTCTTTTACTTTTTCCTCATCAAAATCACCTATCCAGCAAGTACCGAGTCCTTTATTCCAGGCAGCAAGAATAAGGTGAGTCACAGCAATGGCTACGTCAACAGGCCAGCTCTCCATATATTTTCCAATGAAACCACCCCGCCCCGTAGCACAGGCAACAATAACCACTGGAGCTTCACCCACGAATTCCTGTCCCGAGCAAGCCTGAGCCAGATAGCGCTTCTTTTTTTCGTTTCTAACCACGATAAACTTCCAGGGCTGTAAATTTCCTGCAGAAGGTGCCATACGAGCTGCTTCCAGAACATCCTTCAAGTCCTCTTCCACAACCTCTTCACTGCGAAACTTACGAACACTTCGACGAGATTTTATTACTTCGCTTAACTCCATAACCAGGCCTCCCTTTCCTGCACTTTTCAAGGATCATCGTTGGGAAAACGGGGTATTCTAATTTCGGTATAAGGTTTCAACTTCAAAGGATCCGTAATCAGGTCCTTGTTGGCCTCCATAATGATTTTCCACTTCCTGCCATCGCGATAGTATCGGCGAGCAATGGTCCATAAATTATCCCAGGGCAAAATTACGTATGAAGTGTATTTTTTGCTCTCCTCAAGCAGCGCACTCAAGCGCTCGTTTTCACGCTGCAATTCCTCTATTTGCTGGTCCTTAGCAACAAGTTCTCTCCGTAGAGCATCAATTGCTTCCTGAGCTTTGCGTTTTTCTTCTTCAAGCCGGGTAATTTCTTCAAGCGACCCTTTGGTTTCTTTGAGCTCCCGAATCTCTTGCTCAATGCGCTCCCGCTCTTTAATTTTTTCCTGAAGCCTCTGGTCAATGGTGGCCCTTTCTTCGCCCAGCTTAGCTATCTCAGCTCGCAAAGCCTCTTTTTGCTGAGTCAGTGCATTCAGGTCCTCCTGAACATTCTCCACTGCTTCTTCTTTCTCCAAGGTTTCCAAGATCTGGCTCACTTTTTCTTCCAGGGTTTTCTTAGAAGCAGAAAGCTCCGCCAGAGCCTGCTTAATAGTCTCCAGTTCCTGAGAATCTACTCTGGCATCCTGGAGAGCAGAAAACATGTTCTCAGAAAGCTCTGCTATTCTTTTCTCCACCGCGTCTATCCGAACCTGGATCTCCTGGCGCAAGGTATCCTGGGTAAAGCTTTTCAGGGCTTCCAGCTGAGCCAGGGCCCCTTCCAGGGTGGAACTCAACTCTTGAACAGCTTCTTGTTCAGGAACCTCACGCAGTTTCTTCAAAACGCCATCCAGGGACAGAGAAAGCTCTTTCACTTCTTCTTGCAGGGCGCTCACGCTCTCTCCAATTCCGAACGCATCCAGAGCAGACCATTGCTCTTCCAAAGCATTGATCTTTTGATCAAGCTCCTGCAATCGAGCCTCAAGCGTTTCTTTTCCAGTAAGCAATTGATCGATTTCCGAGACGATTTGCTCTACCTCTTCCTTGTTCGCCTTTTCTTGTGCAAAATTGGTCAGCTGCTGCCTTAACTCTTCGATAATTTTTGATTTCTCCTCCCACTGGGCAAGCAAGGATTCCCGCTGGCTTTTCAGGGCAGAAATCTCTTCTTTAATGCGCAACTGCTCTTGAGTCAGGCTGGTCAAAGAGTGCGCCAGTTCCTCAAGACGAGCCTTGTCGGGTAAACCAGCTAAAACTTTTTCAATTTCCCCCCTTGTGACTTGAGCCAATTCCTGAAATTTCTGCTGCCAATTTTCTCCCTCCTCAGAAATGGTAATCTTCAGCTTTTCAATATCTCCCCTAAGCTGAGGAAGGGACTCTTCAAGAACCCCCAGGTTCTGAGCAACTTGTTCATACTTTTTTGACAGGAAACTTAAATCCTCAACCTTCTGGTTAAGACTATCTTCCAATCTATTCAGTCTTTCGGAAATCTCTACCATCTCTTTTTCGAGTGAAGCCGCAAGTTGCGTTTGTTGGGTCCTCATTTCTGACAAATGCTCTTCTATTTGCTGAGCATTTTCTTCCTGATATTCAACAAAATCTTTACTCAGGTTATCCAGTGCCTCGCTAAGCCCATTAAGGCTATTTTCGAATTCCCCAAGTTTGTCCTCCAAAACCCCTGCTTTCTCCTCAAAAAAGCTTCGCAGAGCTTCTCCCTCTTCTTTGCTCAAAAACTGTTCAGGGAGTTCAGCAAGAGTACTTCTAAGCTCCTCAAGTTGGGATTGGACAGTACCGAGATTTTGAGTGGTATCCTGCAAATTACGGTAGAGGAGATTGACTTTTTCCTGAAATTCTTTGCGGAACTGGGAAGAGACCTGGGCAAAACCGGCCTTAATCTCCTCGAGGGCCTGAGACAGGTTATCCAAAGCGCTCTGAAATGACTCTTTCGAAGCAACCAGTTCTTCTTTCAAAAGTTTTACCTCACTCTGAGAAGCAACTGACTGCTCCAACTCCTCCAGCTTTTTCTGAAGAGTACTTATCTCTTTTTTGGAATAATTCAAAAGCGTAGCTAAGCGCTGGTCAAGGTTCAGGCTGGCGACTTTATCAGAAAGCTTTTCCAGTTCGCCCTGCAGGATAACCAGTTGTGAAGTTTTCTGGCGAAGTTCATCTACAGCCTGCGAAAGGTCGCTCAAGGAACTTGAAGAATTTTCCAAACGGGAAAACAGCTCTTTCATCTCACCAGCCAGTGTGTTAACCCTTTCCATCAACCAGCCTATGTTGTCTCCACTTTGAGCTACCGCATCTTCAAGGGAATCAACTTTAACTATAAACTCGGAAAGCCTGTTGGCCAAATCCTCAACCTTTTTTTCAAGATCAGCCAACCGAAGTTGCGAGATCTCCAGTTTTTCTTCAAACAAAGAACGCAGAGCTTCTCCCTCTTCTTTGCTCAAAAACTGTTCAGGGAGTTCAGCAAGAGTACTTCTAAGCTCCTCAAGTTGGGATTGGACAGTACCGAGATTTTGAGTGGTATCCTGCAAATTACGGTAGAGGAGATTGACTTTTTCCTGAAATTCTTTGCGGAGCCCCAAAGAAGTCTGGTTAAGACTCTTCTCAAGTGCCTCAAACTTCTGGTTTAAAGCAGAGGCAAAGGTGCTGATTTCATCCACTTTCTGAGAAAAGTTTGATAAAGCGTTTTCCAGAGTACTCACTTTCTGGTTTTGCTCTTCAAAATAACGCTGAATTTCTTCTGAGCTCATAAAAGCACCGAGATTTTGAGACAGTTCAGAAATAAGGCTTTTGTTTTTTGAAACAGCACTGCTCAGCTCATCCATAAAGCTTTTTTGCGTGGAAAGCTCTTGAGCAAGTTCCCCCTGAGCCTTTTCTAAAGAATCGATACCTGCCCCAAGTTCGGTAACATCTTCAGGAACAGTTGCCACCTTTTCAGAAAGGCTTTTCAGGGCTTCCTGGTTAGAATTAACAGTTTCTTGAATACTGGAAAGCTGGGGTTGAAGCAGGTTAAATTCCACCAGGGCCACAATAGACAGAATAAGCGCCACAATGGCAATCAAAGCCCAGAACCAGCTTCTCAAGGTATCACCCCCTTTTAAAAAGTAAAAGCAGCTTATTTATTAGATTATAGCACAGCTGGAGAATCAAAAAAGAAGCCAGCAAAGCTATTAGAAGCAAATCTCAAAAGATTAGAGAAAGATAGCGCAAGGGAACATAATTGCTGAAAAGCAAGGGATAAACAACGTAACCCAGGAAAAGCCAGGTCCCCCAAAGAACAGCCAAAGCGACCCAGAACTTTGTTCCCGAAGTTTTTCTCCGTTCACCACCCCAAAGCTGGGCACCACCCGAGAAAATACCTTTTTTGCTCCGCAAACGGTGCGTAGCTTCTACCGGAATCATTCTTCCTCGCTCATGATTTTCTTATAAACAACCCGAGCAAAATCCTTTTTGGTATTGCGATCAACAAACTTCAAGGCCCGCAAAAGCTCGTATTCTTTTTCGGTCAAATGCCCCTCATAAAAACTTTTCTCAAGAGCTGGCACCCTGAAATACTCCAGCCCCAGCGTGGCCACCAGGAATTCTCGGCCTTCAGCAGTACGAATCCGGGCTTCCATTTTCTCAACCACAGAAAGATTGCCGGAACGATACATCTCAACCACTTCCTCTCCGGAATAACCAGGTAGGGTCTTAAATACCGTGTGGACCACGATATTGCCCACCTCTTTACCAGAACGAATTTCTTCCTTTACCTCCCAGAGTAGTGGCGAGAAAACGATACTCTCTTCATCCAGCAGGGGCTGGATTTCCTTGATATCCAAACCAAGACCCTGCAATTTTTTAAGAGCCCGCTCCAGGACCACCTGAGGCGGTTCCGGCTTCTCAATGGGTTCTTCAAGCGGCACCTGGATTTTTTCATTTTCCGAAAGTTCATCTTTCTCAAGGGGTATCGACACTTCTTCTTCCGCAGGAGGCTGAAAAGCAGTTTCTGAATCTGAAGCTTTTTCTTTCAGTGTCTCCTCTTTACGGGGTACAGAGCGGGAAAGAGCACTCCACCCCTTCCGGGCTTCCAATTCCTTCAAGATTTTTCCCTTCCACCCGGAAACTGAAGTCGGTTGTTCAGAAGTGGAAATCTCGTCCGATATCAGTTTTTTGGAACTTCGTTTGCGGGGAGAAGAAAAAATATCTTCTTCGCTTTCTTCCCACATTCTCCGCTCCCGAGCACTTTCACGAAGGATCAGCACAATGCTTATCAGGATAGCAACGATCAAAACCGCCAGAATCAAACCTATAATGTCCTGAATTCGCAAAGCAAGGTCCACAATATTCACCTATCCCTTTCTATCGAAATAAATATTTTTCCCATATGCAGAAAGAGGAATTCCCATCACCAGATCGTCGTTACACACCCCACTCAAGCGAGCCACAACTCCAATACGATACATGATGCGGTTGTCAACATTAAAAATAGAGGCTGTCTTCACTGCAGAACCCAGAGCAATACCCAAATCCAGCACCCTCAGAACACACTGTGGACCCTTGAAATCCTTCATTTCTCTCGGCTGCAGTTCGCTACAGGAGCTAAACCCACAGGCCCCACAGTTCAAACCAGCTGGAGTGGCATCTTTTATACCCAGAAGCAAAACCGCTTCTGAATCCTTCACATTCTGCCCATCTCTTATAAAACCGGCTATGCCTTTTTCTCTGCCGTAGTTAATCATGGCCTCTCCCAGCTTCTCAGTTTCCTCTTTATCCAGCACCTTGACCGTAACGAAATCTTCACCTTTGGTTTTAGGAGCGGTGCGTGCCGCTACTGCCATGAAATGAGCAACCTGCTTGATTATCTCTTGCATAAGCTTAACCCCCCTGCTGCTTACTGTAGGATAAGATTCTTCAGCCCCAGTCCTTGGGCAAAACGCACTACTTCTCGGTAGGTAGTATCGTCTATGAAGCCGTTCAGTTCCGAAAATCGCTCAGCTGAAACCTTATAAACCGGGCGATACTGACGCATCAAAGTAATATGTACCCTCCTGGAGATATTTTCGGCTATAAAGCGAAGATTTTCAAGTGCCTCCTCAATAAGACTGGGAATAAGCAAAATCCTGATTATCAAGCCTTTCGCTGCCACCCCCTCCTTCAAAACCACTTCGCCCACCTGCTCAAACATTTCAAGAAGTGCCCGACGATTAACTTCAGGGTAATTGGGAATGCCTGAATAGCGCAAACCACTTTCCTCGTTAGCATAACGCATATCGGGAAGATAGATATCCACCACACCCCTGAAAAGGCGCAGGGTTTCCAGCTTGTCGTAACCTCCTGTGTTGTAAACAATTGGAATGCTTAAACCCTTCTCCCTGGCAAGATACAGGGCTTTCAGTATCTGGGGCGAAAAGTGAGTTGGGGAAACCAGGTTGATATTATGGCACCCCATACGCTCCAGGGCAAGCATAATCCGGACCAGATCCTCAATGGGAATGGCCTTCCCCTCTCCCAGCTGACTGATAGAATAATTTTGACAATATACACACTTCATATTACAGCCTGAAAAGAAAATAGTGCCCGAACCTCTCCAGCCAGAAAGAATAGACTCTTCTCCAAAGTGAGGGTGATAGCTGGCTATCTCAGGTAAAAAACCCACTCTGCATTTGCCTTTTTCCCCCTGAAGGCGGTTTACTCCACACTCCAGGGGGCATACCCTGCAACAGCTGAGACTACCCAAAAACTGTTCTACGGCTTTCCAATCGACCATCAATTAGCAACTTACTTTGTCTTCAGGAAGATAGGGTACTTTTATGAATATCCCCTTAAGGAAGTTATCATTAGTTGCACGTAAGTCATGGCGTTCTTCGGGCTCAAGACGTATCGCATCTCCTGCAGAAACCCTGAACTCCTCACCATTTACCAGGATTACTCCCTCTCCTTCAAGGATAAAAAAAGTCTCTTCCACTTCTCGGTGATAATGAGCCCCCATATTTTGGCCGGGTTTCAGGAACACAATACCCCAGTCGACACGCGGGCCACGGAAAAGATA
>CAZMZG010000022.1:0-1448 GCA_964570785.1 uncultured Atribacterota bacterium | reverse complement strand
CTGAAAGCTCTTTCAAAAGCGTCTATAATTTCCTCCTGGCTTTCACCCTCGATGCCCACTGCTCTGGCAATAGCAACGTATTTTGTGCCCCAAACTCCTTTGTTAAAGCGCATGGTAACCGGAAAAAGCAATCCACAGGCTTCACCATGGGGAATGCCAAAAGCAGGCCCTATAATATGGGAGAGACCGTGGGCAGGACCTGAGGAAGCGTTAGCAAAGGCCATGGCACTGATCATGCTTCCCTTGGCAACTTGTTCTCTAAAACGTCTCTCATTTCCCTCCGTCACTGCACGGGGTAGAAATTGCCAGATCAGCCTTACAGCTTCAAGAGCCAGCAACTCGCTAACCGGGTTAGTACGAGGGCTTGTAAAAGCCTCTATAGCTTGCACCAGAGCATCTATACCCGAAGAAGCAGTAATGCGCGCACTCAAAAAAACGGTAAACTGAGGGTCAATAATAGCCATTCGGGCCACGAGGTAAGGACTGCGAAAACTTTTCTTGACCCCCAGGCGATAGTTGGTCAAAACCGCATTGTTGGTCATTTCCGAACCGGTTCCTGCTGTAGTAGGCAAGGCCACCCATGGAGTACCTGGTCCCTCAAGGTTTTTAACCCCATCAAAATAAGGTACCACGCTTTCGTCCTGTCCCAGGAGACCAGCAATTGCCTTACCGCAATCCAGAGCACTCCCCCCACCCAGGGATAAAACCAGGTCGCAACTTTCCTGGTAAGCTCTGCGTAAGCCGGCATCAACTATCTCCAGAGAGGGTTCAGGCTCAACCTGGTCAAAAACCACCCACTCGAGACCGGCTTTTTCTAAAGAAGAGGTTACCACCCCAAGAATACCCGTCTCTTTGGTGGCTCTTCTCCCAGTCACTATAAAAGCTTTTTTACCCAGAGATTTGACCAGTTCCCCTGTTTCCGCGCCTTTTCCCCAACCAAAGTAGATTTCCCGGGGGAGTCGAAAAGCAAAAGGTCGGACCACTTTCATCCCTACTCACCCACAATCTGGACTATCAAAGTCCTGGAACGGGGGCGATTATCAAAATCTATAAAAACTATATCCTGCCAGGTTCCCCGTATAACCTTCCCATCTTTAACGGGTAAAGTTAATGAAGGACCACTCGCTGCCGCCCGAACATGGGCGTAACCATTGCCGTCCCCCCAGCGCACATTGTGCTGGTACTCATCACGGGAGCTGGCCATCTTTTCCCAAAAGTGTTTCAAATCTTCAACCAGCCCTGGCTCAAATTCCATGGTGGTAACTATCCCCGTAGAACCTGGAACAAAAAGACAGGCGATGCCATCTTTTACTCCCGCTTGGACAATGATCCTTTCCACTTCTCCGGTGATATCAATAATATCGGTGTGTCCTTTGGTAGAAAGCCTGATTTCGCGGGTAACTACCACTTAGTCCACCTCCTCCCTACAGCTTTCTCCATACTCCAAC